>NZ_JBVKCA010000009.1:0-411848 GCF_055656965.1 Streptomyces sp. NPDC111656
ATCAACGTTCTCTACGCCATCCTGCGCGACCGACGCCCCTACGAGGCCCGGCCACCTCTCCGTCTCGTGGCTTGACAACAGCATTAGGCAGCGTCCTCTCCTGCGCGCTCCAGCACCAGCGCGGCGTTCACCCCTCCGAAGGCCGCGTTGAGCGACAGGGCGTGCGTGATGTCGGCGGGCCGGGCCGTGTTCGGTACGTAGTCCAAGTCGCAGTCCGGATCGGGTTCCTGGTAGCCGAGCGTGGGCGGCAGCAGCCCGTCGCGCAGGGCGAGCAGGGTGATGACGGCCTCGACCGCTCCGGTGGCCTCCAGCATGTGACCGGTACCGCTCTTGGTGGAGCTGACCGGGACGCGGGGCGCGTGCTCGCCGAAGATGCGATGCAGCGCGGCGGTCTCGGCCACGTCGTTGAGTGGCGTACCGGTGCCGTGGGCGTTGACGTAGCCGATCTGTTCGGGGGCGATGCCGGCCTTGCGGATGGCTGCGCCCGCCGCGGCGGCCATGCCCTCGCCGCGGGGATGCGGCTGGATGACGTGGTGGGCGTCGGCGGCCATTCCCCAGCCGGCCACCTTCCCGAGGATGTCGGCGCCCCGCTCCTGGGCGTGCCGCACCGACTCCAGGACCAGCACGGCCACGCCGTCGCCCTGCAGCAGTCCCATGCGCCCCTTGGAGAAGGGGCGTACGACGCCCTCTCTGCTCAGTGCCTTGCCCGAGTCGAACTTGGCGAAGACGTCCTCGGTGACGAGGTACGAGCCGCCCGCCACGACCACGTCCGCGCTGCCCCGGCTGATGAGGTCGGCGCCGTGCGCGATGGCGTTGGTCGACGCGACACAGGCGTTCACGAACGCCAGCCGCCGGCGGCCCAGGCCCAGTTCCTCGCCCAGCCGCTCGGCGAGCCGCGAGGGCAGGCTGTCCAGTACCCGCGGGTCGGCCGGGATTCGGCCGGTGGCGATGTCCTCCCAGAAGCCCCGGTTGCCGGAGTGGTCGCCCGCGGTGCCCAGCAGCACCGGCGCGTCCGCGCCGTTGTGCCGGGCCATCGCGAGTGCCGCCAGCGCACATGCCCGCAGGACCTCTCCCTGCCCGGGCGTGACGCCCGGCTTCACCGGGAGGCCCGGGATCTCGGGTCCTTCTCCCTCGTAGGTCGCCGCGCGGTCCGCGTGGTACGGCGTCGAGTCGAACCGGGTGACCGGAGTGAAGCCGGTGTGGCTCGCGAAGAGACCGTCGCGCAGAGCCTGCGAGCCGAATCCGTACGAGGTGAAGACTCCGTAGCCGGTGATGGCCACTTCAGCTGCCATGGGTTACCTCTCCCTGTTCCACCCGGCCGGGAAAGCGCCGGGCCAGCACGGCCTGGGCGCCGGTCGTCGAGGTGAATCCGACGAGTTCCTCCTCCTCGGGCTCCCACGGGATGCCGTGCCGCTCCTCCAACAGGTGCAGCATCCAGACGAGAGTGAGTGAGTCGACGACGAACTCGTCGGGGCCCTCGGGGCCGGGTTCGGGTGTGATCCCGCTGTCGATGAGAAGACGTTCTATGTCACCGCGCGTGATCAACGCCCGGCTCCCGCCACCGCCGTACGCCGGTCGACCACCACCTGGACCAGCTGGCCGAGGGTGCGGACCGTCTTGGGGTCCACGTCCTCCTCCGGCAGTTCGACGTCGTACTCGCCCTCCAGCTGGAGCAGCAGCTCGATCATGGCGAGGGATTCGAGTTCGAGGCCTTCGGGGCCGAGCGGGGTGTCCGCGTCGGCGCCTTCGGGGACGGGGAGGTTGATGACGTCGCGGATGACGGCGAGGACGAAGTCCCGGGTCTCTTCCTGCATGGTTCGGCTCCCTTGCGGGTCGTGGGGGTGACGGTCGACGGGGGGTGCTCAGATCTGCGCCGGGACGCTCGCCCGGTGCTGCACGGTGGCGAGCGACGGCAGTACGGACGCGGTGGCGAGGCCCTGCCGGTGACCGTGCACGACGGCCGCGACCTCGCGGACGGCGGCGCCCGGGTCGGCGCTCTCGAAGACGCGGCGACCCACGGCGAGGCCGCGGCAGCCGGCATCCAGGGCGGTGGCCGCGTAGTCGGCGAGGCTGCCGCTGTCGCTCGGGCCGCCGGCGACGAGGACCGGGATGGGGCAGCTCTCGGTGACCTCCGCCATGCCCTCGGCGGGTACCGCCCACGTCGTCTTCACCATCGTCGCGCCGAGGTCGGCGGCGATGTTGACGACGTGCGAGAGCAGGGCGGGGACGTGCGGGTCGGCGATGCGGGGACCGCGCGGGTAGACCATGGCCAGCAGGGGCAGGTTCCACTCCTGGCAGGCACGGGCGACGGTGCCCAGGTCGGCCAGTTGCGCGGCCTCCGTGTCGGCGCCGATGTTCACATGCACGCTCACCGCGTCGGCGCCCGCCCTGACGGCGTCCGCGACGTCGCCGACGAGGATCTTCGCGTCACCGTCGGGCGAGTGCGGGGTGCTCGCGCTGAGGTGGACGATCAGCCCGCAGCTGCGCAGCAGTTGGGGGTCCACCGCACGGGCGCGGCCTTTGTGCACCACGATCGCGTCGGCTCCGTTGTCCACGACCGTGCTCACCAGTTGGTTGAACCGGGCGGCGGTGGTGATGGGGCCGTCGGCCACGGAGTGGTCCATGGGCACGAACAGGAAGTGGCCGGCGCGATGTCGGGAGAGCCGGGAGAGCCTGACGTCCAGTCCCGTGGTCAACGCAACCATATTCGATCTACCCCCAAGTGGCGGAAACACTGAGGAGATTCTTTCGGTGCCCCGGCCTGCGCAGAATCCTCGAAAGGACAGCTCCTGCGGGGCGCCGGAACAGGCCATCGGAGGTAGCCGTACAGGCAGTCCACCGCCGCCTTTGCCCCCACCCCGGTCCGTCAGCCCCTGGATGCGCACACGCGTCCGGGCCCGCCGCGTGATCGACGCGACGGGCCCGGGGGGCACCGGGGGAGTGTGCCCCGAATGAGTGCGGCCGTGGAGGCCGACGGTGATGCGTGGTGCGGGTGGGTCAGGAGGCGGCGCCCTGCGGCTGGGCGTCGTTTGCGGGTGCCGTGCCCGTCACGGCCTGCGGGGCCTCGCCCTGCTTGATGGCGAGGCTGATCAGCAGAGCGACGGTCACCACGGCGGCGCCGATCCACGTCAGCGCCGTCGTCGAGGCGCCCGCGAGGACGGCGCCGCCGATCGCGGCACCGACCGCGGTACCCAGGTACAGGGCAGAGTTGAGCAGCGAGACCACGATGCTGGTGTGCTGCGGCACGATGCGCATCAGCTGGTACTGCAGCGGCAGTTGGACGTGGGCCACGGCGAACCCATAGAAGAGGATGACGACTCCGGCGGCGACGGCGTTGAACGCGCCGTAGGGGAAGACGGCGATGATGACCGCCACTGCCGCGAGCGCCGCGCCCAGCATGAACTTGGGCGACGTGCCCTTGTCGAGGCGGGCGCCGGCCAGGGCGTTGCCGACGAACGAGGTCACCCCCGCGATCAGCAGGTAGACCGGCAGGCTCTTGGTGGAGACACCGGCGCTGTCCTTGAGGATCGAGGGCAGGAAGGTGTAGACGAGGCCCATCTGCGCGACGCCGTACAGGGACATCACGAACATCCGTCCCAGCACCCGGCCGTCGGTCAGGACGGCGAAGCGGTCCTTGAGGCCGGGCGTGGGCGCGGCGCCGACGGACGGGACGAGCGCGGCGATGGTGATGATCGCGACGATGATGACGCCGACCACGACCCACAGGGCCGCGCGCCAGCCGACCTGCGTGCCGACGAGCACACCCACCGGCACGCCGAGGATCGTCGACACGGACAGGCCGCTCATGATGGTGCCGAGCGCGCGGCCCTGCTGGGCCGGCGGCACGAGTTGAACGGCCGTGCCCACGGCGGCCGGTGAGTAGACGCCGCCGACGGCGCCGGCCAGGACGCGGACGAGCACCATCACCCACAGCGAGGGGGCGAGGGCGCTGGCTGCGTTGGCGATCGCGAAGATGGCGAGCGCGTAGAGCGCGAGCTTCTTGCGGCCGACCTTCGCCGTGGCCACGGCGAGCAGGGGGGCGCTGATCGCGAACGCGAAGGTGAAGCCGGTGATGACCTGGGCTACTGCGGCCAGGGACACGTCGAAGGAGTCGGCCATGCCCGGCAGCAGCCCGGACAGGATGAAGGCGTCGAGTCCGATGGCGAACATGCCGAGGGCGAGTGGTGCGATGCGTTTCATCTCTTCTCCCAAGGGGCGAGCGGGATTTCGGGGGGCAGGGTTTCGAACGGATGTTCTATAGTGAGGGTGGGGAAGGGTGCCGCGGGAGCAACGGTTCGGGGGCTAGCGGATCTGCCGAGAGGCGAGGGCGGAGGCGAGCTCGTCGATCGAGGGCGCGCGGGCGACGCGTTCGGCGTGCACCGCGATGAGCACCTTGGCCTCGGCCTCCCAGGTCGCGAGGAGCTTCCTGTCGAAGTCCGGTCCCACACCCAGCGGGCCGCCGTCCCGCACGCGGTGGAACTCCTTGAGGTCGTCGAACGCGTCGGGAAGGCTCCGGATCTCCGCGTTTCCCTCGATCGTCTGCCAGGGGCCGTACCAGCTCTCGGACACCACGCAGATCGCCACCCGGGGATCGCGCCGGATATTCCGTGTCTTGGCGGTCACCTGGCTGGAGGTGACGAGAAAGCAGTCATCGCCGATCGCCAGGCCGGAGACGGGGGACGCCTGAATGCCGTCGTCACGGCGGCGTGTTATCAGCACCGCGCGTACGGGTCGCACGACCCGTCCTTTCACGTCTCTCGCCATCGGAGAATTCCTTTCAGACACTCGGGGACATTGTGTGGGACTTGTTTGTTCCGCCTGCCCGGCTGAAATCGGGCATGGCGAAACAGCGCTCCGTGCGTTCGGGGACGTTCACATCTCGGCGTACGGGGAGTCCGCCGTCGTCATCAGCGCGGGGTGCGGCCCCGCCGGTCGCGGGCGACCGCGGCGACGTGCCGCGGGCCCGCCGGGACCTCGTCCAGCCACCAGCACTCCGGCCGGTGCCGACCGCCGCTGACCCGCAGCCCGTCCGCCGTCCGCCGCACCCGGAAGGAGCGCGGGCCGCCCGCGAGCCCGATTCCCTCGGCCTTGAGCAGTGCTTCCTTCCAGGTCCAGCGGCGCAGCAGCCACCGGGTGCGGTCCGGCGTGGCGACCCGGTCCCACTCCTCGAGCTCGGCGGGCCCGAGGATGCGCCGGGCCAGTCCGTCGGGCAGGCTCACCGGTCTGACCCACTCGACGTCCACGCCCACCGGACCCGCCGTACTGACCGCCACCGCACAGCAGTCGGTGGTGTGCGCCAGGCTGATGTGCAGATGCGGCGCGTCGGGCAGGAACGGCCTGCCGAGCGGGTCGCGGGCCGGCCGCACCTCGCGGGCGGAGCAACCCAGATGGTGCGCCACCGTCGTCCGCAGCAGCGCGCGGGAGTGGATCCACACGCGCCGCGCAGAGGGCGGCATCCGGTCGGCCCGGGCCCGCTCGTCCGGGCTGAGGAGCGCCCAGTCGGGCTCCGGGCCGCTGGCTCGCTCGGCTGGGTCCAGCCTGCTCAGGTGGACGACCGGAGCGTCGGACTCGTCATCCACTGGCGAGGAGGCCCTGCTTGAGCGCGATCGACACGGCCTGTGTGCGGTTGGGGCAGTTGAGCTTGGCCAGCACATTGGTGACATGCCGCTTCACGCCGTGCACCGATATGCCGAACCGCCTGGCTATCTGTTTGTTGCTCAGCCCCTCGCCCATCAGGTGCAGGACGTCGTGCTCACGCGGGGTCAGCCGCACCTGTGCCTGGAAGGCGCGGGCGCCGCCGCTGCGGGCCCGCGCCATGAGCTGGCGCACCATGGTCGCCGGGATCGGCAGGTCACCCCGGTCCAGTCGCTCAAGCGTCTCGTTCATGCACTCCAGCGTGAGATCGGACTGCACGAGGAACCCGTCGGCCGGCAGGGCCGCGATCCGCTCCACCGCGCTCGCGTCGACGTGGGCGAGCAGCACGAGAACCTTGACTCCGAGCCGTCCCGCGTTCTCTGTCAGCTGAAGCAGGACGTCCTCGCCGTCGATGGCGTCGACGATCACCAGGGAGTACAGGCCGCTGCGCAGGATGTCCGAGGCGGACGCAACATCGTCGTGCGGCTCGATATGGCGCGGCGGATCGAGCCGCTCGAGCATGTTGCAGACTCCCCAGCGTATGACCTCGCTGGACAGGGCCACGAGTACGCCTCTGCCGGCCGCATGTGCATCAACGGCGGTGGATTCCTTGAGCATCACCAAGTCCGACATGCCAACCCCCTGTAAGCACTTCATCGAATCAGAGCGAAACGGTGGAGCGCTACACACGAGAATCCGTGGCTCTTTTTCCGCGGAGCCACGGATTCTCGTGGCAGGACGCCTGGACTTCATCGGCCGGGACCGGGACGCTCCGAAGTCCATACTCTTCGAACGACGCAGTTCGATCCACTTTTGAGAACCTCAGGATCCTGACTGACAACAACCTGATGCGTCTGGCGCGAAGGTGATGCACGCGCCCCGCCCAATTTGGTATAAGCGGCAACTATTTTGCGGGCCGGAGTTTCCGGGTCTCGGCGTCAGGCCGATGCGCCGAAACGATCCTCCAGGGGTCGTTCCGCGTCGCAGATGGCTTCGTCGCCCAGCGAGCGGCCGACCTCGAAACCCGCCTGGAAACGGCTCGCGGCCCCCAGTCCGTCCAGCATGTGGGCGATGCGGCGGCGCAGAGTGCGTACGGACATGCCGAGGCGTTTGGCGACGAGCTCGTCCTTCGCGCCCGTGCACAGCATCCGGATGATGACGGCGTTGACCTCCTGCGACACGTCCTCCAGGCGCGCCCCGCGCCAGCCGCCCTGCGAGAACGGGCGGGCCCTGAGCCAGTAGTCGGTGAAGACGGACTGCAGAACGCCGACCATGGCCGGATCGGTCACCACCGAGACGCCCTCCCTCTCGGCCGAGGGAACCAGGGCGAGCGAGTCACTCAGGACGAGGAACCAGCCTGGCAGCGTCTCCATGGTCCTGACCAGGCCGCCCTGCTCCTCCACGAGCCCCAGTTCCTCCCGCAGTTCGGGGTCGAAGCGCGTCACGTGCTGACAGAGCATGTGCAACTCCACCCCACGCTCGAACAGTTCGGCGCCCAAGGCGGGCAGATCCTTGAGCACCTCGGGCCGCAGGCCCGCCCCCGACCGCATCTCCAGCCATGGCCCGGAGGCGGTGCCGGCCACCTGGGCCACGAAACCCAGCACCTCCTCGTCGGGCAGCGTCTGTCCCCCGCCGGCCGCTAAGCCCGGCTGAGGCAGCGACGCGAGGGACTGCCGCAGCCGGACGATCGCCGTCTCGGCCTGCTGGGCCAGCTCTTCCAACGCCCCGGTGCCGCCCCCTTCGCGTACGTGATCGTGTTCGCCTTCTTCCGATCGCATGACTGGGTCCCCCCTTGTGTGACGCCCGCCTGAGCAGCGGATTGCTTACAGCAAACTCAACTTAGAGCGTTCAGGGGGTTACTTAAAGATCTTTTGGTGTGGAAGTAACAATTCCGCCGACTATCGCCGCCTCACTGAGCTGCGGATTTCGTAAGTCGGCCCTGTGCCGTGTGGAGTAGCTCACGGTTGCGGACGACCTTTCCGTTCGAGGTGCGCGGCAGCCGGGCGACGTAGTGGAAGGCACGCGGCAACTTGTACGAGGCGAGCCGCTCACGGCACCAGCCGAGCAGGTCACCGCGGGACAGCTCGCCACTCGTGACCACATGGGCCTCGATCGAATCGCCGAACACCACCACGGCCTCCTCGATCAGCGGGTGTTCGGTGAGGATCTGCTCCACCTCCGTCAGATCGACCTTCAGACCGCCCACTGCGACGAGTGAGTCCGAGCGTCCGGTGATCTCCAGCGCCTCGCTGCCGGGCCGGACCGAGCACCGGTCCTTGGTGTCGAGCCAGCCGTCCTCGTAGCGGTCCGCCCGGTCTGCGTACAGATAGGGGCACTCAGGCAGTTGGACGCGCAGGGTGCCCTCGCGAACCTCCGTCCGCAGGCCCGGCACGACCTCGCCCACGGCCGGCGGTCCGTAGCGGCCTCCCAGGTCGGTGGCGACGATTCCGGTCTCCGTCATGCCGTACGCCTGGCCGACGGTGATGCCGTAGCCGGTCTTGAACTCGTCGTACACCTTCGCGTCGAGCAGCTCGCCGCCGCTGACCGCCAGCCGCAGCGCGGGGAGTTCAGGGACCTGAGGCACTCGGCTGAGCAGGCTGAAGTGGAGCGGCACGCCGAAGACCGCCGCGATCTCCCGCTCGGCCAGCATGCGCACCAGCTCCCGGGCCTGCGGCCGACTGCTGAAGTGCAGCGGCGCGCTGACGTCGAGGCCGTGCAGGACACCACCGATCAGACCGAAGGAGTGCATGATCGAGCTGAGCAGCAGCACCCGTTCACCGGCGCGCGGCATCTCGGACAGCCGCGCGAAGCGTCCGATCTCCTCGTACAGCGACGCGTCCGTGCGGCCGATCACCTTCGGCAGGCCCGTCGATCCGGAGCTGAACTGCACCAGCGGATGCGCCGACTTGGCGGGCCGCCCCGACTTCAGCCGGATCCCTTCGATGGGCGTCTCGTCGCGGAACGAACTGAAGACACCGCCGAGATCGCCTGATGTGACATGGAACTGGGGCTCGCACAGTTCGATGAGCCGGTTGGTCTCCGTCCTGGTCAGCCGCGGGTCGAGCAGCTGCACCTGGGCGCCGAGCGACCAGAGGGCGAACAGGGTCGACAGCATGGAGAAGCTCGGCATCATCTGCACGGCCACCGCGCTGCTCTCAGTGATGCTGCGCGCCTGGAGCGCCGCACGCTCGTACTCGACGCGTTCCCTCAGCTGCCGCCGGGTGACCACCGTCTCCCCGACGGCCCAGACGTCGTCGTTGCCCGACCCGGTCACACGGGATTCGAGCCAGGACCTGAACTGTGTGCTCTCCGCCATTTCCGTCCGTTCCTCAGGTAGTCGCGAGGCGTGAGGCCCCGTCGAGCCGGACCACCTCGCCGTTGATCATGGGGTTCTCCACGACGTGCCGGACCAGGGCCGCGAACTCCTCGGGGCGGCCAAGCCGTCGCGGGAACGGGGTGCCGCCCACCAGCGCGCCGCGCACCCGGTCGGGCAGCGCGGCGAACATCGGGGTGTCGAACAGACCAGGCGCCACGGTCACCACGCGCACCGCGTGTCCGGCCAGGTCGCGGGCGAGCGGCAGGGTCATGCCGACGACACCCGCCTTGGATGCCGCATAGGCCGCTTGGCCCTGCTGCCCGTCGTACGCCGCGATGGAGGAGGTACAGACGATGACACCGCGCTCCTCGGGCTCGGCCTCGCCGTCGTCGGCGCCCTGCGCGCGGCGGAGCATCGCCGCCGCAGAGGTGCGGACCAGGTCGAAGGTGCCGACCAGATTCACCTGGACGAGCCGCTGGAACTCCGCGAGAGGCAGCGGGCCCTTGCTGCCCACGACGCGTCCGGCCCCGGTCGCCCCGGCGCAGTTGACGACGATGTGCGGGCCGCCCCGGCGCTCCGCCACGGCCACCGCGGCGGCCACGTCGTCCGGATCCGTGATGTCGCCGGCCGCGAAGGACGCCCCCTCGCCGAGCTCCACCAGGGCCTTGTGACCGCGCTCCGCGTCGCGCCCCATGACCACCACATCCGCACCCGCCGCCAGCAGCCGCTCGGCCACGGCGAAGCCGAGGCCGGAGGTGCCGCCGGCGATGAGCGCGACCTTTCCCTCGATGTTCATCTACTGCGCCGACACCAGGAAGTCGTCGTCGCCGGTCCACTTGATGACCGTGCCGCCATGGCTCATCCCGGCTCCGAAGGAGGCCAGTACGACGGTGTCTCCCGCCTGGACGCGGCCGGTGTCGACGGCCTCGCGGAGCACCAGCGGCACCCCCGCGCCGGAGGTGTTGCCCAGGCGCTCGACGTTGGTGAGGGTGCGCTCCGGCGGCAGCCCGATCTTCTCCATGAGGAGGTGGATCAGGTGGTAGTTGGCCTGGTGGAAGATGATCAGATCGATGTCCTCGACCGTCATCTCGTGGTGTTCGAGCAGTTCGAGAACGAAGTTCGGCATGTTGTCCAGGGCGAAGTTGCGCACCGAACGGCCGTGCATGTGCATGAAGTTGCTGCCGAAGCCGGACAGCTTGTCGCTGCCGTCCTTGGACCAGGTGCGCTGCTCCCGCTTGATGAACGCGGTCTCGTACGCGCTCGGGTCGCTGCGCAGCAGGGCGGACGTCATGCCCGTGCCCGGGGCGCACGGTTCGAGCAGGTAGCAGGCGGCGGCGTCACCGAAGATCACGCCGACCGTGCGGTCCTCCGGGTCGAGGGTCTTGGTCGTGGTGTCGGCGAGGACCACCGCGATCCTGCGGTACTGGCCCGACAGCAGGTACTTGGCACCGACGTCGAGGGCGAACGTGCCGCCGGGGCAGCCCCCGCTGTTCACGTCGAACCCGGGAACGCCGGTCAGTCCCAGCTTGCGTGCGATCGCCACAGCAGCCGCCGGCAGCATGTGGTCGGGCGTGAACGTGCCGCAGATGACCAGGTCGATCGAGTCGGGGTTGACCCCGGCCCGCTCGCAGGCGTCGATCAGCGCGGCGGCGCCCAGGTCGGACGTGCGCTCCTCGGGGGCGGACCAGTGCCGGGTACTGACGCCGATGTGCTCGCTGATCCAGGCGTCGGTGGTGTCCAGGCGCTCCTCAAGGTCCACGTTGGTCACCACCTGGCTCGGCACGTACCCTCCGATGGCCCGGATGCCCACGCCGTACGGAATCGTGCTGGCAGCCTTCGTCATAGGTCGGGACTCTCCTCCTGGCGGACGCCGCCGACGCGGCGACTGGATGGGTGACTTCGCGGCTGGTGGTGACGGCCGCCGAGGGCCGTCGTCGTGGATGACCTCCGTGGACGGCCTCCGTGGACCGCCACCACCAGCAGCCAGTGCGGGGTGGACGAGTGGTTTCGTGGTGGGCCCGGATTCGTCCGGCACCGCCCTGGAGCGGGTCCCGCCCTGCGACGCCGGATCCCACTCGTCCGATTCCTGCACGGGGTGTGTGCCCTGCCCCGTACTGCCGTGCCAGCCTCGCGTCCGGACCGACCCGCGGTAAGGCCCGTTGGCGGTGCCCTTTCGTCGCGGCCGAAGGGGGACTCCCGCCGGGCAGCCGGTTGACCGCTCCAGAGGATTAGCCTCGGGCCATGATCGCTGCCTACGCCGCCCGTATCGATCCGCAACAGCCCCTGAAAGGACTTCAGTTGGGCGAGGTGCCGGAACCATCGGTGCCCCACGGATGGACGACCGTCCAGCTGCGGGCCGCCTCGCTCAACCACCACGACCTGTGGTCGCTGCGGGGCGTGGGCCTCGGCGAGCAGGACCTGCCGCTGATTCTCGGCTGTGACGGCGCCGGGGTGGACGCCGAGGGCAACGAGGTCGTCATTCACTCCGTCATCGGCGAGAGCGGCCACGGCGTCGGATCCGACGAGCCGCGCTCGATGCTGTCGGAGAAATACCCCGGCACGTTCGCGGAGCGCATCGCCGTGCCGCGCTGGAACCTGCTGCCCAAGCCCGCCGAGCTCAGCTTCGCCGAGGCGGCCTGTCTGCCGGGCGCGTGGCTGACCGCGTACCGGATGCTGTTCACCAACGCGGACCTCAGCCCCGGCGACACCGTTCTCGTGCAGGGCGCCGGCGGCGGAGTGGCCACCGCGGCGGTGGTCCTCGGCTCCGCGGCCGGCTTCCGCGTCTTCGTCACCAGCCGCGACGACGTCAAGCGCAAGCGGGCCGTGGCGCTGGGCGCCGAGGCCGCGTTCGAGGTAGGGGCCCGGCTGCCGCAGCGGGTCGACGCGGTCCTGGAGACCGTGGGCGAGGCCACCTGGTCGCACTCGGTCCGCGCGCTCAAAGACGGCGGCCGGCTGGTCATCTCCGGCGCCACCAGTGGCCCCAACCCCCCGCTGGGCGAGCTCCAGCACATCTTCTACCGGGAACTCAGGGTCATCGGCTCGACGATGGGCAGCAAGAAGGAGCTCGCCGCTCTCCTCGACTTCTGCGTGGCCAAGGGCGTGCGGCCCGTGGTCGACTCGGTGTTCCCGATGCGCGACATCCGCCACGCCTTCGAGCGCATGGAACGGGGCGACCTCTTCGGCAAGATCGTCCTGTCGATTCCGTAGCCGTACGTTCGGCAGTCCAGCGCGGCACAACGGCCGTACGCGGAAAGAAGGGCCCAACGGACTGGGACGCGCCGCGCGTTCGCGGCGCGCCCCAGTCGTTTGCGTACGTCCGTGAGACAGGACGTCCGTAAGCCGGTACGTCCCTCACGTACGGGCCGTGGATCAGTGGCCCATGCCCAGACCGCCGTCGACCGGCAGCACCGCCCCCGTGACGTAGCTTGCCCCGTCGGAGGCCAGCCAGGTCACCGCGGACGCCACCTCGTCGACGGCGCCGTGCCGGCCCAGCGGGATCTGGCCGCGGATCTGCTCACGGCGCTCCTCGGGCAGTTGCTCGGCCATGTCGGTGAGCACCAGGCCCGGCGCCACCACGTTCACGGTGATGCCCCGCGAGCCGAGCTCACGCGCCATGGAGCGTGCCATGCCGATCATCCCGGACTTGCTGGCCGCGTAGTTGACCTGACCCACTGTGCCGGTCGTGCCGGCCACCGAGGACATCAGGATCACCCGGCCCCAACGCCCCTTGAGCATGCTGCGCGCGGCCCGCCGGGAAACCCGGTAGGCGCCGGTCAGGTTGGTGTCCAGCACCGAGGTGAACCGTTCCTCGGTCATCCGCAGCAGCAACGTGTCATGAGTGATCCCGGCGTTGGACACCAGGACCTCGACGGGCCCGTGCGCGTCCTCGACTTCCTTGAACGCGGCCTCCACCTGCTGGGTGTCGGTCACATCGCACCGCACACCGAAGATGCCCTCGGGCGGTGCGCTGCCGCGGTGGGTCACCGCCACCTTGTCGCCGTTCTCCAGGAAGGCACGGGCGACCGCCAGCCCGATGCCCCGGTTTCCTCCGGTGACCAGCACGGAACGTGCCATGGTTGATGTCCTCTCGTACGTCTGGTTCAAGTCGTCGGCAGGGAGTCCGCCGCCACCACGGCCTCGCCGCGCACCGTGAGCGTGCCGTCCGCGAGCCGGACGGCCAGCGCGATCCGTGCCAGGAGCTCGCCGTCGGCGCCCTGCTCGACCGCGGTGACGCGTCCGGTGCAGTGCGGCCGCGCGTGCACCGGAGTCATCGCGGAGAAGCGCGCCTTGAGGGAGCGGACGGCGCCGAGCGGGACCCAGGAGGTCACCAGCCTGCCGAGGAAGGCCATCGAGAGCATGCCGTGGGCCAGCACGTCGTCGAAGCCGGCGGCCCGGGCCGCGTCGGTGTCGATGTGGATCGGGTTGTGGTCGCCGGACGCGCCGGCGAACAGGGCGAGCGTCGCCCGGGCCACCTCGTCCGGGTGCAGGTCGGGAAGTTCCGTACCCACCAGGGACGTCGACGTCGGTGCGGTCATCGCTCGCCCTCCGGGTGACGCACCATGATCACCTGGTGCAGATCGGCGACGGCGGTCCCGTCGGGGCGGGTGACCGCCGTATCGCGGACCACGAACTCCATGGTTCCGGCGCGCCGCCGGTACACGTCGGTGATCACGGGAGAGAAAACCAGCTCGTCGCCGGCGTGTGCCGTCTCGTGGTAGCTGAAGGACTGCTCGGTGTGCAGGACCCGGCTCGGGTCCACCGGTGGTCCGTCCGGCCCCTGGACGTCCGCCTGGTGCTCCAGTTCGAGCCCGAAGAGGAAGGTGGGCGGCACAGGCAGATCGTGGTGTCCGGCCTCCCGGGCGCGTTCCAGACTGGTGAACTCGGTGTCCTCCAGCCCGATGACGCTCCCGAAGAACCTCAGCCTGCCCCGCTCCACGGTGACCGTGAAGGGCGTGAGCCGGGCTCCGGGCGACAGCGCCGGGCCGGTGTCCCGCGTCAACCGTGGCGACGGCCTCGGGCCGGTCTCTTTCGTCAACTGTGGCGACGGCCCAGGGCCGGTCTCGTTCGTCAATGGTGCGGTGTCGGCCATTGGGCACTCCCCACTCGGTGAGCGGCCCGCCCCGGGGAGCCAAAGGGGGAGGCTCTCCGGGGCGGGCCTGGTTCGGGCGCGCTGAGGTGCGGCTGTGCCGCCCGCCGCCTACTTCTCGATGCAGAACTCGGCGACCGGCCACCCCACGTGCCGCTTGTCGGTGGCGATGTAGCCGAGGAGCTGGTCCCCGGCCTTGAGCTCGGTGACGTTGAGTACCGCGGCACCTGGGCCGAGGACGCGGACGTGCCAGTCGTCCTGGACGGTCAGGCTGACCTCGACGCCTTCCGGCGAGAGCGCGTGGATGGTGAGCAGCGGACGCGACTCCAGCTTCACCCGCCCGACCACGATCCGGCGGGTCCTGCCGTCCGCGGTGACGCCGAGAATCGTGCTGCCGGCCTTCAGCTCGCTCAGGTAGTTGGTGCGGTTGTCCTCGCCGAGGACGTACGAGTGCAGGGCACCGGCGTTGACCCGGAAGGGGCGCGTCGGCATGTATGGCAGCGGGTGGGTCTCGCTCACGCCGAGAATGAAGCCCGAGGCGTACGAGCCGATGAGGATGCCCTCGTCCTTGCCGAAGTGGGTGCAGGTGTCGACGCACACCCGGTCGCCGAGACCGTTGTGCTCGATGGACTGGACGGTGAGGGTGGTCAGGTCCAGGTCCGGGGTCTTGGCGCCGAGCAGCTCGACCAGGCCGAACACCTCGTTGGAGTCCTTCGCCCCGTACAGCAGGCCGTCGGAGCCCTTCTCCAGCACGTCGACGATGATCCCGGCCTCTTCGAGATCGCCGGCCTCGCAGATCAGGCGGCCCGGAGACTTGTCGGCCGCGGCGATGACGATCTCCAGCGGGATCTTGGTGGGGTCGCGGAACTTGACGAGCGTGTTCGGGAGCGCGATGGCCGCGGCGCAGGCCAGCCGCAAGGTCGGGTCGTCGACGACGTCGACGTAGGCGCCGACGGACGTGCCGCCGTCCACGGTCAGCTTGAGCTTGTCCAGCTCCTCGACCTTGGAGATGGGGGTCAGGATGATGTCGGCGATGTCCGCGGCCTCGGGCGGAAGCGGCGCGTCGGCGGCCGGCAGGAGGACCTTGAGGACGGTCGGTGGCAGAGCGGCGAGCACCTCCAGTTTATCGTCGAGGACACCTTCGAGACGCGCGTGGACGGCGGCGTCGACGACGGCCTCCTGGTGCTCAGCATTCACCGAACGCAGATCGATCCAGGCAAACTTCACGGACTTTCCCTTCCAGGAATGCAGAGATGCAGAGATGCAGGAATGCAGGCACGCGGCAGCGCAGAAACGCTGGTGATCAGAAGAGGGAGGCGAGGGCCTTGAGGCGGCCCTCGATGACGGCGAGCAGCTGGGGCGCCTCGGCCTCGCCCTCCCCGGCGCCGAACAGCCGAGTGAAGACGAACTCGCTCTCGTTGCCGGACACGGCGATGAGCCGGGTGAAGGCGCGATGATCACCGTGCTCGGACACCACGCGGAAGTCGACGACTCCCGTCCCGCGGTCGGCCGAGGAGCGCACCTCGACCGGGCCGAACGGGGTGTCCACGGTCCAGTGGTCGCCGTCCTTGCGCGACGCGCGCGCGAAGTCGGTGCACCAGTCGGGCAGCCGCTCCGGATCGGAGACGACCGCGAACACGTCGGCGAACGGCGCCGAGACACTGATGCTTCCTGTCACGCTTCCCATGCAGACTCCCTTGCTGGGTACTTGTGCGTAGTGGTGGAGAACGGTGGCCGGTGAAACCACCGGTCGGTGGTGCCGGTCCGCGCACGGTGGCCGACTGACGCCCGGTGGCCGGCCGGCGCGCGATGGCGCCGGGTCAGGCGAAGTCCTCGGGGCCGCACCAACGCGTCACCAATGCCCCGTAGTTGAGGCCGGCGCCGAAGGCGGCCAGCACGACCCGGTCGTCGGGCCCGATCCTTCCCGCGTCGACGGCGTCGCGCAGGACCAGCGGGACCGAGGCCCCGGAGGTGTTTCCGATGTGCTGGATGTTGGTCAGCGTCTTGTCCCGAGGCTGGCCGAGCGTGTCCAGGATCGTGTGCACCATGTGCCGGTTGGCCTGGTGCAATGCGAAGAAGTCGATGTCGTCGAGGCCGAGGCCCGCGTCGGCCACCGTCTTCTCGATGAGTCCCGGGACGCTGCCGAGCACGAAGTCGCGGATCCCGCGGCCCACCATGACGGTGAAGTTGTCCCCGAAGCCGGACTGCCGCCGCTCGCCGTTCTCGGCGAACCGGGGCTCACGCGTCACATAGCCGGTGGACTGGCCGGACGGCTCGCTGCCCAGGCGCGCCGAGCCCAGTCCGTCGGCACCCGAGACCACTGGCTCCAGCAGATAGCAGGCGGCCGCGTCACCGAAGATGACGGCGACGGTGCGGTCCTGCGGGTCGAAGATCTTCGTACTGACGTCGGCGAGGACCACGGCCACCCTGCGGTAGGCGCCCGAGGCGATGAAGTTGGCGCCGACCTCCAGCGCGTACACCGAGCCGGGGCAGCCGCCGCTGTTCACGTCGAAGCCGGGGGTCCCGCTGATACCCGCCTTGCCCATGATGGTGACGGCGGTGCTCGGCAGCATGCGGTCGGGGGTGTACGTCCCGCAGATCACCAGGTCCACGGAGGCAGGGGAGACGCCGGCTCGCTCGCACGCGTCCAGCAGCGCGCGGGCTCCCAGGTCCGAGGTCCAGTCGTCGGGGTCCGAGTAACGCCGGGTCTCCACACCGATGTTGGCGCGAATCCACGCGTCGGTGGTGTCGAGGGTCTGCTCCAGTTCCTGGTTCGTCACCACGCGCTCGGGGACGCTGATGCCGATCTCCCTGATTCCGGCGGTGATGCCGGCTCTGGGTCCGGCGGCGGCATGTGCCATGTCCTGCACCTTTCCGGCCACCTGGGCGGCCTGGAGTCGTTGCTCGGTCAACCTGGTTCGCTCAGCCCTGCGCGTCGGCGTACGAGGCGAGCCGGGTGTAGTGGCCGCGGTGGAACACCAGCGGCTCCCGGTCCGCGTCTCCCAGGTGCAGTGCTTCGACCCGGCCGAGGACGATCAGGTGGTCCCCGCCCGCGCTGAACGTCTCCAACACGCACTCCATCGACGCCAGGGATCCCTGGACTAGCACCGAGCCGCGCGGCCCCACGAGATCGCCGAGCTGTCGCTGTGCCTGTATGCCGACCGGGCGGTCGCGGGAGGCGAAGAGCGCCGACACCTGACGCTGATCCGCGGCGAGGAAACTCAGGGTGAACTCCCGCCGCTGGGCGATCCGCCGGGACACCCGCCCTTCGGGCCGCAGGCAGACCGACATCAGCAGTGGGGCGAGCGACACGGACGTCACCGAGTTGACGGTCAGAGCCTCGGTGCTCCCGCCCGCCCCGGACGCCACCACCGCGACGCCCGTGGGGAAGCGGCCCATGGCCTGCCTGAATTCCCTGCTGTCGACGGCAGGCCGCGCCACCGCCCCCTTGTCGAGCATCGAATCCCTCCTTCGGAGCTTGACCGTGTCCACCTGCTGTGGCCTGCCCTGAACACTGCGGTGCGGGCGGCGGAGCCGGAACGCTCATCGGGAGAGCACCTTTGGGCTCGACCAAAGAGCAGGAGACAGGTGTCGGTATGGGTCGGCAGGATTTCCTCCGAAGGCCTGTCGACCGGCGGCCTGTCACTTCGCCGCGCACGGCCCCGGCTTGGGGTACGAGAGCGCCGTGGCGGCACCCGATGGGCAGCTGAGTACGAAACGGTTTCGTTTTCGGTGAGGCTCCTGTACCGTCCCTTCGGTACGAAACGGTTTCGTACCGAAGGAAGGTTCGTCATGGAGACGACAGCGCGCCGCACCCGGCGCCGCACGCCCGAGCGGGAGGCGGAGTTCTGCGGGACCGTGCTGGAACTGCTCCGCGAAGTCGGCTACGACACCCTGACGATGGACACCGTCGCCGCCCGCACTCGGTCCAGCAAGGCAACCCTCTACCGCCAGTACGGCAACAAGGCTCAGCTCGTGTGCCGGGCCCTGCGGCACGCGAAGCCGGGAGACCTCGAAGAGATCAACACCGGGACCTTGCGCGGCGACCTTCATGAGCTGGTGTCGCGCGGGGACGACTGCGGCATGGAGCGTGACTCCGCACTGATGCAGGGGCTCGCCATGGCGGTTCGCGCCAATCCCGATCTGCGGCGCGCCTTCAAGGACCTGCTGATCGAACCGGAACTGTGTGCCGTCGAAACGATGCTGCGGCGCGCCGTCGACCGGGGTGAGGTGCGTGCGGACCATCCAGCGCTGGCTTATGTGCCGCACATGCTGGTCGGCGCCTTCATGGCGCGGAGTCTGATCGAGGACCGGCCCCCCACCCCGGACTTCCTCGCCGCGTACATAGACGCCTCGGTCCTCCCCACGCTCGGATCATGACCCCTCTCCCTCAGAGCCTGCCCGCTCTCTGGGAGCCCGGGTCCCCCTTTCCCCGGAGCCTGCCTTCGCGCTCTCGGATCCCGGCTCCTGCGCACCTCCGTTTCACCCCCACCTGCCCGCAGATCCAACGACCCGACCGGGAGTACGACTCGTGGCCACGTTTCTCTACAAACTCGGCAAGTTCGCCTTACGACGGCGGCACTTCGTCGCACTGATCTGGGTGGCGCTCCTCGCGCTCGCCGGGTTCGGTGCCGCGTCCGCGCCCACCGCCGCCTCCAGCTCCTTCTCGGTCCCCGGGACCGAGGCGCAGAAGGCGTTCGACCTCCTCGACCGGCGCTTCCCTGGCTCCAGCGCCGACGGCGCCACCGCCCGGGTCGTCTTCAAGGCGCCGGACGGCGAGAAGGTCACCGACGCCGCCAACAAGGCCGCGGTCACCAGGACCATCGCCGGCCTCAAGTCCAGCTCGGACCAACTGGCCTCGACCACCGACCCGTTCACGGCCAAGGGGGTGAGCAAGGACGGCACGACCGCGTACTCCTCGGTCAAGTACAGGGTCACCTCGATGGAGTTGACCGACGCGACCCGCAACTCCCTGAAGGGCGTCCAGGCCGAGCCGGGACGCAAGGGACTCGTCGTGGAGATCGGCGGTGACGCCCTCCAGGCCCCGCCCGAGACCGGTCCGTCCGAGATCATCGGTGTCCTCGTCGCCGCGATCGTTCTCGTCATCACCTTCGGTTCGCTGCTCGCGGCCGGGCTGCCGCTGCTGACCGCGATCATCGGCGTCGGCATCGGCGTCTCGTCCATCACGGCGCTCGCCAGCGCGCTCGACCTGGGTACCACGACGTCGACCCTCGCGATGATGATCGGCCTCGCGGTCGGCATCGACTACGCGCTGTTCATCGTCTCCCGCTACCGCGCCGAACTGGCCGAAGGACACAGGCGCGAGGAAGCCGCCGGGCGGGCCGTGGGCACTGCCGGCTCCGCGGTCGTCTTCGCCGGACTCACGGTGGTCATCGCCCTGGTCGGTCTGTCCGTCGTCAACATCCCGATGCTGACCAAGATGGGTATCGCGGCCGCCGGGACGGTCGCCATCGCGGTCCTCATCGCGCTCACCCTCATCCCCGCACTGCTCGGCTACGCGGGCAAGCGCGTCCACGGCCGCAAGGCCCGCAAGGCCCTCGAAAACCATGTGGTGACCGCGGAGAAGCCCAACCGGGGCACGCGCTGGGCGCAGTTCGTCCTGCGCCGCCCGGTGTGGATGCTGCTCGCGGGTGTGGTGGGCCTCGGCGCGGCCGCGGTGCCGGTGGCCTCGCTGAAGATGGGCATGCCGGACGGTGGCTGGCAGCCGCCCCACACCACGCAGCGCAAGGCGTACGACACCCTCTCCGACGCCTTCGGCCCCGGCTTCAACGGTCCGCTCGTGACGGTCGTGGACGCCAGGAAGTCCCAGGACGCCAAGGGAGCCGTCGCCCGGGTCGAGAAGGAGATGCACGCGCTGCACGGCGTCGCGGTGGTGACCCAGGCCGCCTTCAACAAGTCGGGCGACACCGCGACCATCACCGTCATCCCGAAGTCCAAGCCGAGTTCGGCCGAGACCGAGGAGCTGGTTCACGCCATCCGCGACGAGAGCGCGGCCATCAAGGGGGACACCGGTGCCGAGGTCCTGGTCACCGGCGCCACGGCGATGAACATCGACGTCTCGCAGAAGCTGAACGACGCGCTGATCCCGTATCTGGCGCTGGTGGTGGGCCTCGCCTTCCTGCTCCTGATGGTGGTCTTCCGCTCGGTCCTCGTTCCGCTGAAGGCCGCGCTCGGCTTCCTGCTCTCGGTGGTCGCCGCTCTCGGCGCGGTCGTCGCCGTCTACCAGTGGGGCTGGCTCGGCTCGCTCTTCGGGGTGGAACAGACCGGACCGATCATGTCGATGATGCCGATCTTCATGGTGGGTGTGGTGTTCGGCCTCGCAATGGACTACGAGGTCTTCCTCGTGACCCGAATGCGGGAGGCGTACGTCCACGGCGAGCAGCCGGCGGACGCCATCGTCACTGGGTTCCGGCACGGGGCCAGGGTGGTCACGGCCGCGGCCGTCATCATGATCGCGGTGTTCTCCGGCTTCATCGGCTCCAGCGAGCAGATGGTGAAGATGATCGGCTTCGGTCTCGCCATCGCCGTCTTCTTCGACGCGTTCGTGGTCCGCATGACACTCGTCCCCGCGGTACTGGCCCTGCTCGGCAACCGGGCGTGGTGGCTCCCGAAGTGGCTCGACCGCATGCTGCCGAACGTGGACGTCGAGGGCGACCGTCTGCGTAAGCAGCTTGCCGCTCAACAGGATCCCTACTCCGGGAAGGACCGAGAGCCGGCCCGGGCCTGAGCGGCCTGCCGACAGCGCGTGGAGGCGCCGCACGCGTGGATGGGGGCGCTTCAACCGCTCGAGCCGTATGAGGACGCCGCGGCTGCTGCATACCTGGGCGAGTCCGCGGTCGGCGAGGGCAGCTACCACGACGTGCTGCCCAGGGGGTCGCGGGCCGCTCGTCCTCGGCTGCGTGTGCGCCGCGGTTCGGCGGTGGCGTGGCGTGGCAAGGAGTACCGCGGACACGTTGGGCGGGTCCATGCGCCACAGCTCGGCCTCCTCCACGGCCTGCCGGGCGAGCCTCGGACGCAGCAGGCCCCTCAGGGCCAGCTCCTGCCCGCCCGTCTCCCGCCACCACCGTTCTGCGGAAGCCTTTTGGGCTCTTCTTTCTCCGCCGCACCAGTGCCCGAGCCGCACCGCCGCCAGGAAGGCGGGCACCTCGCGCACCACGCGGGCCGGCTCCGCCTCGCCGGACAGCCGGACGTCGGCGGCGCCGAAGAGGTCGGACAGCGACTCCTCTTCGCCCACTCCGCCGACGTCGGCGAGCAGGGCGGCGTCGTCGGGCCCGGGGCGATGCCACAGCGGTGGTTGGGAGAGGGAGCAGACCGCCGCACTCGCAGCGGCACATTCCCGGCGGGACCTGGCGCTCGCCCCTCTCGCCGCGCCTCTTCCGCCGTGTGCCTGTCGCCCGCCGCGGCCGCATCTGGTCGCGTGGACCGAGGTTCACAGCACCTCGCGATGGACGAGGGCTGAGAGGACGAGGGCGCCCGGGAGCAGGGGGATCCAGACGGTCAGGACGCGGTAGCCGATGACGGTTGCCGTGGCCAGGGACACGGGGGCGCCGTACGCGGCCATGGTGAGGACCATGGCCGCGTCGACCGGGCCGATGCCGCCCGGGGCGGGCACCGCGCCGACGGCGGTACTGGCGAGCAGCAGCGCGAGGACCACCTGGGCCCAGGACAGCGGCAGTCCGAGCGAGAACCCGACCGAGGCGATCACGCTCCCCTGGAGCACCGGGGTGACGGCCGACCCGCCCCACAGGGCGAGGACGCGGCTGGGCCGGGTGTGCAGGGTCCGCGCCTCGGTCAGGGCGGTGCGTACGAAGCCGAGCGCCGGGCGGCGCAGTGGGCGAACGACCGTCAGGAGCAGGGCGGCGGTGCCGAGACCGAGCACCGCGGCCCCGGCGGCCATGAGCAACGTCCAGGTGTCCGGGGTGAGGTCGCCGAGCCGTAGCGCGTCCGGGAAGGCCACGAGGAAGACGACGAGCACCACCGTCTTCGCCAGCGGCTTGACCAGCGAGTACAGGGCGAGCGAGGCGGTGGCCCTGGCCAGGGGTATGCCACGGCGCTGCAGGAAGCGCAGGGTGATGGCGTGGGCGCCGATGCTCGCGGGAAGGATGTGGTTGGCGGCGCCCGCGGCGAACTGCGAGGCGAGCAGCGGCCCGGGCGGCAGCCGTTCGGGCAGGGCGCCTTGCCGGACGCACGCGGCGGCCACCCAGCCCAGGCAGGTGAAGAAGACCCCGGCCAGCAGCCACCGGGGATCGGCGGCGGCCAGCCGGGCGGCGCCCTCGCTCACCGCCCGCCAGTCGACCGCCGCCCACGTCCCGATCGCCAGGAGCGGCAGCAGGGTCAGCGTCAGACGGGTGAGACGGGTCAGGCGGGCGGCGGCGGGTGACCGGACGGGGGCGGGGCGTGCTACGGGGAGATCGTCGAGCGGGAGCGGGGACACGGCGCACTTCGTCCTTCCACGTCACGCCCGCGGTACCGGCGGACGGACACAAGAAGAGGCTTGAGCGGAGGGGGACAGTGGGAACGTTCCCGCTCGGTGTGACGGCGCGGTGTCCGGGAGGGGAAGGGGCACCAGCGGCTTGGCGACACGGTCGGGCTCGTCGTCCTGTGGGGCAGGGCAGTTGGCGCTCCCGTCGTCGAAAGGTAGAAAGGGGGGGCGCACTCGGAACGCACCTGCCGAGTGAGACGGACGAGATGGACGAGACGGACGAGACAACGGAGGCCCCTCATGACGACCCTGCCCGATCGGCCGCACACCGCGCTGCTCGTCATCGACGTCCAGAACGGGGTGGTGGCGGGCGCGCACCGGCGCGACGAGGTGGTCGCGAACATCGACGCCCTGGTCGGCAAGGCGCGCGCGGAGGACGTGCCGGTCGTGTGGGTGCAGCACTCGGACGACCAGCTCAAGCGCGACAGCGAGAGCTGGCAGTACGTGCCGGAACTGGTCCGCCGCGATGCCGAGCCCCTCGTCCACAAGAACTACGGCGACTCGTTCGAGGACACCGACCTCGAGGCGCTGCTCGCCGAGCGCGGGGTGGGCCGGCTGGTCGTCACGGGCGCGCAGACCGACATGTGCATCCGTTCCACCCTGCACGGGGCCTTCGTACGCGGGTACGACGTGACGTTGGTCGATGACGCACACACGACGGAGGACCTCAGCGCGTACGGCGCGCCGCCGCCGGAGCAGGTGATCGCGCACACCAACCTCTACTGGACGTGGCAGAGCGCACCCGGGCGGCGCGGGGGCACCGTCGGCACGGCGGACGTGTCCTTCGCGGCGGTCGTCGAGGACTGAGCCGTTCTGATCTGATCGGATGCCGTCGGCGGCCGTCGGCGGCCGTCGGCGGTCGCCGCGCGTCAGCCGTTCGCCCGCGCGGCTTGTTCGACGGCGTGGCCGAGGGAGAACAGGCCTTCCGGACGGTCCGGGTGGCCCACGAGTTGGAGGCCCAGGGGCATGCCCTGGGCGTCCCGGTGGCCCGGTACGGTCACGGCCGGGAGGCCCAGGAGCTGCCAGGGGCGGCTCAGGACGGGCGACCCGGTGACCGTCAGGCCCTTCGGGGCAGCACCCGGGGCGGCCGGGCCGAGCACGGCGTCCACGTCGCCGAGCAGTGCCAGCACCGCGGAGCGCTCCCGCCGCGCGACGGACCACGCGTGCTCGTAGTCCCCGGTGCTGAGGGAACGGCCGTGCGCCAGGAGTTCGTTCAGCGGTGCGCTCAGCCGGTCCGGGTGGGTGCTCTCCTCGGCCAGCGTCCGCGCGGCCTCGTACGCCATCACCGTGACGTGTGCCTCGACGAGGCGGGGAGTGAGGGCGGGCCAGTCGACGTCCACGAGTACGGCGCCGTTCGCCACGGCGTCCTCGACGCTCCGGAGCAGAGCTGCCCGCATGTCCTTTGAGATCTCGGCCAGTTCGGAGCCCGACCACACCGCCAGTCTCGGTCGCGTCGGCGGTTGCGGAGGGCCGGGGAGCCTGCCCGCGCCGGTCAATGCCCCATAGGCGAGCCGGAGATCGGCCACCGTCGGAGTCAACAGCCCGACCGCGTCGAGGCCGGGGGCCAGGCCCACGAACCCCGTCGTGTCGAGGGAACCCCCGGCCGGCACCACGAAACCCGCGACCCCGCAGTACGACGCCGGCCGGGTGAGCGAGCCCGCGGTCTGGCTGCCGAGAGCCAAGGGGACCACCCCGGTGGCGACGGCGGCCGCGGAGCCGCTGGAGGAACCACCGGGCGTGTGGGCGAGGTTGCGCGGGTTTCTCGTGGGGCCGGGGGCGAAGTACGCGAACTCGGTGGTGACCGTCTTGCCGAGGGGAATCGCGCCGAGCCGCCGCAGGCGCGCGACCAGCGGGGCGTCGGTCTCGGCGATCCTGCCCCGGCGCAGCGGCGATCCGCACTCGGTGGGCAGACCGGCGACGTCGATGATGTCCTTGACCCCGACGGGGACACCGCGCAGCGGGCCGCCCGACGGCACGGCATCCAGCTCCCGGGCGGCGCCCAGCGCTCCGTCCCGGTCCACCCGCACCCACGCCCGTACGTCGCACTCCGTACGGTCGAGGCGCTCCAGCGCGCCGGCGATCACCTCGACCGCGCTCAGCTCGCCCCGGGCCACGCCCGCCGTCAGGGCCGACAGGGTCCTCATCCGGCGGTCCTCATCTAGCGCGGCGCGAGTGCGGCGAAGGCCTCGTCGATCAGATCGTCGAGGTCGAGGGTGCCGTCGGAGTCGGTCCAGTGGTTGACGGCGATGTTCAGACAGTCGACCGCAGCGGCGGCCCGCACCAGCGGGCCCAGGGTTGAGGGCCGCGAGGGGGCCGCGCGCTCGGCGAGGGCCTCGGCGATGACCGGGCGCCAGCCGTTCTGCTTCTCCATGCTGCGCGCGCACAGCGCGGGGGACTTCATGATCAGACGGGACAGCGCGAGCGCGCCGGCCGGGTCCCGCCGGTGGTGCTCGACGACCGTGCCCAGGGCGTGTCGCAGCGCCGTCCAGTCGTCCTCGCCGGCCGGCCGGGCGCGCAGCGCGTCGGCGATCCGTCCGCCCTGGGCGTCCACCGTGTCGAGGACGGCGTCCTCCTTGGTGCCGAAGTAGCGCAGGAAGGTGCTGCGGGACACCCCGGCCGCCGCGGCCAGGTCGTTGACGGTGACGTTCTCGAAGCCCTCGCGACGGAACAGCTCGAAGGCCACCTGGGCCAACTCGGCCCGGATGGCGGCCCGTGCGATGTCCCTCGTGCTCGTACGCGCTGCTCCGGTCACCTCGGGATCGTACCGCTCACCCGCTCCCCGCTCGCCATAGTGAATCACGGACGCTAGTGTGACACCGAGTCTCATGATTGACATATAGATTCACTCTTGATCGATCTGCTTCACCTCACCTCAGCGGGAGAACCCACCGTGACGAAGACCCTTGGACTCATCGGCAGCGGCATGATCGGCGGCGGGCTGGCCCGCCTCGCCGTGGCGGCCGGACTGGACGTCGTACTCAGCAACTCGCGCGGACCGCAGGCACTCGCCGGCCTCGTCGCCGAACTCGGCGGGCACGCGCGCGCGGCCACCCCCGAGGAGGCCGCCCGCGCCGGTGACCTGGTGGTGGCGACCGTGCCGCTGAAGGCCTACGAAAGGCTGCCCGCGGCGGCTCTCACGGGCAAGGTCGTGATCGACACCATGAACTACTACCCGGACCGTGACGGCCGCATCGCCGAGCTGGACGCCGGCGGGCCGACCTCCAGCGCCCTGGTCCAGCGCCACCTTGCCGACTCCCGGGTGGTCAAGGCGTTCAACAGCATCGACTTCCGGCGCCTGTCCCTCTCCGCCCGGCCCTCCGGCGCCCCCGACCGCAGCGCCCTGCCCCTCGCCGGTGACGACGCGGCCGCCAAGGCGCGGGTGGCCGAGTTGCTGGACGTCCTCGGGTACGACGCGGTGGACATCGGCACGCTCGCCGACAGCTGGCGCAGCGAGCCGGGCACCCCGGTCTACGTGCAGCCCTACCTCGCGGCGCAGCCCGAGGGGCTGAGCCAGGACGAGGCACAGCGCTGGTTCTTCGAGACCCCGGGCGTTCCGGTGCCCGCCGACCGGGTCAAGGAGCTGACCGACGCGGCCGTACGGCGCCCGGCGGGCGAAGCCCGGGCCACCCTAGCCCGGGACTGAGCGACGGAGAAGAACGGAACAGAGCGGAAAAGAGGGGCGGGCGACCGGTGGGGGATGTCCGGTGGCCCGCCCCTGCCGGGGGTGGATGGCTGGATCAGCCGACGTCGGAGGCGTCCAGGCGGTACAGGCCGCCGGTGCTCGGCGTGGAAGACGTAGAGGATGCGGAGGACGTGGAAGAAGAGGCCGTCGAGGACGAACCGGAGCTGTACGCCGAGGACTTGACGGCCGTGCCGTGTGCCTTGACCCAGGTGGCGATCTCGGAGCTCGTGCCCTGTCCGCCGTCGCTGCTGACGATGATGTAGTGCAGCTTGCCGGACTTCACCAGGCTCTTGAGCTTGGCGAGGGTCATGGCGTTGTCGCTGCCGGACCAGCCGCCCATGGAGATGACGGGCTGCCCGGACTCCAGGATGATCGAGGACGCGGTCTGGTCGGTGGCCACGGCCAGCAGCCAGGTGGCCCCGTCCTGATGCTTCTTCAGGTACGTGATCATCGCGGACGACACCTGCGTGCCGCCTCCGCCCATCTGACCACCGCCTGTCCGGTCACTGCCCGTCTCGCTGCCGCCCGTCCCGCTGTCTCCCGTCCCGCCGCCGCTCGGCCGGGTGCCGGAGCCCGAAGGCGCGGAGCCGCCGCCCGACGGGGGCTCACCCATGGACCGGCCGCCGGTACCACTCGTACGACTCGAACCGCTCGCGCCGCCCGGACCCCCTCCCATGCCGCCCATGCCGCCACCGGTGCTGGGGCCCGCCGTCGGGTTGGTGCCGTTCGTGGCGGAGGTGGCCGCCGAGACCGAGTACGCGGCGGGGCCGGCCAGCAGGGCGACGACCGCGGCCAGCGCGGCGAAGCCGATCAGCCGGTCGCGTCGCGTGAAGCGTCCGGCGAGCAGGCCGAGCACCGCGACCGTGCCCGCGACGCCGACGACGATCTCCGCGACGGTGTACAGCGTGCCGGAGCCCGAGACCCGCTGGAGCAGGACGATCGCCCAGGCCGCACTGGCCGCGACGGCGGCAGGCAGCACCCAGCCCCTCCCCCAAGCTCTCGACTCCGCTCGAGCGGGGGGCGCCCCCATCGCCGCCGAGCCCTCACGGAACGCCCGGTACAGGGTCACGCCGCCCGCACCGGCCAGGGCCGCGATGCCGGGGGCCATGGCGGTGACGTAGTACGGGTGGAAGGTGCCCTCCGCGAGGGCGAAGGTCAGGTAGTGCAGGACGAACCAGCCGCCCCAGAGCATGAGCGCCGCACGCTTGGCGTCGGTGCGCGGGGCCCGGCCGCGCAGGACCAGACCCGCGACCAGGGCGATGGCCGCGAAGGGGATGAGCCAGGAGATCTGGCCGCCCATGATCTCGTTGAACAGCCGGTGGACGCCCGCGCTGCCGCCGAAGCTCGCACCGTTGCCCGCCGAGCCGACCGAGGAACCGGCGCCGAAGATACGGCCGAAGCCGTTGTAGCCGATGACCAGGTCCCAGACCGTGTTGTCGGTCGAACCGCCGATGTAGGGGCGGGAGGAGGCGGGGATCAGGTCGACGACCACCATCCACCAGGCGCTGGAGACGACCAGGGCCACGGTGGCGACGGCGAGGTGGCGGATCCGGCGGCCCAGGGAACCGTGCGCGGCCCACAGGTGGACCAGGAAGAAGGCCGGCAGGACGACGTACGCCTGCATCATCTTGGTGTTGAACGCGAAGCCGATCGCGACCGCCGACCAGACGAGCGGCATCAGCCGGCCGGTGCGGACGGCCTTGAAGAGACCCGCCGCGCCGAGCAGCATCAGGAAGACCAGGATCGGGTCCGGGTTGGTGTCCCGGTTGATGGCGACGGTGATCGGGGTCAGCGCCAGTGCCAGCGCGGCGACGGTCGCCGCCACCGGGCCGAAGTCGCGCTTGACCATGCGGTGGAGCAGGGCCACGGAGCCGGTGCCCACCGTGACCATCGGCAGCGCCAACTGCCAGGTGCCGAAGCCGAAGGCGCGGGCGGACAGCCCCATCACCCACAGGGCGAACGGCGGTTTGTCGACCGTGATGAAGCTGCCGGAGTCCAGCGCGCCGAAGAAGAACGCCTTCCAGCTCTTGGTGCCGCTGTAGACGGCCGCGTTGTAGAAACTGTTGCCGCTGATGGAGGTGATGTTCCAGGCGTACAGGGCCGTCGCCGCGAGCAGGATCGCCCACAGGGCGGGGCGCGTCCAGCGGGGGTCCTCGGCGGGGCCGGTGAAGAGCCTTCGGCCCCGGGCGGCGAAGCCGCCGTCGGCGGGCGGTGCCGCCCGGTGCCCGCTGCTCGGTGAGGACGTGGGTGGTGGGGCGAGAGTCGTCATGACGCGGGCTCCAAGCGGGGAGAGGGAGTGCGAAGCGGGCGGAAGACCCGGAGCCGCATCAGGGCGAAGCGGGTGCGGTGGCGCCGAGGTCGGCGCCGACCGCGGTGATCAGGGGTGTGAGGCCGACGAGGGAACTGCCCACCGCGGCGGCAGGGGCGCGACCAGCGGGAGGAAACCGTCGAGTCCGGTCGACAGGTCGACGTCCATGTACGCGACCACGTCCGCCTCGGACCGGCTCCACACGTACTTCAGCGCGCGGCCCCGGCCCTTGGCCGCCAGGTGGACGGCGTGGACGTGCGGAAGACGCGCCGTCAGCCCGGTCGCCGTCTGCCAGGTGGCGTCCGTGCTCGCGTTGTCCGCGACGGTGATCCGGAACGGGAACGGGAAAGAGGCTTCGAGGTAGGCGTGGAGGCGGCCGATGCTGTCGCCGAGGACGTGTGCCTCGTTGTGGACCGGCACCACGATCTCGACCGACCGCTGCCGGACGCTTCCCGCGTTCGTTTCGTTCATGGCCCCGACGATCCGGGCCGGATCTGGGCCGTCGCTGAGCCCGCGCTGAGGGAAGGATGAGAATCAGGGAACTCACAGCTTCCGCACAGCCGGGCCCTGGCGGGTCACAGGAAGACCGGTGAACAGCCCGTACCCGTAAGTCAGTTGTGGCTGGACGAAGCGATCAACTCGTCGATCAGAGTGATCAGTACGTCCCGGCACGACCCGCGCTCACGGGCGTCGCAGAGCAGCACGGGGGTCCGTTTCGGCAGGGCCAGGGCGTCGCGGATCTCCTCGGGGGTGTACGGGTGGTGCCCGTGGAAGCCGTTGACGCCGACGACGAAGGGGATGCCGCGCCGCTCGAAGAAGTCGATGGCGGCGAAGCTGGACTCCGGCCTGCGGACATCGATGAGGACCACGGCGCCCAGGGCGCCGATCGCGAGGTCGTTCCACATGAACCAGAACCGCTGCTGGCCCGGGGTGCCGAAGAGGTACAGGACCAGTTCGGGGCTGAGGGTGATCCGCCCGAAGTCCAGGGCCACGGTGGTGGCCCGCTTCGCCTCGATGCCGTCGAGGTCGTCGACGTTCAGACCGGCGGAGGTGAGGGGTTCCTCGGTGCGCAGCGGGACGATCTCGCTGACCGCCCCGACCATGGTCGTCTTGCCGACGCCGAACCCTCCGGCGATCAGGATCTTGACCGCGTCGGGAGCGGGGGGTGCGTCGGGTGCCGAAGTCCCGCGCGCGGCGGGGTCAGAGCCGGCCAAGGCCGTCCCTCACTTTCTGCAGCAGGTCCAGGTCCGGGGTACGGGAGACGAGACGCGGAGCCTGGACGGTGATCCGGCCCGCCTCCAGCAGATCGCAGAGCAGGATCACGACCACGCTCACCGGCAGGTCGAGTTCGGCGGCGAGTTCCGCCACCACGATGGGCTTCGCGCACAGCCGCAGGATCCGGGCGTGCTCGGGCTGCGGCCGGGTGGCGCCCTCGGGCGGCGGATCCACCGCGGTCACCGACGTGATGAGGGTGAAGTCGGCGCGGCTGGGCCGGGTGCGGCCTCCGGTCAGCGTGAACGGCCGTACCAGTCGGCCGGCCGCGTCGCCTTCGCTCACCTCACTCGCCGTTGTCGGCCGCGGCGGTGACGCCCGCACGAGGTGCTGCCCTGAGGTGCTCGCCGATCTTCTTCACCAGCATGTTCATCTGGTACGCCACGACGCCGACGTCCGCGCCCTGGTTGGTGAGCACGGCGAGATGGGCTCCGGGGCCCGCGGCGGTGAGGATCAGATAGCTGTCGCGCATCTCGATCAGCGCCTGGCGCACCGGACCGCCGCGGAAGTCCATGCTGACGCCCTTGCTGAGGCTCATCAGGCCGGACGCGGTCGCCGCCAGCCGTTCGGCGTCGTCGCGGACGAACGCCGTGGACTTGCTGACGACCAGTCCGTCCTCGGAGAGCACGACGGCGTGGTTCACGTCGGCGACCCGTTCCACCAATCCGGTGAGCAGCTGGTCGAGCTGGCTGTGTGTGGCGGTGCTGGGGCGTGTCATTTCTCTGTCCTTCACGAGCGGTCGGCGGGCGGAGTCCACGAGCGGTCTGCGGGCTGGGTCGGGGCCGGGTCCTCCCCGTGGTCGTACGACGGTTCCTCGCCCCCGTGGTCGTACGACATCTCCTCGTCGTCGCGCGCCCGGAGCGTCCCGCGCTGGAAGCCCGCGAGTGAGGAGGCGGCGCGCTCCGCGGTGAAGTCGGCGAGGTCGGAGGCGTCCTTGTCGTCGGCGTGGTCGGCCTCGGAGGGCGCCGCATCCTCCCGCAGCTCCGTGGCCAGGCTGGTCTGCGGCACCCGGCGCGGCAGCGGAGCAAGTCCGTCGCGGCCGGCGGCGCCCTGAGCGGGGCCGGAGCGGGGCGCGGCGGAGTCGGTCGTGCGGGCCCGGGCGGAGGGGGGTGCCTCCTCCGCCCGTTCATGGGGCCGGCGCTCCGGGACCGCGTCGTCGGCGGAGCCCTTCGCCGCCACGACCCCCGCCGGTACCGCGACCTCCCCGTCGGCGGCGGGGGAGTCGAGGGTCTCGCGGACCACGATGTCGTGCGGGATCAGCACGATCGCGGTGGTCCCGCCGTACGGCGAGGAGCGCAGGGTGACGGCGATGCCGTGCCGGGTGGCGAGCCGCGCGATCACGAACATGCCGAGCCGCAGGTCGTCGGCGAGTGCCACCACGTCGAACTGCGGGGCCACCGCCAGCTGGGCGTTGAACGCGGCGTAGTCCTCCTCGGACAGGCCCAGGCCCCGGTCCTCGATCTCGACGGCCAGACCCTTGGCCACCATCGCGGCCCGCACCCCCACCGGGCTGGGCGCGGGGGAGTAGGTGGTCGCGTTGTCGATGAGCTCGGCCAGCAGATGGATGACGTCGGCCACCGCGGGCGGGCTCAGGTACACCTCGTCGTCGGTGTGCACATCCACCCGCTGGTACTGGGCGACCTCACCGACGGCGCTGCGCAGGATGTCGATCAGCGCGACCGGTTCGGTCCAGCTGCGCCGGGGCTGCTCGCCGCTGATGATGACGAGGTTCTCCTCGTAGCGGCGGAGCTGGCTGGCGGTGGAGTCGAGTTCGTACAGGCCCTTGAGGATCCCCGGGTCCTGGTGCTCGCGTTCCAGCGCGTCGAGCTTGCTGAGCTGAAGGTTGACCAGGTTCTGGCTCTGCCGGGCGATGCCGAGGATCACCTTCTGGAAGCCGCGTCGGGTGTCGGCGAGTTCCACCGCGGTGTACACCGCCGTGCGCTGGGCGGTGTTGAACGCCTTGGCCACCTGACCGAGTTCGTCCTCGCCGTAGTCGAGGGGCGGGGTGGCGGACTCCACGTCGACCTTCTCGCCCCGGTTCAGCCGGGTGACCACGTCGGGCAGCCGCTCCTCGGCGAGGCTGAGCGTGGCCATCCTGAGACCGCGCAGCCGCCGGGAGAGGGAGCGGGTGATGCGCCAGGACATCACGACGCACACCAGGAGGGCGACGAGTCCGCCGGCGCTCAGCGCGGCCGCCTTGATCAGCAGGCTGTGCGCCTTGTCGGCGCTGCGGTCGAGCAGTTGCGTGGTCTGCTGCTGGATCAGGTTCGTGTACTGGTCGGAGATCCTGCCGAGCGCGGTGTTCCAACGTGCGTGCGCGTCGGGCAGGTCGACCGTCCTGGCCACCCGGCCGTGAGCCGTCCGGGCCGCGACGATCTGGTCCTCGACGGTCTCCAGGGTCTTCCAGTCCTGGCTCTGGAGGACCCGTTCGACCTGGTCCTTCACGGTGCCGTGCAGCGAGTTGAGGACCTGGCCCTGGAAGACCCAGCGGCGCACGTCGACCCGCTGGGCGAACTGCTGCCACGACTGCTGGTCGAGCTTTCCCGAGGGCCAGGCGAGCGCGAGCTGGGCGTCCTCCTGGGCGACCAGCTCCGCCGCGTTCCCCACCGTGATCAGCGGCCCCGCCTGCGAGGTGAGGTCGCCGTCGTCGACCTGGGAGAGTTCCTGGAAGGCGTGGATCTGGTCGCCGATGATCGAGGTGTACTGGTCCAGGGCCTGCTGGGCGGTGATGTCGGTGGGGTGGTCCACCTGTCCCCGGTAGTACTCCAGGCTTCCCACCGAGGCGATGACCGAGTACATCCGGTCGCCGATCCGGGCGGGCGCGTGTCTGAAGTCCTCGGACCGGCGCACCAGTTTCGCGACCGCGACGTCCGTGCGCCTGCGCTGCCGGTCCAGGGCGGCCCGGGAACCGTGCGGCGAGGCCATCCAGGCGGCCGACAGGCTGCGCTCCTGTTGCAGCGCGAGCGTCGCCTCGGTGCCCATGGCACCCGTCGACCGGCTCAGTCCCGTCTGTTCGCGCAGTCGCAGCCCCTCCGAGAAGATCTGCGTCGTCGTCACACCCCACATGGTGGCGAGAGTGACGCTGGGGACCAGCGCCAGCAGGATCAGGGAGAGACGTATGGAGCCGAGACGGCGCCGGGCACCGGTCCGTGGAGACATCGTCGTCCTAGAGCGATCAGCGATGAGGGGGTGCGCAGGATGCTATCCGTACAAGTGACCGTACGCACCGTGAGGGACGGAAAACCTTGGTGACGCCTGTGCGCGTGGCAGCGCTTCAGCGGGTTCCGTTCGTCGCGAACTTCGCGACCGAGGAGACGTTCTCCTTGGTGACGAACGCGGGTCCGGTGAGCACGGGAGCGGTTCCACCGCCGCTGAAGTTGCCGTTGGAGTGGTAGAGCCAGAGCGAGTCCACGGCCAGATAGCCCTGGAGATAGGGCTGTTGATCCACCGCGAACTGCACGTCCCCGCTCTGCACGGACTTCACCAGAGTGCTGTTGAGGTCAAAGGTGGCGACCTGGGCCTTGCTGCCCGCGGCCTTCACCGACTTCACCGCGGCGAGCGCGAACTGCGCACCCAGCATGACGACTTCGTCGACGCTCGGGTCCTGGCGCAGTCTGGCCGTGACGGCGGCGCCCACGGCGTCCATGTCGGTGCCGTTCACATAGAGCATGTCGGTCTCGCCGCCGAACGTCTTCTTCACCCCGGCGCAGCGGGCCTCCAGAGCGATGTTGCCCTGTTCGTGGATGACACACAGGGCGTGCTTGGCCTTGAGCTCGTCCAGTTTGTCGCCGGTGGCCCGGCCCGCGACGCTCTCGTCCTGGCCGAAGTACTCCAGCAGGCCCTCGGACTTCCAGGCGTCGATCCCGGAGTTGAGACCGACCACCGGTATCCCCACCGCCTTGGCCGCGCCGACCGCGCTCTGCATCGCCTCCGGCTTGGCCAGCGTCAGCGCGATGCCGTCCACCCGGTCGCGGATCGCGTCCCGCACCAGGCCGGCCTGGGCGGCGGCCTCGGAGTCGCTCGCGTATGTCAGGTCGATGTCGTCCTTGGCGGCCGCCGCCTGTGCGCCCTTGCGCACCAGCTCCCAGAACGCGTCTCCGCGGGCGCCATGGGTGATCAGGGCGACCTTGATCCGGCCGGTGCCCGCCTTGCCCGCCGAGGCGTCGCTCGTGTCGTTCGAGCCGCCGGAGCCGGAGCAGCCGGCGGCGAGCAGACAGGCCGCGGTGACGGCGGCGACGAGGGCGGCGCGGTGCGGGGATCCGGGGAAGTGGTGAGGTGTGGGGGACATGTTCATGGGTGCGGCACCTCGCTGTGCGGCCCAGCGGCGGGTCGATGAGAGTGAGATCGGTGCGATGTCGGGATGTTGTGCACCGACTGTCGTACTTTCGTTGGGCCGGAGCCAATCGTGTGTCACACTCGGCCGTCAAGTGAGCGGGCATATGCCGGAGGTGGCCGACGCGGGGGTGCCGTCGCCGCATCGTCACTAGTTGGACGCGTGATGAGTGAGTTGAGTGGTATCGCACCTTCCGCACAGGGCACGGATGTTCAATGATGGTGCGCGGGCCCGCCGTTGGCGGGCTGCCTGCGTTCACACGGGGGAGGACGAGATGACGCGTGAGGTTTCCGCTGTCCGTGCCGTGCTGCGTACGGGAGTGACAGGCGCCGCGGTCGTCGGCCTGTCGGCCATGTCGCTGGTCGCCGGGACCGCGTACGCGACTCCGTCCGGCCCCGGTGTCACCGCGACGGTGCTGTACCGGACCACCGTGGGGAACACGGACTACACGCTTCGGGAGATCACCATCCCGCCCGGCCAGAGCACCGGCTGGCACTACCACGACGGTCCCCTCTACGGCCTCGTGAAGAAGGGCACCCTGAGCCACTTCGACGCCACCTGCGCGCAGGACGGCACCTACCCGGCCGGCCGTACGATCACCGAACCCCCGGGTCCCGCCCATGTGCACATAGGCCGCAACGAGGGCTCGGTCCCCGTCGTCCTGGACGTGCTGTACGTCCTGCCCCACGGCTCACCGTTCTCGGAGGACGCGCCCAACCCCGGCTGCGACTTCCAGTAGCGCCCGAGAGGCCTTGGGGTGAGATCACTCGAACGGCAGTGCCTGTTCGGCCCAGATCGTCTTTCCGGTGCCGGTGGTGCGGGTGCCCCAGCGGTCGGTGAGCTGGGCGACGAGGAGCAGCCCGCGCCCGCCCTCGTCGAAGGTGCGGGCCCGGCGCAGATGGGGTGAGGTGCTGCTGGCGTCGGAGACCTCGCAGATGAGGGTGCGGTCGCGGATGAGCCGGAGCTGGATGGGCGCGCCGCCGTAGCGGATGGCGTTGGTGACCAGTTCGCTGACGACGAGTTCGGTGACGAACGCGACCTCCTCGAGCCCCCAGCGGGCCAGCTGCTCGGTCGCGTACTGCCGGGCGGTGGCGACCTCCGCCGGATCGGCGGGCAGGTCCCACACCGCCACCTCGTCGCTGTCCAGGGTGCGGGTGCGGGCGAGCAGCAGGGCCACGTCGTCCTTGGGATGCTTCGGCAGCAGCACCTGGAGCACGTTGTCGCAGGCCTCGTCCAGATTTCCGGCGGGAACCGTCAGTGCGCTGCACAGCACAGCCGTGCCCGCGTCGGCGTCGAGGTGACGGGCCTCGAAGAGACCGTCGGTGTAGAGGGCGAGGACGGTGCCTTCCGGCAGGTGCAGCTCGGTGGCTTCGAAGGGGAGCCCGCCCACGCCGAGCATCGGTCCCGCGCTCACCTCGACGACCTTCACGGTGCCGTCCGGGAACAGTACGGCGGGCGGCGGGTGCCCGGCCGTGGCGACGGCGCAGTGCCCGGAGACCGGGTCGTACACCGCGTACAGACAGGTGGCGCCGATCTCCGCGCCGGTCGGGCTCTCGTCGGCCGCCAGATGTCCGACCAGGTCGTCGAGGTGGGTGAGCAGCTCCTCCGGGGGCAGGTCGACGTCGGCCAGCGTCCACACCGCCGTACGGAGCCGGCCCATCGTGACGGAGGCGTGGATGCCGTGCCCGACGACATCGCCGACGACGAGCGCCACCCGGGTTCCGGACAGCGGGATCACATCGAACCAGTCGCCGCCGACGCCCGCCCGCGACAGCGCCGGAAGGTAGCGCGAGGCGAACTCGACCGCCGCCTGTCCCGCCATCGCCTGGGGCAGCAGACTGCGCTGGAGGGCCAGGGCGGTCGTGCGCTCCTTGGCGTACCTGCGGGCGTTGTCCACGCAGACGGCCGTGCGGCTGGCCAGCTCCTGGGCCAGCGACACGTCGTCCTGGTCGAAGGGGTCCGGACTCTCGGCGGTGAGCAGCCTCACGAAGACCGCCACCCCCAGCGTCGTACCGCGCGCCACCAGCGGTACCGCCATCAGTGAGAAGTCCCGGCGGTCCGCCTGGTGCGGCCTGGCGGCCCGGGCGCCGTGCCGGCTGAGCCATCCGTCGACGTCCGGGTCGCCGGTCCTGGTGAGCACCGCGTGCCCGGTGACCAGGGCGCGGACCGGTGGGGAGGAGGACGGGTAGACGTCCGCCGCGCCCAGGTCGATCGCCGCTTCCTGCACCCCGGCGGTACGGGAGTGGTGCGCGACCCGGCGCAGCTCCACATCGGCTTCCACCGGGCCGCCGGTGGGCTCCTCGCCCTCGACCACCGAGTCCAGCAGGTCCACGCTCACGAAGTCGGCCAGCTCGGGCACCGCCAGCTGGGCCAGCTCACGGGCGGTGTGGATCACGTCCAGCGTCGTACCGATGGCGGCGGCGGACTTGCTCAGCAGGGCGAGCCGCTGCCGGGCCCGGTACTGCTCGGTGCTGTCGTAACCGGCCAGCGAGACGCCGAGCAACTGTCCGGAGGGGGCCCGCAGCGGCCACATCTCGATGTTCCAGGCGTGCATACGCAGTCCGGAGGGCGCCCTGGTCCAGCTCTCGTAGTGGACGGGGCGGCCGGTCTCGACCACCTGGCGCAGATGGTTGAAGAAGCCGCGGCTGTGCTCCGCGTTCTCGACGGTGTCCGGAAAGTAGCGGTACAGGACCTCGGCCTCCTGGACGCCCATGATCCGGCAGGCGGTGTCGTTCATCCGCAGATAGCGCTGTTCGGTGTCGAAGACCGACATCGACACCGACGCCTGCTTGAACGCCAGCTCTCCCAGGTCGCGGCCCCGCCCGTCCGGCGCCGCGGTGATCACGTATCCGGCCGGCGCCCCCTCCCGGCCCTGGAGCGGGTACGCCCGCAGGGCCAGCTCGGTCCGCTGCCCGTCCTGGCGCCGTACGGGCACCACACCGTGGCCGCCGTTCGCCCGCAGCGCCCGCCAGGCCTCGTGTGGGTCCCCGTCCAGCAGGTCCGACACCGGTCGGCCGGTGACCTCCGCCGCGGCGTACCCGGTCAGCAGCTGCGCGCCCTCGCTCCAGCCGGTCACGACTCCGTGCGCGTCGACCACCACCATGGCGTCACCGGCCGTGGTTGCCCGCCCAGCATCGCCCGGGATTTTCACCATATGTACAAGGATGATGTGATACGGCAGTCACATCAACCCGGGAGTGGGCGGGAATCCGGTCCAGGAGGGGTCGCTCGGCAGCCGCAGGGGGTTTCAGGGGTGCGGGACCGGGGTGCCGGCCGCACCACGGCGTCACGGCCGCCGCCCGGCTGACCGCATCTCCCGAGGACTCACCCCGTACCGCTGCCGAAACGCCGTACTCAGCGCACTCGCCGAGGAGAACCCCGAGGCGAAGGCCAGATCGGTGATGGTCAGGTGCTCGCAGTCGCCGCACTGGAGGCGCTCACGCACCAGCCGCAGCCGCTCCTCCCGGATGAGGTCACGCGGAGTGGTGCCGGCGCGCTGCAGGGCCAGCTGGATCTGACGCAGGGACCAGCCGAGCACGTGCGCCATGGACGTACCGGTGAGACCCGGGTCGGCGGCGTGTTCACGGACGTAGCGGCGGACCATCGTCTCCACGTCCGTGAGTTGGCCCGCCCCGTCGGGGCGGTCGTCGCCGAGGGTGAGCATGCACAGCAGCTCGACGACGCGGTCGGAGACGGCGTTGAAGTGCGGGTCGGTGAGGTGGTCCCGCTCCGCGTGCAGGTCGCCGATCATGGAGCTCACCACCCGGCCGAGCCCCCTGCTCAGATCGAGCCCGGTGGCCAGCGGCGACTTGCGGTTCAGCGGGCCGTCCATCTCGCGCGCGGGGATGGTGAGGACGAACGCGTGTGTCGAGGCGCCCTGGAGGCATTCGAAGGGTGCCCCGAAGCTGACGAGGGTGCCGGTGCCCGGTGTCAGCCGGGCCTCCTGGCCGTCCTGCCGCAGCACGAGCTCCCCGCTGAGCGGCAGCAGTAATCGGTAGTCCTCGTCGGGGTCCTGGCGGACCTGGCGGGCGGTCCTGCTGTACGCGACCTCGTCCGACCAGAACTTGACGAGCTGATAGCGCTCGGTGCGCTGGCGGACCGTCGCGCCATGGAAGTCGTCGGTGCGCGCGTACCGGTAGTTCATTCTGGCCTGGTAGGGCCCGACGTGCTCGCTCCAGAAGTCGGCCCGCTCGCGCGGATCCACCTCCGCGGTCGTCCGTGTTTCCACGATGTAGCTTTCCGCGGGCAATGACACCCTCAACTCCCGTGAAGCGAGCGGTAGTTACTCCAAGTCAGCCTAATGCATACAGTCCGTGCGCCCCACGGCAACTTCCTTGCGCGCGACGGCAAGCGCTTGTAGCGACGGGCGGCTAGGGTCGTGCGACCCGTCAACTTGCATATGCCATTGAGGACTTCATGACCGAACGGATACCGGAGGCGGCGTTCTGGTGCCTGGCCGTCGGGCTGCTCGCCGTCATCGTGCTGCTGGTGCGCCAGCGGGGGATCACGGGACGGCAGCGCGGCCGGAGCGCCGAGTTCGCGGACGCGCTGCGGGCCCGGGACGAGGAGCTGCGCCATCTGGTCGCGGTCCGCCTGCCCGCGCTCGAAAGCGCCCCGCACCAGCCCGCCTCCGCGACGGGTCACCCCCTGTCCGCACCAGGTCACCCTCTCCCCGCACCAGGTCAGCCCCTGCCTGCGCCAGGTCAGCCCCTGCCCGCGGCCGGTTCGTCCCTCCCCGCCGTGGGCCTCCTCGACGCGCGGCTGGCCGACACCGACTTCGCGAAGTGTCTCGACGGTCTCCTGGAGCGGTTCTCCGACGCCGTGCGGCACGCACAAACCCGCGCCGACCAGTCCGCGAAGGCCGCCCTCAAGGCGTCGATGCGCTCCATCCAGGCCCTCGCCAACGAGCAGCAGGTGTCCATCTCGGAGATGCAGGACCGCCACGACCACCCCGACGTGCTGCGCGACCTGCTCGAGATCGACCACACCAACGCCCAGTTCGGCCGTCGCGCGCAGGCCATCGCCGTACTGTGCGGCTCCTGGCCCGGTCGCCAACGGGCCACCTCACCGCTCATCGAGGTGGTCCGCGGCGCGACCTCCCGCATCCGCGACTACCGGCGCATCCGCATCAACGGACAGGCCGACATCGCCGTCGAGAGCCGGGCCGTCGAACCGGTCGTCCTCGCCGTCGCCGAGCTCCTGGACAACGCCGCGCGCCACTCGCAGCCCAACACCACGGTCGAGGTCAGCGTCCAGGCGGTGCACAACGGCGCCGTCGTGGTCATCGACGACGCGGGCGTCGGCATGGACAGCCGCGGGTCCGAGCACGCCGCCGCGCTGCTGACCGGCCGCCGCGCGGTGGACGTCACCCGCCTCGACGACCCGCCCCAGTTCGGCTTCGCCGTCATCGGCGTCCTCGCCACCCGCTACGGGTTCAGCGTCTCCGTGGACACCCGCTCCCCGTACGGCGGCGTGCGCGCCGTGGTCTTCGTACCGGCCGCGCTGCTCACCCACGCCGACCCGGTGCAGGAACCCCCGCCGCCGAGGGAACCGGCGCGCACGCCCCGTCGTACGGCCCGGACGAGCGGGCCCGCGGAGGCGACGACTGCCGGCGGACTGCCCAAGCGGCGCCGCCGCGCACCCGTATCCCCGCCCGCCGCCGAACAGCCTCCGACGGCCCCGGGCGAACCAGCCGCACCAGCCGCACCAGCCGCACCTGCCGCATCGGCCGAGGAGAGCGTGGGTCGCTCCGCGGAGGAGAACGCCCGGCGCATGGGCGCGTTCGCGCGCGGCACCCGCTCCGCGCGGGCCGAGCAGGACACCGCACCCTCCTCACCCACCGCGGCCGAAACCCCCCACGACATCGAAGCCCCCCACGAATCCGAAGGGAACACACAGGGATGATCGCGCCCATGACCAACGAGCTGGGGTGGATGCTCGACGAGGTCCTGAAGATGCCGGAGGCGCGACACGCCATCCTGCTGTCCGCCGACGGCATGCTCCGGGCCCACTCCGCGGACATCGGCCGCGACGACGCCGAGCGGCTGGCCGCGGGCCTGTCCGGGGTGCAGTCGATCAGCCGCAGCACCGCCGAGTTCTGCGGCAGCGCGACCGCGCCGTGGCGGCAGACCCTGATCGAGTTCGCGCACGGGTACGTCTTCCTCGTCGCCGCCGGGCAGGGCGCCCACCTCGCGGTGTCCACCGGCGAGAACGTGGACATGGAGGCGGTCACCTACCGCATGCACAAGTTGGTCGACCGGCTCGGCAAGGAGCTGACCAGCCCGGCCCGGCAGGACACCGGCAGCCCGGCATGACGCCCGGGCGCCGACCGGGCGGGAGGCTGGTGCGGTCGTACGTCGTCACGGACGGCCGCGCCCAGCCTTCCCGTAACACCCTCGACCTCGTCACCCTGCTGATCGCCGCCGACGACCTGCCGCTGACGGGGCTGAACCCGGAGAAGCGCCGGCTGATGGAGCTGTGCCGGCCCGGAGCGCTGTCGGTCGCCGAGGTGGCCGGTCATCTGGAACTCCCGGTCAGCGTCACCAAAGTACTGATCGCCGACCTCATGGACAGCGGTCACCTCGTCACCCGGGCGCCGGTACCGGCCGCCCGTCTCACCGACGCCCGCATCCTCCAGGAGGTACTGGATGGGCTCCGCGCCCGCCTCTGACGACGTCCACCTCGGCCCGGGCGTGCGAACCGCGGTCAAACTCCTGATCGTGGGCCACTTCGCGGTCGGCAAGACCACGTTCGTCGGCGCGCTCTCCGAGATCCGGCCGCTGCGCACCGAGGAGGTGATGACCGAGGCGGGCGCACGCGTCGACGACCTCGCCGGTTCGAGGGAGAAGACGACCACCACCGTCGCCCTCGACTTCGGCCGCCTCACCCTCAGCGACGCCCTGGTGCTCTACCTCTTCGGCACGCCCGGACAGCACCGCTTCACCGAACTCTGGAAGGACATGACCAGCGGCGCGCTCGGCGCGCTGGTGCTGGCCGACACCCGGCGGTTGTCCGAGTCCTTCGACGTCATGGGCGTACTGGAGGAGCTGGGCCTGCCGTACGCCGTCGCGCTCAACGACTTCGACGCCGCCTGCGCGGCGCACGACCTGGACGAGGTGCGCGAGGCCCTCGACCTGCTGCCCTCGACCCCGCTCGTGCGCTGCGACGCCCGCGACCGGGTCTCGTCCACCGAGGCGCTGATCGCCCTCGTCGAGTACCTGATGACCCGCAGCGGCGAACTGGAGCCCGTGTGACCTCCGAACCACCACCGCCCGGCTGCCCGGCGCACGAGCCCCTGTACGGGCCCGGGTTCGCGGCCGACCCCGCCGCCGTCTACCGGCGGCTGCGTACGGCAGGACCGACCGCGCCCGTCGAGCTCGCACCCGGCGTCAGAGCCACCCTCGTCACCTCCTACGACGCCGCCCTGCACGTCCTGCGCAGTCCGGAGACCTTCTCCAAGGACCCCCGCCGCTGGCGCGACCTCGCCGACGGGACCGTCCCGCCGGACAGCCCGGTCGTGCCGATGATGATGTACCGGCCCAACGCGCTGTTCACCGACGGCGAGCAGCACGAGAGGCTGCGCGGCGCGATCACCGACAGCCTCGCGCTCGTCGATCCGAACACCCTGCGCGGCTATGTGGAGCGCAGCGCCGACACCCTCATCGACCGCTTCGCGCCGCTCGGCACCGCGGATCTGCTCGGCGAGTACGCGCAGGTCCTGCCGCTCCTGGTCTTCAACCACCTCTTCGGCTGCCCGGCCGAGTACGGGGTCCGGCTGGTCGAGGGCATGTCCGGGATCTTCGACGGGGTGGACGCGGAGAAGGCCGACGAACTGCTGACCAGCACCCTGCTCGACCTGGTCGCGCTGAAACGGGGCAACCCCGGCCAGGACATGACGTCCTGGCTGATGGCGCACCCCGCGGGTCTCACCGACGAGGAGATGATCCACACCCTCGTGGTGCTGATGGGCGCCGGCACCGAGCCCCAGCAGAACCTGATCGCGAACAGCCTGCGGCTGCTGCTGTCCGACGAACGGTTCGCGGGCGACCTGTCCGGCGGCAGCCTCCCGGTGGAGGACGCCCTCGACGAGGTGCTGTGGACCGATCCGCCGATCGCCAACTACGCCGTGCACTATCCGCTGCACGACGTCGTGTACGAGGGAGCGGTGCTGCGCGCGGGCGATCCGCTGGTCGTCAGTCTCGCCGCGGCCAACACCGATCCCACCCTGACGACAGATCAGCGGGCGGGCAACCGGGCCCACTTGGCATGGAGCGCGGGACCCCACAACTGCCCGGCACAGAGCCCGGCCCGGCTGATCGCGACGGCCGCGGTGGAGAAGCTCCTCGACCGTCTCCCTGATGTCGAACTTGGTTTGCCGGTGGGGGAGTTGTCCTGGCGGCCCGGCCCGTTCCACCGCGCGCTGGCGGCGCTGCCCGTACGTTTCCCGCCCACCGCGACGGTCCAACGGCCCGAAGGTGAGCGCCAGTCGTACGCGAGCCCCCTCCCGGCTCTCGTGACCGAGCCCCCCGCCCCGGAGCCCGACCACCCGCGAAGCGGCTGGACCCGACTCCTGTCCTGGTGGCGCGGCGAGTGAAGCCCGGCTTCTAGGGCCTGTCCGGCGGAGCATGCCGCAGACGCGGGGCTTGGCACGCACATCTGCGGCGTTGTCGTCACTCGCCGACTCCCCCGAGCTCTCGGCTTCGCTCGAGCAGGGGGGATCCCCATCGCGTCGACTCCCTCCTCCGCCTTGCAGCTGCACGCACCAAGCCCCGCTCACCAGCGCTTATGAGGCGCCGCCCGTTTCCTGCGACCTGATCCGCCGGACAGGCCCTAGCGGATCCGGGCGGGCAGGGTGCGGTGGCCGTTGGAGATGAAGGAGTCCACCGGCTCCAGATCCGACGCCGGTGCGGCGAGTCGGAGGTCGGGGAAGCGGTCGAAGAGGGCGGGGAGGGCTATGCGGGCCTCCAGACGGCCCAGTGGGGCGCCGAGGCAGCGGTGTACACCGTGCCCGAAGGCCAGGTGTTCCTTGTCCGCCCGGGTGACGTCGAAGAGGTCGGCGTCCTTGCCGTGGCGCTCGGGGTCGCGTCCGGCGGCGGCGTACGCGGCGAGGATCGCTTCGCCCCGGCCGATCACCGTGCCGTCCGGACCGCCCAGTTCGGCGAGGTCGAGGTCCTCCACGGCGTAGCGCAGCGGCAGGCTCGCGACGGGCGCCTCCACCCGCAGGGTCTCCTCGATCAGGTCGTCCCAGGTGGCGCGTCCGGCGCGGAGGTGTGCGAGCTGCTCGGGGTGGGTGAGCAGGGCGTGCACGGCGTTGTCGATGAGGTTGACCGTGGTCTCGTGACCGGCGCTGACCATCAGGACCAGCGTGTCGAGCAGCTCCTGCTCGCTCAGCCGGCCGTCGCCCTCGTCGCGGGCCGCGATGAGGCCGGAGGTCAGGTCGTCGCCGGGCGACTCCCGCTTCTCGGCGACCAGTTCACCCAGTACGGCGTACAGCCTGGCGTAGTTGCCCGTCACCTCCTCGGGCTGCGCGGAGGTGTGGAAGATGCTGTCCACCAGGTCCCTGAGGTCCGCCCGCTTGTCCTCGGGCAGTCCGAAGAGCTCGCTGATCACCCGGATGGGGATCGGATAGCAGAACTCCTCGCGCAGATCGACGACTTCGCCGCGCTCGCCGGCCTCGGCGATGCGGTCGAGGAGGCCGGAGGTGATCTCCTCGATCCTGGGTTGCAGCGCGGCCGTGCGGCGGGCCGTGAACGCCGTGGAGACGAGGGTCCGCAGCCGCCTGTGGTCGCCCCCGTACGCGGTGAACATGTTCTGCACCGCGACCCAGGTGAACAGCGGCCACTCGGGGGAGATCTCCCCGTTGATCCAGGCGGGCCAGTGCCGGCGCGGGTCCTTGGACACCCGTGGGTCCAGGAGCAGCCGTTTGAGCAGCTCGGGGCTGCTGACCGCCCAGGCCTCGACGCCACCGGGAAGGGCGACCCGGGTCGCCGGTCCGCGCGCGCGGATGCGGGCGGCTTCCGCGTGGATGTCACGGCCCGTCGCGTCCACCACCAAGGGGCTCGGGTGGCCCGTCAAGGGACTCGGGGTTCCCATCGGAAGCCTCCCTGGCGCTCGGACGTCGGTACGGCGCGTCACGCTACGCGAGGGTGGCGTTCCCCGACGCGACCGTCCGGTATCCATTGCGTGCGAGGGCAAAATCCCTGCGCGTACAAGCAAGTTGGAGGACAGCCCGCCTCCTGGAGCCGTACCGTCACAGCTCCCGCCCCGGCCGCCCATTGCCCTGAGCCCGGCCGGGGCGGGCCCCTTCCGTTTCGCTTTCCCTACACCTCGGTCGCCATCTGCTGCCGGCGGCGCCTGCGCAGCAGACGTCGCTTGCGCGGCTCCTGGTGGGGAAGCCAGCCGAAGGCCAGGCAACTGCCGGTCGCTCCGAGGAGGAGGCCGATGAAGAAGCCGCCGAGGTTGGAGGTGAGCCAGGTGCCGAGGGAGAGGAGGATGCCGAGCAGGGAGTAGAAGAGGCGCTGCGTCGGGTTGAAGAGGATCAGCAGACCGCACAGGATCATGACCGTCGGCAGCAGATAGCCCGCCATGCCCTGCATCCCGATGTGCATGACGACCTTCAGGGACGCCTTCTCGGTGAGGAGGATCTCCGCCCCGCCCAGGGTGAGCAGCAGCCCGCCCCAGAAGGGGCGGTCCGCACGCCACTGCCGGAAGCCGGACCGCAGATCCCGGACGTCCGACATCAGCAGCCCGAGTCGCTGAAGCGGAGCTTGAGACCGGGGAGCTTGAACACCGCCGCGGTGGTGGCGTAGTTGGTCTGCCGCAGGTTCCCGATGTGGACGGTGTCGGCCTGCTGGCTGAAGACGCCCTTGTTCCCCTGGACCCCGGCCTTGTCGAGCGTGCTCGCGTCGTTGCCGATCTCGATGTTGTTGAAGGCCGCGTCGCCCGACAGCTCGGTCGAGTCGGTCGTCAGATTGGTCGCCTGGACCTTGTCCGTGCCGCCGCCCGCGGTGATGACCAGGTTCGTACCGCCCAGGTCGACGCTCTGGCACAGCTTGGTGAGCGTCGCGTTCTTGATCGCGGAGGTGATGACGAGGACCTGGCCGCCGGTGTCGCCGGCGTTCGGGCTGCCGTCGGCCATGTTGTCGAGGTTGCCGAACTGCTCGAATCCGGTGCCGTTGAGTTCGGTGGCCGTGACGGTGAAGGGCATGCCGGAGATGGCGAACTGCACCCCCAGAGCCCCCTGGGCGGTGAGGATCATCAGTCCCGCGGCGACCGCGGTGGCAGGCACCGCCATCACCGCGGCGCGGCGCAGGCGGACCCGCCCACGTCTGCCGGAACCGCTTTCGTTCTCGGGGGTCGAATCGGTGGACGCCGTGGCGTCCGAGGACGAGGCCATGTTCTGCTCCCTGGACATAGACATGCAGGTGGGGCTTCAACGGGCACGTTGTCCTGGCGCGGACAGCGGCTGCCGCGCACGCCTCCTCACAACTCCCGGTGGTCGCAAGGGCTTTCTCGTTACGCAGCAGTAGCCGACGTGGAAGTTACCGGGGGTTACATTCGTGGGTCAAGAGACTTGTGGCAAAGGGATGTTGATTGTGTGCCACCTGTGGAGACCCGGCCGCGCTGACCTCGCACTCGCCCCCGCGACGACCTCGTGGCGGGGTCTGCGAACGCCTCGTACGTGGAACCGTGTTGACCTTCAACTTCCTTACTAGGCCTTGACGTTGACCATTCATCAGGTCTAGAACTCTGCATGGTTTCCCTTGGATCCGTGGCGCCGGATCCGATGCGCGGCACGTACGCCACCTCCTGGACCCCCCGCTCCTCGCGGGGCGGCCGTGGCATGTCTGAACGTGCGGTGCGCTCCAACGCCGAAACCGCCTCCCCCCGCGGCACCGGCACGGCACTTTCCCCCCTGAGCCGTGTCCGGTCGCCCGGCTTCCGCTGCCGGTCCGTGACGTAAGGAGAAGGCGTCTCGGACCGGCAGCGGTCCGCCGTGACGGCATGTCCGCGACGGCCTCGTACCCACCCGCACCCCCGTTTGAGAAAGAGGCACCCCCATGCGCACTCGATCCCTGCTCGCCCTCCTCGGTACCGCCGCCGCGCTCTCGGTCTCCGCGATCGCCCCCGCCTCCGCGGACGACACCCCCGTGCTCACCGCCGGCGGAGCCGCCGTCGCCACCGGTGACGTCCTCACCGCGTCACTGGCGAGCGGCACCGCCGCAACGCTCTACTCCAGCGCGACCGGCACAAGCGGTGTCTCCTGTGCCGCGTCGACCTTCACCGCCTCCGTCACCGACAACCCGACGGCCCCCGGTGCGGCCACCGAGTCCCTCAGCGCCCACACCTTCGGCAGTTGCACCAGCAATGTCATCGGCGTGCTCGGCGTCACCAGCGTCACGGTCAACAACCTCCCGTACACCACCACGGTCGCCTCCGACGGCACGGTCACCGTGACCCCGGCGGCCGGCTCCACCATCCAGACCACCGTCGTGCTGCGGACCCTGCTGGGCAGCATCAACTGCGTCTACCAGGCGCCCAGCCTGACCGGCACGGCGAGCAACACCGACAACAGCATCACCTTCACCAACCAGGCGTTCGCGAAGTCCTCGGGCTCGTCGCTCTGCTTCAGCAGCGGCTACTTCACCGCGAAGTACGCGCCCGTCTCCGACACCACCCAGTCGGGCACGGCGGTCACCGTCAACTGACCCGACCCGGACGACCGGTCACCGACGGCGTCGCAGCGTGATGGCGACGCCCGCGGTGAGCAGGAACGCGACCGCTCCCCCCGCCCCGGCGACGAGGGGGAGCGTGTTGCTGCCGCCGGTCGAGCTGTCCGCGGCCGGCGTGAGATGGTCGGGCGCGGTCACCTCCGTCGTCGCCGCGGTGGTCTCCGGGGCGGGCGACGGCGACCGGTCGGTGGGGGTGGCCGTGGTCGCGTTCGGCTCCTGGCTCGGCTGAGCCGTCCGGTTCGCCGTGGGGGTCGTACGCGCGGGGGACGAGGTCGTCGGCGCGGCGGCCCCGCCGCCGCTCGCGGCAGGGAAGACCACGTCCGAGCACGAGTAGTACGTGTCGCTCGTGCTCGTGTTCTGCCAGATCGTGTACAGCATCTGCCGACCGGTCCGGTCGGAGGGCAGCGTGGCCTTGATCCGGTAGGCACCGTTCACCAGCGCCGGATCGGTGGCGGTCGCGAACGGTTTCGTCGGCAGATCCGACCACTTGAGGGGCTTGGTCGGGTCGTACCCGGGCTTGGACAGATACAGCTTGAAGGTCCCCGTGTGCGGAATCGTCGAACTGTAGGAGAGCGTGAAGGTCGCGCCCGGCGTCATCCGTGTGGAGGGCCAGTCGGCGCGGGCCAGGTTCAGTCCCTTGTAGGCGGGCAGACCCCCGCTGCACAGCTGCCCGTCCGGGATCACCTGACGGTCCCTGCCGCCCACACCGGCGACCCGAAGGTTGTCCCAGGCGGTGAAGGGCGCGCCGTTCGCCGCGATCGCCGCCCTGCAGGCCGCCGTACCGGTGTTGCTGCCGCCCTCCGGCGAACAGGCCACCACCCGGCTGACCGGATCCGTCGGCGCGCCGTGCGCCTGGGCAGGACCGACGGCCCACGTCAGGAGAAGCAGCGGGGCCGCCACGGCGACAGCGGCCGCGGTGGCGGTGCGGTGTGCGGTCATCCGGTGGGTCTCCTCGCGGGGGTGGGGCGGCGGGTGCGGCCGTACGGCATCGCGCGCAGGCGTGGCCGCACCGTGAAGTACGGGGACACAGGGCCGTGCGTTCAGATGCGCGAGCCAGGTGAAACCGGGCACTCCCGGCCAACGGGGAGCCCTTGAGGGGCGGTTACCGGCCAGATCGAGGGTTTCCCCTGTATCCGTATTACCTGGGCTTTGCCTATCGTTCGGGCACAGCCGACCCACAGGCAACCCCTGACAGGTCGCTCGCGACGTACGGCCGGCCCCCGCGCCGCTTCTGGATTGCACCCCCCGCCGCTTCGACGACGAAGCGATTCGACCGCTGCTCCGCCGCGCCCTTCGCCGCCCGGAGCCGGCCACGAAAGGCAAGCCCTTGCGTCCCGCCCCCGCACGAGAAGTCCGACGGAAGCTGATATCCGTCGCCGCGGTCTCCGCGGCCCTGCTGGCCGGAATGACCACCACGGTCGCCGCCGCCCAGCCGTCCACCGCGACCGCCACCGGCAAGACGGCGGTCACCCCGGCGGCGCAGGCCGCCGCCCAGGCCGTCGCCGCTCCCGCCGAGCGCCTCATCGTCGGCTACAAGTCCGGCGCCGCCGAGGCCACCTCCAACTCCGCCGCCTCCGCCGACGCCGAGACCAAGGGCAAGGAGGCGGGCGAGAACCTCGACTTCACCCGCCGCCTCGGCACCGGCGCGGCCCTCGTCGGCCTCGGCGACAGACTCGGCACGAAGGACGTCGCCGACGTCATCGCGCAGTACCGCGCCGACCCGCAGGTCGCGTACGCCGTACCGGACCGCCTGAACACGCCCCAGGCCGACCCGAACGACACCGAGTACACCAAGCAGTGGGACCTTTACGAGGCCAAGGCGGGCATGAACGTCCCCGGTGCCTGGTCCACCTCCACCGGCAGCGGGGTGACGGTCGCCGTCATCGACACCGGTTACGTGGCGCACTCCGACGTCGCCGCGAACATCGTCGCCGGCTACGACTTCATCTCCGACACGGCGGTCTCGGTCGACGGCGACGGACGCGACAGCAACCCGGCCGACCCGGGCGATTACTACGCGGCGAACGAGTGCGGTTCCGGCATCCCGGCGAGCGACTCCTCCTGGCACGGCACGCACGTGGCGGGCACCATCGCCGCGGTCACGGGCAACAACAAGGGCATCGCGGGCATCGCCTACGGCGCGAAGATCTCCCCGCTGCGCGTCCTCGGCAAGTGCGGCGGCTACGACTCCGACATCATCGACGCCATCACCTGGGCCTCGGGCGGCACCGTCTCCGGCGTCCCGGCCAACGCCAACGTCGCCAAGGTCATCAACATGAGCCTCGGCGGCAGTGGCGCCTGCACCTCGGCCACCCAGAGCGCCATCACCGCCGCCGTGAACCGCGGCACCACGGTCGTCGTCGCTGCGGGCAACGACAACGACAACGCCGCGAACTACTCCCCGGCGAGCTGCAACAACGTCATCACCGTCGCCGCGACCGGCCGCAGCGGCTCCCGGGCCTCCTACTCCAACTACGGCTCGATCGTCGACATCTCGGCCCCCGGCGGCGACATGAGCACCGCCACCGCCAACGGCATCTACTCCACGCTGAACTCCGGTACGAAGACCCCCTCCTCGGAGTCGTACGCGTACTACCAGGGCACGAGCATGGCCACCCCGCACATCGTGGGCCTGATCGCGCTGATGAAGTCGGCGAACTCCTCGCTCACCCCGGCCCAGATCGAGACGGCCGTCAAGAGCAACGCCCGTGCCCTGCCCGGCACCTGCTCCGGCGGCTGCGGCGCGGGCCTCGCGGACGCGACGAAGACCGTGCAGGCGGTGAGCGGTGCGACCACGGGCACGACCTTCTCCAACACCACCGCCCTCTCGATCCCGGACAACGGGTCGGCCGTCGAGTCCTCGATCGCCGTCAGCGGCCGCACGGGCAACGCGCCCTCCACCCTCCAGGTCGGCGTCGACATCACCCACACCTACCGCGGTGACCTGGTGATCGACCTGGTCGCGCCGGACGGCTCGACGTACCGCCTGAAGTCGTCCAGCACCTCGGACTCCGCGGACAACGTCACCACCACCTACACGGTCGACGCGTCCAGTGAGACCGCGAACGGCACGTGGAAACTCCGCGTCCAGGACGTGGCCGCCTCGGACACCGGCAAGCTCAACAGCTGGAAACTGACCCTCTGAGCGCGGCCCACGGGGGGAGGGGCGGCCCACGCGCGGCGTGGGCCGCCCCTTTCGGCTCAGCCGGTAACGTGAGCCACATGCCTGAACCCGCCGACGCGCCCGTGATCCTCAGCGACGAGCCGGGCTCGTTCCCCTGGAGCGTGCTGGCCGAGCGGCATCCGGCCCTCGTCCGGAAGGTCCGGGACGCCTTCCCCTACGGCCCCGAGCAGCACCGCGCGCTCGACGCCCTGCTGAAGAACGCCACCGAGGGAGTCATCGAACCGCTCGGCGAGCGGGCCGCGGACCGTGAACAGTGGGAGCGGTGGGGCGCCGCGGAGTACTTCGGCCGCTCCTGGTTCGATGTGCCCTTCCTCTGGTCCGAGAGCTACTTCTACCGTCAACTCCTCGAAGCCGTCGGCTACTTCACCCCCGGCCCCTGGAAGGGCATCGACCCCTTCCGCCCCTTCAAGGTCGCGGAGCTCAGCACCCCGGAGGCGGACGAGGAGCTCGCCGCGCTCGACCCGCTGGCCGAGCGGCCGGTCGAGGAGCGGGAGGAGGCCCTGCTGCACGGCTCACTGTGGGGCAACCGCGCGGACCTCGGCTTCCGTCTCGCCGCCGCGGACGGGGAATCGGACGTCGACGCCCAACTGGTCGCCAACGACAGCGAGTTGCTGCGGTCCCTGTTCGCGGGCGGCACCCTCTGCCTGGTCGCGGACAACTCCGGCCGGGAACTCATCCCCGATCTGCTCCTGATCGACCATCTGCTCCACCACCGCCGCGTCGGGCGGGCGCTCCTGCACGTGAAGCCGTACCCGTATTACGTCTCGGACGCCACGACCGCCGACGTGGTCGACGCCCTGCGCCACCTCACCGGCGCGAAGGGGGCGGCGGCCGAGTCCGGCCACCGGCTGTGGGCGGCCATGGCCGACGGTCGCCTCACCGTCCGGGCCCACCCCTTCTCCTGTGCACCGCTGCCGTACGTCGACATGCCCGACGACCTGCGCCGTGAGTTCGCCGAGGCCGACGTGACCCTCGTGAAGGGCGACCTGAACTACCGTCGCCTGGTCGGCGACCGGCGCTACCCCGCCACCACCCCCTTCGCGGAGCCCACCGCGTACTTCCCGGGCCCGGTCGCCGCCCTGCGCACCCTCAAGTCCGATGTGACCGTGGGCCTGGACGCCCGCACGGAGGCCGCCCTCGACGCGGCCGAGGGCGGGCGCTGGCGTACGAGCGGCACACACGCCCTGATCCAGGTGCGGGCCTGAGAGCCAAGCGGCCACCAGCCGTGCGGCGCGATCACCTTGTGGGCGCCGCCGTGCACTTCACTTGCCTCGAAAAGGGGTAAATTCACGCGATGGTGTGATCATGTCCTGCCCGGCGGATGCCCCCGGAGGGCCCTGGGTAGGGCCCGGCCATGACGCAGCCGTTCGAACTCCCGCACTTCTACATGCCGTATCCCGCGCGGCTTAACCCGCACCTCGACGAGGCGCGCGCCCACACGGTCGAATGGGCCCGCGGGATGGGCATGTTGGAGGGCTCAGGCATCTGGGAGCAGTCCGACCTCGACGCGCACGACTACGGGCTGCTCTGTGCGTACACCCACCCCGACTGCGACGGCCCGGCACTCTCGCTCATCACCGACTGGTACGTGTGGGTCTTCTTCTTCGACGACCACTTCCTGGAGACCTTCAAACGCACCCAGGACCGCGACGGCGGCAAGGCCTACCTGGACCGGCTGCCCCTCTTCATGCCGCTGGACCTCTCGACCCCCGTACCGGAGCCGGAGAATCCGGTCGAGGCGGGGCTCGCCGACCTCTGGGCGCGCACGGTGCCCGCGATGTCGGTGGACTGGCGGGAGCGGTTCGCGGTGTCCACGGAGCACCTGCTCAACGAGTCGATGTGGGAGCTCTCCAACATCAACGAGGGACGGATCGCCAACCCCGTCGAGTACATCGAGATGCGCCGCAAGGTGGGCGGCGCCCCCTGGTCGGCGGGGCTCGTGGAGTACGCGACGGCCGAGGTGCCCGCCTCCGTCGCGGGCACGCGCCCGCTGCGGGTACTGATGGAGACGTTCTCCGACGGGGTCCATCTGCGCAACGACCTGTTCTCCTACCAGCGCGAGGTCGAGGAGGAGGGCGAGCTCAGCAACGGCATCCTCGTCCTGGAGACCTTCTTCGGCTGCACCACCCAGGAGGCCGCCGAGACCGTCAACGACATCCTCACCTCACGCCTGCACCAGTTCGAGCACACGGCCCTCACCGAAGTGCCCGCACTCGCCGCGGAGAAGGGGCTCACCCCGGACCAGGTCGCTGCCGTCGCCGCGTACACCCAGGGCCTCCAGGACTGGCAGTCGGGCGGCCACGAGTGGCACCTGCGCTCCAGCCGCTACATGAACGAGGGGGCGGTGGAGGGCGGTCGGCCGCTCGGCAGCGCCGGGTTCGGCACCTCGGCCGTCGACATCGGCGCCCTGCTCTCCACGGCCGGGGCGCAGCGGCTGCGCAGGTACACCCACGTCCCGTACCAGAAGGTCGGCCCGTCCCTGCTCCCCGACTTCCACATGCCCTTCGAGCTCGCCCTCAGCCCCCACCTGGACGGCGCCCGCGACCGCCTCACCGGCTGGATGCACGAGAAGGGCATGCTCCAGGAGGGCGTTTGGGACGAGGACAAGCTGAGCGCGTACGACCTTCCGCTGTGTGCCGCGGGCATCCACCCGGACGCGACCGAGGAGGCCCTCGACCTCGGCTCGCAGTGGCTGGCCTGGGGGACGTACGGCGACGACTACTACCCGCTGGTCTTCGGACACCGCCGCGACCTGGCGGCGGCCAGGACGACCACCGAACGTCTCTCGGCCTGCATGCCCATCGACGGCGAGCCGACCCCGGTCCCGGCCAACGCCATGGAGCACGGCCTCCTCGACCTGTGGGAGCGCACGGCGGCGAACATGACGCCGGACGAGCGGCGCAGGCTGCGCGGTGACGTGGACAAGATGACGGAGAGCTGGGTGTGGGAGCTGTCGAACCAGCTCCAGCACCGCATCCCCGACCCGGTCGACTACCTGGAGATGCGCCGCGCCACCTTCGGCTCCGACCTCACCCTGAACCTCTGCCGCCTGGGCCACGGCCCCAAGGTCCCGCCCGAGGTGTACCGGAGCGGTCCCGTCCGGTCCTTGGAGAACGCCGCCATCGACTACGCGATGCTGATCAACGACGTGTTCTCGTACCAGAAGGAGATCGAGTACGAGGGTGAGGTCCACAACGCCATCCTCGTCGTGCAGAACTTCTTCGGCTGCGACTACCCGACCGGCCTCGGCATCATCCACGACCTGATGACCCAGCGCATGCAGCAGTTCCAGCACGTCGCCTCCCATGAACTGCCTGTTCTGTACGAGGACTTCAAGCTCTCGCCGGAGGTGCGCGGCATCATGGACGGCTATGTGGCGCAACTCGAGAACTGGCTGTCCGGAATCCTGAACTGGCACCACGACTGCCACCGTTACGGCGCCGAGGACCTGGCCCGCCGCGCCCACGGCTTCCTGCCGGACCGGGCCCCCAGGGTCCCGTTCCCCGGGACGGGGGCCGGGACCGTGCCGGTGCAGGTGCTCAGTCCCCAGGACATGGCGGAGACGGAATCCCCGCCGGACCTCACTCCCCGGACCGCGGCGGGCGCCACCGCGTCGTTCACCCTGCCGAAGGGGGTGGGAGCCGCCGCGGAGTTCAGCCTGCCGAAGGCTGAGGCGGCGTCGGCTCCGCACTGACGCCGGCACCGGGGTCGTCCGCACCGGTGTCCGCGTGGATGTCCGTACGGGTGTCCGTACGGATGTCGGTCGTCCCGGCGAGGTGCCGTTCCACGTTCGCCCTGGCCGTCCCGGAGAGTCTCGCCAGGAGCTCCCCGGCGGCCACGGTGACGGCCCGGTCCTCGTCGGCGAGCGCCGTGTCGGTGACTGCGGTCCGGGCGAGCGCGTAGTGCTCCTCGACGATGTACGCGCCCAGGTTGGCGCGCTGCCAGTGCCCCAGCGAGCTGTCGCCGGCGCCGCCGTCCGGTTCGGTGCACAGCGGGTCGCCGCGCGGGGCCGCCGCGGCCGTGGCGGACAGACTTCTCGAACGTGTTTGACAGTCTCACTCGTTCGTGAATCGTCCTGCACAGGAGCGCAGGGTAGAGCAACAGCCGGGGGGCGGACTGTAGAGCATCTGCCGGAGGCGAACCATGGAACAGGCCGCACTGCGTCCCAAGCCGATGCCCGGTCAGGATCCGGGCGGTGACGGGAGTCGGACCGGCACCGGCAAGCGCCCGCACGCCGCGCGACGGCGTGGCCGGCGGCTGATGTCCCTGCTCTTCGGTCTCCTCGTCGCGACCGTGCTGGTCCTGTCGGGTGTCGGACTCGGGACCGTCGGTGCCACGGTGATCGGTATGAGCAGGCTGGCGGACCTCCAGAAGCGGGTGGGGGCGGTGCAGGGACCGTCCGGCCGGGCGTCCCGGCCCGGTCAGGCCTCCGGCGCGACGCAGGCCGGTGTCATCAAGTCGGCGCCCGGCGGCGGGAGTCCGGTCGCTTCGACGGCACCGGAGCCCGCGCCCGGGAAGGCCACGCTCGGCATCGAGGCGGTCGACGCCCCCCAGGGCGGGGGCGCGCTCGTCGTCGGTGTGCACATCCCCGGCCCCGGCTACGCCGGGGGCTTGGTCCGCGGTGACACCCTGATCGCCTTCGCCGGGACACGGCTCGGCTCGGCCGCCGACCTCGCGCGGGTGGTCTCGGCCGCGGACCCCGGGACGACGGTCACGCTCGACGTGCGCCACGCGAACGGCAACCACCAGCAACTGTCCACGGTCCCGGGCATCGTGACCTGACGCCGACGAGTCGGTCAGGCGGTCCTGAAGTGGCTGGTCAGCCGCCCGTCGTCGGCCAGTACATGAAAGGCGAAGCCAGGGGGCGCGTCCCGGTCGGCGGCCCCCTCGCCCTCCCAGGGCAGCCGCAGCGTCCAGGTCACCCCGGGACCGACGACGAGCGGCCGCCCGGCGAAGGCGGTCGCGGCGGGTGTGTGCGCGTGCCCGGTGATCAGCCCGACGACCTCGGGCCTGCGCTCCAACAGCGCGGCCAGGGAAGCCGGTCGGCGCAGCTGGTAGGCGTCCGGGAGGGGATGGTGCAGCGCCACCGGTGGATGGTGGAAGGCGAGCAAGGCCGGAACGGTCCCGTCCAGTTCGTCGAGCGTCGTCTCGATCCAGGCGTACGTCTCCTCGTCCAGCTCTCCTTCGTCCTGGCCCGGAATGCTGGAGTCGCACATCAGGACGGCGGCGTCGTCGAAGACGTGGACGCTGTTGACCGGCCCCTCGGACGCGGGCTGCCCGAGCAGCGCCTTGCGGTAGGGCGCGCGGCTGTCGTGGTTGCCCGGGCAGGTGAGGACGGGGAAAGGGGTCTCCCCGTCGCGCAGCCCGAACAGACGCGCCGCCTCCTCGTACTCCGCCTCCGTGCCGTGGTCCGCGATGTCGCCGGTCACCAGCAGGGCGTCCACCCGCCCCGGCAGCTCCCACAGCCGGTCCCGCACCCGCTCGGCCCGCTCCGTCGCACGCCGGGTGCCGTCGAGATGCAGATCGCTGATGTGTGCCAGTACGAGCATGGCCTGGGCCCCCTCTGGAAGTTAATGGAACATCCGCATACAACCATTAGTGCTAATGGATTGGCAATGCTCAACCGTTAGTTGAGCTCCCGGACCGACGCCATGGCCGCAACCGGCTCGCGTCCGCATCGGCGAACGGGCAGGATGCTGCCCGTAGCCCCTGGGGAAACTCCGGACAGACGGAGGCATGGATGACCGGCACGCCCGCGCCCTTCACCGCCGGTGACCCCGCGCCCTTCACCGCCGGTGACTACGAGGCCCGTATGCGGCGCGCGACCGAGGCCGCCGCGGACGCGGGACTCGACGGCGTCCTGATCGCCCCCGGGCCCGATCTGCTGTGGCTGACCGGCTACCGGCCCGTGGAGACCGAACGCCTCACCCTGCTGGTGCTCAGGGCCGGGCAGGACCCCGTGCTGGTCGTGCCGACCCTGGAGGCCCCGGACGCGGCAGCGGCGGCACCCATGCTGACCCTGCGCGACTGGACCGACGGCAAGGACCCGTACGCGGCGGCCGCGTCCCTGGTCGGGAGCGAGGGCCGCTTCGGCGTCAGCGACAACTCCTGGGCCCTGCATCTGCTCGGCCTCCAGCGGCAGCTGCCGAACACGCGATACGTGGCCCTCACCGAGGCCCTGCCGATGCTGCGGGCGGTCAAGGACGCGGCGGAGGTGGCGCGGTTGGCGGAGGCCGGGGCGGCCGCGGACGCCGCGTACGAGGAGATCCGGAAGGTGCCCTTCGCGGGGCGCGGGGAGGCCGACGTCGCCGCCGACCTCGCCGAGCTGCTGCGGCATTTCGGGCACTCCCAGGTCGACTTCACCATCGTCGCCTCGGGCCCGAACGGCGCCAACCCGCACCACGAGGCGGGCGAGCGCGTCATCGAGCGCGGCGACATGGTCGTCCTCGACTTCGGCGGTCTCAAGCACGGCTACGGCTCCGACACCTCCCGCACGGTCCACGTCGGCGAGCCGGACCTCGAGGAGCGCCGGGTGCACGACGTCGTGCGCGCCGCGCAGGAGGCGGGCGTCGCGGCGGTCCGGCCGGGGGCCGCCTGCCAGGACGTCGACCGGGCGGCCCGCGCCGTCATCACCGAGGCGGGGTACGGCGAGTACTTCATCCACCGCACCGGGCACGGCATCGGCGTCACCACCCACGAACCGCCGTACATGATCGAGGGCGAGGAACTGCCCCTCGTGCCCGGGATGTGCTTCTCCGTGGAGCCCGGTATCTATCTGCCCGGCCGCTTCGGGGTACGCATCGAGGACATCGTGACGGTGACCGAGGAGGGCGGATGGCGCCTCAACACCACGTCCCGCGAGATGGCGATCGTCGACTGACCGGCCACCAGGAGTACTCCCCTGGGCCTCCCGGCAGTCCAAGGCCCCCGACGGCAACGGCGCGACCATGACCCAGGCACCGACACCGACCGCGGACACCGTCCGCCGACTGGTCCGTTCGCTGCTCGCCGACAGCGAGGCGGCGGCCGCGGGCCCCGACGTCCGGCCCGTCACCGAGAGCGGTGAGCACTCCACCTGGTGGGTCGGCACCCGTCATGTGCTGCGGCTCGCCCCGGACCGCGAGACCGCCGTGCGCCGGCGCCGCGAGCTGCGGCTGCGCGACCTGGTCCGCCCGCTCGTCGGGGTCGCGGTGCCCACCAGCGTCGCGCACGGCGACTGGGCGGGCGGCCTGACCTACACCCTGGACACCCGGCTTCCCGGCCGCTCGGGCGAGGCGCAGGACGTCTCCGCGGTCGGGGAGGCGGACCTCGCGGGACTGCTCACGGGGCTGCGCGAGGTGCCCGTACGGCAGGCCGAGGCGCTCGGGGTGCCACGGGCCGCGCCCCGCTCCCTGGAGGAGCTGCGGACGGCCGCGGAGCGGGCCGCCGAGGGGCTCGCCGCCGCCGACGAGTTCGACCCCGGACGCCTCGCCCAGCTCACCCGTCCCGCCGCCGGTCAGCTGGCCGCGCAGACCGCGGCCGCCGTCCTCGTCCACCACGCCCTCAACGGCGATCACCTGGTGGTGAGCGCCGACGGGCGGGTGCGCGGCGTCCTGGGCTGGGCCGACGCGGTCCTCGGGGACCCCGCCGAGGACATCGCCGGGCTCGCGATCGCCGTCGGCGCCCCCGCCGCCGTACGCGCCGCCACCCTCGCCGACTACGGGGCCCGCCCCTGTCTGCGCGGCCTGTGGCTGTCCCGCTGCGACACGGTGATCAGCCTCGCCGAGCGCCTGCGGGGCCGCGGCGAAGGCACGCTCCCGCTGCTGCGGACCCAACTGGGGCGGGCCTGGGAGCCGATCCTCCTCGAACGGGTCACGGAACTGCCGGGCGACGACTGAGTCCGACCGCGCGAAGCCGACAGACGCTCACGCCTGCGTCAGCACCACACACGACTCGCCGGGCACGCTCCACAACCCGTGCGCGTCCGGTGCCTCGACCGGTTCCCACGCGGCCAGCACGCGCGCGTGGCGCAGCCCCAGCGGGATCGCGGCGGCCTCCTTGCCGAGGTTGACCGCCACCCGCACGTCCCCGCGCCGCAGGGCCAGCCAGCGGGCCTGGTCGTCGTGGGCGACCTTGACGGCGGCGAGATCGGGGTCCGCGAGGTCGGGCTGACGCCCGCGCAGGGCGATCAGGTCGCGGTACCAGGCCAGCACACGCGCGTGGAGTGCCTTTTCGGGTTCCGACCAGTCCAGGCAGGAGCGGTCGCGGGTCGCCGGGTCCTGCGGGTCGGGGACGTCCTCCTCGGCCCAGCCGTGGGCCGCGAACTCCCGCCGCCTGCCCCGCCGTACGGCCTCAGCGAGCTCGGGATCGGTGTGGTCGGTGAAGAACTGCCAAGGGGTGCCCGCCGCCCACTCCTCGCCCATGAACAGCATCGGGGTGAAGGGCCCGGTGAGCGTCAGCGCGGCCGCGCAGGCCAGCAGGCCGGGGGAGAGCGACGCCGAAAGCCGGTCCCCCTGGGCACGGTTGCCGATCTGGTCGTGGGTCTGGGAGTAGCCGAGCAGCCGGTGCGCCGAGACGCGCGTACGCTCCAGGGGGCGGCCGTGGTGGCGGCCGCGGAAGCTCGAGTACGTACCGTCGTGGAAGAAGCCGGACGTCAGCGTCTTCGCGAGCGCCGCGAACGGGGACCGCGCGAAGTCCGCGTAGTAGGCCTGCCCCTCACCGGTCAGCGCGGTGTGCAGCGCGTGGTGGAAGTCGTCGTTCCACTGCGCGTGCAGTCCAAGACCGCCCTCCGCGCGCGCGGTGACGAGCCGCGGGTCGTTCAGATCCGACTCCGCGATCAGGAACAGCGGCCGGCCCAGGTCGTCGGCGAGGGCGTCCACGGCCGTCGACAACTCCTCCAGGAAGTGCACCGCGCGCGTGTCCCGCAACGCGTGTACCGCGTCCAGGCGCAGCCCGTCCAGCCGGAAGTCCCGCAGCCAGGCCAGGGCACTGTCGACGAGATACGCGCGCACCTCGTCCGAACCCGGCGCGTCCAGGTTCACCGCGGAGCCCCAGGGCGTCTGATGGGTGTCCGTGAAGTACGGCCCGAACGCGGGGAGGTGGTTCCCGGACGGGCCGAGGTGATTGTGCACGACGTCGAGGACCACACCCAGGCCGAGTTCGTGCGCCCGGTCGACAAAACGCTTCAGCGCCTCCGGGCCCCCGTACGGCTCGTGCACGGCCCACAGGGAGACCCCCTCGTACCCCCAGCCGTGCCGCCCGGGGAACGGACACAGCGGCATCAACTCGACGTGGGTGACGCCCAGTTCAGCGAGGTGCTCCAGCCGTCCGGCGGCCGCGTCGAGCGTTCCCTCGGGGGTGTACGTCCCCACGTGCAACTCGTAGAGGACCGCGCCCGGCAGCGGGCGCCCCGCCCACTCGGTGCGCCACGCGTACCGGGCCTGGTCGACCACCGCGCTCAGTCCGTCCGGGCCGTCCGGCTGTCGCCGCGAACGAGGATCGGGCAGCGCGGGGCCGTCGTCCACCGCGAACCCGTACCGCGTGCCGTCCTGCGCGTCCGCGTCGCCCGTCCACCATCCGGCGCGCTCCGGATCGCGCTCCAGCGCGCGCGTGGCGCCCGCGCAGTGGAGCGTCATCCGGTCGGCCTCCGGTGCCCACACCTCGAACCGCACAGACGGTTCCCCCTTGTCCGCTCTCCGTTGCCCGTTGCCTGCTGTCCGTAGTCCGCTCTTCGTGACAGAGCGCGACGTGTGACGCAACATGTCGTGACGTAGCACGTCCATGGTGCTTCACACGAGATCAATTCGCTTTCGAATCCACCCTTTTGCCGTGTGTTTGCCACGTGATGGACGCGTGGAACCCACCTGTCGGCGGCAGCGGCCTTTTCCGGGTCTTCTGGACACCCCGCTCCTACTGACCGACAATCACCTCCGTGACGTCGTCTTTCGAGTTCCACACGTACCCCGCGCGGCTGTCCGACGCGGAGCGCGACCGGGCGCTGAAGGCGCTCAGTGACGGCGTCGCCCTCGGGCGCCTCTCGCACGACACGTTCGTCCGCCGGATGGAACTGGCGCTCGCCGCCCGCCGCTCCGACGAACTCGCCGTGCTCATCGCCGACCTGCCCACCGAGAGTCGCTGGTCGAAACTGGTGTTCGGCACCGTCGAGGCGGTCTCCGGCTTCACCGTACGGCTGCGCAGGGCCTGGCAGGCCGAGCGGCTCCCCAAACTGCTGCTGCCCCACCCGGGCAACAACTACCCCCTGCGGATCGGCCGCGACCCCGCGAGCGGACTGCGGCTCAACCATGAGACGGTCTCCCGCGTCCACGCCGAACTGAGCCGCCAGGGCGGCCTGTGGGTGCTGCGCGACCTCGGCTCGACCAACGGGACGACCGTCAACGGACGGCGGGTGATCAGCGCCGCCGTCGTCAAAGAAGGCGACCAGATCAGCTTCGGACGCATGTCCTTCCGCCTCTCGTGCTCCTGACCGACCGACCCGCACTCGCATGAGCCTTGGCCTCGGTTTCACTCAGCGATTTCCTTGAATTCCCTTACGTTCGACGGTGTTGACGTACCTCCACAGCCGTGACTGACTGTGCGTACACCATGTACATCAGGTGAATCGACGGCACCACATTTGTGGAGGTGTGCCCTGCCGCCCCTCCTCCGCTACCCGACCGTGGACGAGCTGGGCGCCCGTGCGGCCGCGCTCGTCGCCCGTCGGCCGCGCGACGCCCGACTGCGCCGCGTGGGAACGTCACGGGCGGGCACCCCGCTGTGGCTGCTGTCCGTCGGACACGGCGGCCGCCAGGCCCTCGTCGTCGCCGGACCCCACGCCAACGAACCCGTGGGCGGTGCCACGGCCCTGCGCCTGGCCGAACGGGCGCTCGCCGACCCCCGGCTCCGCGAGGGCGCCGACGCCACCTGGAACCTGCTGCTCTGTCTCGATCCCGACGGCGCCCGCCGCAACGAGGCCTGGCTGTCCGGCCCGTACACCCTCGGCCACTACTTCCGGAGCTTCTTTCGCCCCGGCTTCCTCGAACAGCCCGAGTGGCTGCCCGAGGGCGCGGCGGGCGCCACCCTCCCCGAGACCCGCGCCCTCCTCGACCTCCAGGACGAACTGCGGCCGGTCTTCCAGTGCTCTCTGCACGGCGTCGACGTCGGCGGCGCCTTCGTCGAACTGACCCGCGAACTGCCCGGACTCGCCCAGCGCGTCGCCCACACCGCGGCCCGCCTCGGCATCCCGCGTGAACTCGGGCCCTACGACACCCTGTACTGGCCGAGGCTCGGCCCCGCCGTCTACCGCATCCCGCCGCCGCACCCCGGCGACCTGGCCGCCGCCATCACCGAGGCCGCCGTCGAGTCCACCTGGTTCCATCCGCACCGCTACGGCACCGTCACCGCCGTCGTCGAGGCCCCCATGTGGGGCGTGGCGGCCGTGGAGGACGCCACCCGGCCCGCCGACGCCGACGCGGTGCTGCGCTCCGTCAGCCACACACTGCGCCACGACACACGGCTCCTGGAAGGCATCCTCGGGCGGATCCGCCCCGGCCTCGATAATTCCCCGGACGCGGCCTGCCTCCTCGCCCCCATCGACGACTATTTACTCGTCGGCCCCGGTCTCGCGGACTCCTGGGACCCCGACATGCACGACGTCGGCGCGCGCCCCCTGCCGCCGCTCGACACGGCCCGCCTGACCGCCCTGCGCCTCGCCGGACGCCGCGTCGCCCTGCGCACGGCCGGGCTGATGCACCAGCTCGTGACCGGCTCCGGGCGCGACCCGAGCGGGGCGCTGCCGGAGCTCGACCGGCTGATCGACGCATGGTGCGCCGACTACCGCGAGGGCTGTGGCGCGCGCTGGATCCCGGTCGCCCGCCAGGTCGAGTACCAGGCGCGCGTGGTGATCGCCGCGTTCGAACTCGCCGCGCGGTACGCGCCCTTGCGCTCCCATTCGGGTGAGGCGGGGTGGGGTTCGCAGGCCGCGCTGCCGATGCACCGGGAATGACGAGAAACATCCACGCGGTACGCCACGCGCTCCTCGCGACCGTCGCGCTGCTCACCCTGGGCGCGACCCCGGCCCAGGCGACGTCCCACCAGGCGTTCCCCGGCAACTGGCTCTACCTCACCCTCACCACCGGCGACACCCACGCCAGCAGCATCCGCGGCACGCTCCTGCTCTGCGACCCGCCCCAGGGCCACGCCCGCGCGGCCGAGGCCTGCGCCGAACTCGCCACCGCCGGGGGAGACATCTCCCGGATCCTGACCAGGCCCGACACCATCTGCTCGATGATCTACGGCCCGGTCACCGCCTCCGCGCGCGGGGAGTGGGAGGGGCGGCAGGTGACGTACTCGCACACATTCTCGAACTCGTGTGTGATGGGGGCTGAGACGGGGGCGGTGTTTGCGTGGTCGGGCTGAGGTGACGTCGGATGAATGACAGATGACGATATCTGTCATCCGGTATCCGTCATCCGTCGGACGTGATCCGTCATCTGTCATCTGTCATCCGTCAGACGTCAAGCCGCGCCGTCCCGCGCATGCAGCGCCGCCGCGACCACCGTGCGGGACTGGTGCTCGACCTGGTGCTCCAGGGGAACCCAACGGGCCCGGAAGCGTTCGGCGAAGGCGTCGCTCCATGCGGCGACCAGGCGCTCGAGGCGCGGCGCCGCCCGGTCGTCGGCCTCCTGGAGGACCCGCAGCAGCATCGCGGCGGCCCGCAAAGGGAGCCGGCGCCCGAACGCGTCGACACTGCCGACGTACGCCATCGTCGGGTCGGGAGGCGGCGTCCGCACCCAGTCGTGGGCCAGGCCCGGCACCAGCTCCAGTGCCCACTTCGCGGCGCGCAGGAGAGGCCCGTCGGGGCCGGGGAGCCTCGGCAGGACTTCCGTGAGAACCGTCTGCACCTGGAGCGCGTCGCGCAGCAGCCGGTGTGCCAGGCGTCGCATCGCCGCATCCGGTGCGGGATGCGGCGCCGGGTCGTCCACGAGGTCGCTGGCCCACATCGGCACCTCGACGACCGCCGTCAGACCGCCGTACCGGTGGGTGTGGTACCAGGTGCTGTGCCGGGCGTCGTCGGGCATGCTCGGGTACGCCGCGTCCGAGCCCGGCGCCGGCATCACATGCACCCCGGGTCCGGAAGCGGGCCAGCCGGCGGCGTCGGAGGCGCCCGTCTCCACGGGGATGTGCAGTTCCGCCGCGGACTTGGCGAAGGGCTCGGCGAGGCCCGGGATGTCCTTGGTCAGCTGCACCCAGCTGCCGCCGAGGTCGGTGCCGTGCAGGGTCACCTGGAGGTAGGGCCGCAGCTCGTCGATGACCCGGGTGAGGGCGCGGGTCTCCGGGGGCAGCCGGTCGGGCGGCAGGACGGAGGGCGACCACTCGGGCTGCTCGGGGCCGGCCGGACGGAAGAACCCGAGGTGGTAGTCGAACAGCGTGCGCGGGGCCGGTGTCACATGCAGGCTCGCGCCGTCCGGGTCCGCGCAGAGGAGGAAGTGCCAGGAGGTGTCGGCCCGCAACTCCCGCTCGTGCAGTACACGTTCGGCCAGGGCCTGGAGCGTCGAACCGCCGGTCGGCTCGTTCGCGTGGGCGCCCGCCACGACGAGGACCGCGCGCTCGGCGTGACCGACGGACAGCAGATGGAGGGGCCTGCCCGCGCGCGAGACGCCGATCTGTCTGAGGGCGCACAGCCCGGGACGGTGAGCCGCCAACGTCCGAGCGGACGAGACGATTTCGGTCACACTGGGGTAGCGCAACTCCGGCAGGAGACTCACCCCCGACTTGTCCGCCCTGCGTCGCTTTCCGCAGTACTCCACGGTCTGGGGGAACTGTCAAGGAGATGGCGGGGCGGCGCCCAGGAACGCCAGGTGGCATTGATCTCCGCCGGGACGGGCGGGCGGCGCCGGAAGGGGCGTACGCGGCGCAGCTCGTGCAGGTCCGAGGGCCGGGGGCCGACCTCGGGAGTCCCGGCGCGGCCCGCTCGTAGTCGCCCACCCCACACGCCGTCTGTCCGTCCGGTGCGAGCCCTGGGAGCGTGCGCGGTCGCGAGCCGGTCCCAGGGTCGAGCCTCGGTGTCACCCGTACGGGCGTACGAGGACTGCGGTCGGGGGGCCGTGGTGGTCCGCTGGGAACAACCACGTGCCGCTCCCCGGCGCGCAGACCCGAGGTGGGAGGCCCGCGGTGTTGTGTCCTCATGGCCTTCCCGCAGAAGGCGCGTCGATCGCGCTCATCGCCCCCGTCGCCCCGCTCGCGACCTCGACACGACCGCCCGTGGTACGACGGCTGCCCGACCCCCCGAGCCTGCTCACCCCCGGCATCGAACGCGATCCGTACCCCCTGTACCGCACCCTGCGCCAGAAGTTCCCGCTCGTGTACGACCGGCCGTTCGGCGCGTGGCTGGTCAGCCGGTACGCCGATGTACGCGCCGCCCTCGCCGACCCCCGGCTCGTCGCCCCGCCGCCCGGACGCACCCTGGCCCACCTGGAGGGCGGCACGCACAGCGCGCACCGGGCGCTCGTCTCACCGGCGTTCCGCGGACACGCCCTGACCGCGCTGACGGCCGGCGTCGAACGGACGGCGTACGTCCTCGCCCGCCGCCTCGCCGACCGCCAGGAGGCCGACCTCGTCGCCGAGTTCTGCCACTGGCTGCCCACCGCGGCGGCCGTCGCCGCGCTCGGGCTGCCGTACGAGGACACCGCGCGCGTGCACGCCTGGTGCCGCACCGGCCTCGACCACCTCGGCGGCCACCACCCCGAGCTCGACGCCTTCCTGCTCCCGTACATCGCCCGTCGGCGCGCCGACCCGGGCGACGATCTGCTCTCGGCGCTGTGCACGGCGCGGGCGGACGGGCGCCCGCTGGCCGACGAGGCCGTGGCGGGGATCGCCGGGACGCTCCTCGGCGCGGGCGGCGAGGCGACCGCGCACGCGCTGGCGTCGTTCCTCGCCAACCTCCTCGACCACCCCGGCCAGCTGGCGCTGGTCCGCGCCCGCCCAGAGCTGACGGCCGGGGCCTGGGCCGAGTCGCTGCGCCGCGATCCCCCGCTGCACATCGTGCTGCGCCGGGCCGTCGAGCCGGTCGGCGCGGTACCCGTGGGCGCCACCGTGGCGTGTCTGCTGGGCGCCGCGGGCCGCGACCCGGACCGGTTCGCCGACCCGGACCGCTACGACGTCTTCCGGCCCGACCCCGGCCAGCTCGCGTACGGCTCCGGACGGCACTTCTGCCCCGGCGCGCTGCTCGCCCGGCTCACCGCGGAACACGGCCTGCGCGCCCTGTTCGCCGCCCTCCCGGAGCTGCGCAGATCCCCGGGCTTCCACCCTGTCGCGGACGGCCTGATCAGCCGATCTCCCCGGAGTCTGCTGGTCCGTCTGCGCTGACCCGCTCCAGAAGGACCACCGGCAACCGCTCGAAAAGCTCCGCCACACGTGTGTGCCCCGTGAACTCCCGCTCCGGGGTGAGCACGTCCGTCCATCGTCCCTCCGGGAGCGCGAGCCTGGTGTCGCGCCAGCCGCCCGCCTCCGCCAGGCGCAGCGAAAGCCGGGTGACGGCGGAAATCACCTCCCCGGAGCGGACGAACGCCGTGCAGTGCGTGGCGCCCGGCCCCTCCGCCGCCAGCGGCACGTACGTCGCCGCGTCGCCGAAGACCTCGGGGCGCCGCCCGCGCAGCCGCAGCGCCGCCGTGGTGAGCGCGGCCTTCGCCGAAGCCTGTTCCAGGGGCGCGAACGGCTCCCGGTTGTCCGGGTCCACCAGCGCCAGGTACTCGCCCTCGGTGCCCTGGTAGACGTCGGGCACCCCGGGCATCGTCAGCTGGACCAGAGCGGCCCCCAGGACGTTCGCCCGGACGTGCGGGGCGAGCGAGGCCCGGAAGTCCGCCACGCGCCGCCCGGGCGGCCCGCAGGGGCCCGCCGCGACGAAGGACGCCACCGACTCCTCGTACGCGGGGTTCTGCTCGGTCCAGGAGGTGTGCAGCCCTGCTTCCCGGACGTGTTTGAGCAGTGCCCCCTGGACGCGTTCCGCGTCGGCCGGACCCAGCCCGAACACCGTCTGCCACGCGGCCCACGCCGGCTGGGGGTCGGGTACGCCCGTCCCCTCGCGGGTCACCTCCGCCAGCACGTCCGCCCATCGCTCGGGGCACTGGGTGAGCACCGAGAGGGCGGCGCGGACATCGGCGCTGCGTTTGGTGTCGTGGGTGGACAGGGCGGTGCCGGTGGCGGGCCAGTCGCGCTGCACGCGCGCGCAGTAGGCGTGGAAGTCCTCCGGGGACACGGCCGGAGCGCCCGGGTTCCCGCCCACCTCGTTGGCCGACAGCAGGGGCACATAGCGGTAGAACGCGGTGTCCTCCACGGACTTCGCCCGCAGCGCGGACGAGGTCTGCGCGAACCGCGCCCGGAACTCCGCGTGCTCGGGCCCGTCACCGGCCCGCCCGAGCAGCAGGTCCCGCACGACGTCCACGGCGTGCGCCTCCTCCGGCACCGTGAAGACCGCCCGGGCCTCTTCGGCGGCCTCCTCCGTCACGACCAGGGAGGCGTCCGTGGACGGATACGGCCGGTACACCTCGACGCGCACCAGGAGCTCCCGCAGCGCGGTGCCCAGGGCCCACGGGGCGTGGTCGCGCGGTTCCGGGTCGGGGGAGGCGGCGCACAGCCGGTTCGCCACGCGCGTGAGGCGGTCGAACTCCGTGGCCAGCTCGTGCGTGATCACCTTGTACGCCGCCCGGCGCACCGTCGCCTCCCAGCTGCCGCCCCGATCGGCCTGGGGGGCCGCGAACCGCCGGTACTGGCCGAGGAGTTCCCCCGCGCCCGCCGGGTCCGTGAAGAGACCGTCGACGTGCCGCAGGGCGTCGTAGCCCGTGGTGCCCGCGACGGGCCAGGCGGCGGGCAGCGGCTCGCCGTCCGCGAGGATCTTCTCGACCACCGTCCAGCGCCCGCCGGTCGCCTCGTGGAGGCGACGCAGATAGACGTCGGGGTCCGCGAGGCCGTCCGGGTGGTCGATGCGCAGTCCCTCGACCACACCCTCGTCCAGCAGCTCCAGGATCTTCGCGTGGGTCGCCGTGAACACCTCCGGGTCCTCGACGCGCACTCCGATGAGCTCGGAAATGCTGAAGAAGCGGCGGTAGTTGAGGTCGGTGCGGGCCAGTCGCCACCAGGCCGGGCGGTACCACTGGGCGTCGAGGAGTTCCGGCAGCGGCATTCCCGCGGTGCCCTCGCGCAGCGGAAACACGTGGTCGTAGTAGCGCAGTACGTCGCCGTCCACCTTCAGGTGGCCGATTTCCGCGCCGAGCCGGCCCCCGAGCACCGGCAGCAGCAGTCGGCCGCCCCCGGCGTCCCAGTCGATGTCGAACCAGCGCGCGTACGGCGACTCGGGGCCCTCGCGCAGCACCTCCCACAGGGCGTGGTTGTGGCGCGGGGCCATCGCCATGTGGTTCGGCACGATGTCCACGACCAGGCCGAGCCCGTGTTCCCGTGCCGTGCGGGCGAGGGAGCGCAGCCCCTCCTCGCCGCCCAGTTCATCCCGTACACGCGCGTGGTCCACCACGTCGTAGCCGTGCGTCGAGCCCGGGACCGACTCCAGGACGGGGGACAGGTGCAGATGGGAGACGCCGAGCGAGGCCAGGTACGGCACGGCGGCCTCGGCGGCCCCGAAGGGGAAATCCGGCTGCAGCTGCAGCCGGTAGGTGGCGGTGGGCGCAGCGGGTACCACCGGGGCCGGGATCTCCCGTTCGGGACGCTCAGGTGTCATGGAAACCTACGTACCCGCCTCGCCCCCTTTCGTGTCATCGACGTACGTCCGAATGACCGGCTACGCGGGCCGTTGCAGCACGGTCAGGCTCCGGTCGAGCAGGGTCAGCCGGTCGCCGGCCTGGACCTTCGCGCCCGTGCCCGCCGCCACCCCGTCCGGGAGGGCCGTGTCGACGACCACCTGCCACTGTCGCCCGTGGTTGACCGGAACCACGAACTCCAGGGGCTTGGGAGAGGCGTTGAACATCAGCAGGAAGGAGTCGTCGGCGATGTGCTCACCGCGCGGGCCCGGCTCGGAGATCGCGTTGCCGTTGAGGAAGACCGACAGCGCCTGCGCCTGTGTGGAGCCCCAGTCGCGCTGGGTCATCTCGGTACCCGCCGGGGTGAACCACGCGATGTCGGACAGCTCGTCGTGGGTGCCCTGGACGGGTCGGCCGTGGAAGAACCGGCGCCGCCGGAAGACCGGGTGGTCGCGGCGCAGCCACACCATCGCGCGCGTGAAGTCCAGCAGCTCGCCGTCGTCCTCGGGCCACGGCACCCAGGCCAGCTCGCTGTCCTGGCAGTAGGCGTTGTTGTTGCCGTTCTGGGTGCGCGCGAACTCGTCGCCGTGGCTGAGCATCGGCACGCCCTGGGAGAGCATCAGCGTCGCGATGAAGTTGCGCTTCTGACGGGCCCGCAGCGCGAGTACGGCCGCGTCGTCGGTGTCGCCCTCGGCGCCGCAGTTCCAGGACCGGTTGTGGCTCTCGCCGTCGCGGTTGTCCTCGCCGTTGTCCTGGTTGTGCTTGTTGTTGTAGGAGACGAGGTCGTTGAGCGTGAACCCGTCGTGGCAGGTGACGAAGTTGATGGAGGCCAGCGGACGGCGGCCGTCGTCCTGGTAGAGGTCGGAGGAGCCGGTCAGCCGGGAGGCGAACTCCGCCAGCGTGCGCGGCTCGCCGCGCCACAGATCCCGTACGGTGTCACGGTACTTGCCGTTCCACTCGGTCCACAGTGGCGGGAAGTTGCCCACCTGGTAGCCGCCCTCGCCGACGTCCCAGGGCTCGGCGATCAGCTTCACCTGGGAGACCACCGGATCCTGCTGGACCAGGTCGAAGAACGACGACAGCCGGTCCACCTCGTGGAACTGGCGGGCCAGCGTGGCCGCGAGGTCGAAGCGGAAGCCGTCGACGTGCATCTCGGTGACCCAGTAGCGCAGCGAGTCCATGATCAGCTGGAGCACGTGCGGGGAACGCATGAGGAGCGAGTTGCCGGTCCCCGTGGTGTCCATGTAGTAGCGGGGGTCGTCCGCGAGGCGGTAGTACGAGGCGTTGTCGAGGCCCCTGAAGGACAGCGTCGGACCCAGATGGTTGCCCTCGGCGGTGTGGTTGTAGACCACGTCCAGGATGACCTCGATCCCGGCCTCGTGCAGCGCCCGGACCGCCGACTTGAACTCCAGGACCTGCTGGCCGCGGTCGCCCCAGGACGCGTAGGTGTTGTGCGGGGCGAAGAAGCCGATCGTGTTGTAGCCCCAGTAGTTGTTGAGGCCCATCTCCACCAGCCGGTGGTCGTTCACGAACTGGTGTACGGGCATCAGCTCCAGCGCCGTGACACCCAGCGCCGTCAGGTGTTCGATGATCGCCGGGTGGGCGAGCGCCGCGTAGGTGCCGCGCAGTTCCTCGGGCAGCGCCGGGTGCCGCATCGTCAGGCCCTTCACGTGGGCCTCGTAGATCACCGTGTGGTGGTACTCGGTGCGCGGGCGCCGGTCGTCGCCCCAGTCGAAGTACGGGTTGACCACGACCGAGGTCATGGTGTGCGGCGCCGAGTCCAGGTCGTTGCGCTTGTCGGGCGCGCCGAACGGATAGCCGTACACCTCCTCGCCCCACTTGATCGAGCCGCTGATCGCACGCGCGTACGGATCCAGCAGCAGCTTCGCGGAGTTGACACGCTGTCCGCGCTCGGGCGCGTACCGTCCGTGCACCCGGAACCCGTACCGCTGCCCGGGCATGATCCCCGGCAGATACGCGTGCCGTACGAACGCGTCGCTCTCGCGCAGTTCCACCGCCGTCTCCGAGCCGTCGTCCTGGAGCAGACACAGCTCGATCCGGTCGGCGGCCTCCGAGAAGACCGCGAAATTGGTACCGGCGCCGTCGTACGTGGCACCGAGTGGATATGCCTCTCCAGGCCAGACCTGCATGGATATGACTCTTCCAGTAGTGCCGCGCCCCTGGGGGCAACTCGGAGTCGAGTCTCCCCGAAACTGAGGGAACCTCCTATGACTTATGTCCCTCTTACCCGCTGACCAGGCATACGTCGTATGCCGAACCAGTGGGGCTCAGATCACTCCCGGAGAAACAGAGGGAGTAGAGGGGGAAATGTGCGCAAGACAGTGCACCGCCATCTGGGAAAGGTGGTGGCGGGTGCGGCCGTCGCGGTGGCCGGGACGGCCGTGATGGTCGGGATCACCCTTCCGGGCTCGGCGGGGGCCGATGAGAGCTCGGGCGGCCTGCGCGGCGGCAACCAGGCCGCACAGCAGGCGGGGCAGGGACAGGGGCAGACGGCCGTCGAGCCCGGTGTCGTCGAGCGGGCCCCGGCCGAGGGCGACAAGGGCACCGGCCGTGACCCGCTGACCGACGACGAGACCAAGCGGGTCGAACAGATCGCGCTGAACCGGCAGTTGTTGACCTCCGGCGAGAACGTCGAGGGGCAGCGCGGCCCGCAGCGCATCGGTGTCGACCTCGCCGACCCGGAGGAGAACGAACTCGACGACCCGAACGCGCCGCGCCGCGCGGACGTCACGTTCTACGACTACAAGGACGACACGCTCGTCACCAAGACGGTCAACCTCGGCAGTGGGAAGGTCGAGCGGACGGACACCCAGCACGGTGTCCAGCCGCCCATCAGCCGCGACGAGATGGTCGAGGCCGCGAAACTGCTGATCGCCGACCCGCTCGGCGCGGGCCTGCGGGCCGACTACAAGGACGCCACCGGCAAGGAACTCACCTCGCCCGACCAGCTGACGCTCAACAGCATGGTCTACCGGGCGACCTCGGGCGCTCAGCCCGCCCTGCTCGCGAAGTGCGGCGAGCACCGCTGCGTGAGGCTGTTCCCGAAGGTCAGGAACGGGTCCTGGATTGATGCCCGTCAACTGGTGATCGATCTGAGCGCCCGCAAGGTCGGCAAGCTCGGCTGAGCCGCGGCCGACGTGCTCCCGGCGGCTGAGCCGCCTGGGTTCACTTTTCCCACTCACCTCCTTCTTTCGCATGCTTTCGCAAGGAGTCTCTTCGTCATGCGCGTGAACAGAATCAGTCGTGCCCGCAGCCGGACGGCGGTCGGTCTCTCGGTGGCCGCACTCGCCGTCGGCGCGACGACGGCCGCGGGTCCGGCCGTCGCCCAGCCCAAGGCCGCGCCCGCGGCGGCCCCCGGCTGCAGCACGGCGTACAAGATCGAGCAGAAGCTCTCCACCGGCACCACCTGGCGCATGTGCTGGCACTACGAGAGCGAGGCCGGGCTCGTCCTGGAGAACATCTCGTACCAGCCCAAAGGCGAGGCCCAGCCGATCAAGGTCCTCACCAGTGCCAAGCTCGGCCAGATCCACGTCCCCTACGACGACGGCAAGGCCGAGTACGACGACCTCACGGGCGCCGGCTTCGGCCAGGGCCTGATGAAGATGGCGCCCGGCGAGTGTCCCGGCGGCACCATCAAGACCGTGAAGATCCCCAACGCCTGGGACCCGCAGCACCCGAACGTCAACGGCCTGTGCACCACCACCCGTTCGCGCGGCCACGCCTACCGCATGGAGGCCGACACGGGCAACAAGGTCTACCAGACCCAGGGCAAGGACCTGCTGATCTACACCGCCAACAAGGTCGGCTGGTACGAGTACATCACCGAGTGGCGCTTCCAGGACGACGGCACCATCAACATGAACATCGGTGCCACCGGCAGCCTCTCGCCCGGCGACTACGACGCGGGCGACGGCCGCGGCTGGCCCATCGGCAACGGCGCCAAGGCCTACGCCACCAGCCACAGCCACAACGTCTTCTGGCGGCTGGACTTCGGGCTCGACGGCTCCTCCAAGAACAAGGTCGAGCAGTACGACTCCGTCGTCAGCCCGCCCCGCAACGGCAACGAGGGCCCGACCAACAAGACCACCCGCACCAAGGTCACCAAGGAACTCGCGGGCGACGCCGCGAACATGCGCTGGTGGCGCGTCGTCAGCGACACGGGCAAGAACAAGGACAACCACGCCCGCAGCTACGAGATCGTCCCGGGCGCCACCACCAAGTACCTCGGCCGCCCCTTCACCAAGCACGACGTGTATTTCACCGAGTACAAGAAGTGCGAGCAGTTCGCCACCGACAACCTGCTCAACTGCGGCGCCGGAGCGGGCAAGTCCGTCGACAAGTACGTCAATGGACAGACGCTCACCCACCCCATCGTGTGGGTCAACGTGGGCTTCCACCACATAGCGCGCGACGAGGACCAGCAGCCGATGCCGGTCCACTGGCAGGGCTTCTCCCTTGCTCCGCGCGACGTCACCGCTATGAATCCGCTCACTCCGCCGGAGCTCGCCAACCAGAACGGGCATGTGGAAAACGGTAGTTGAGAAACGACCTGTCCATCGGGCTGCACCGCCCGCCGCTCCCGGAGTACCCTTCCTTGATCGTTGAGTGGGGCTGACCCACGGAAGAGCTCGGGGGAGCGGAAGGCGGTGCGCGGGTGGGCTCGGGAGGGCTGGAGTTGCCTCCTGGTGACGAGGGTCACGAGGGGAACTCCACAGATGTCCCACCCGGCGCGGTGTCCCTGGCACGGCCGATGGAGATGGGATCCATTGGACCGGAACTGGACTGGGGCGCCGACGCCTGGCGTGAGGTGCGTACGCGCGCCCAGCGAGCCGGCCGTGCCTACATCTGGCTGAACCTGGTCGAACAGCGGCTGCGCGCGGTCGTGGCCGCTGTTCTGCGTCCCATCTACGAGCCCGTCCACGGCGACGACTGGGTGGTCGCCGCTGCCGGACCCGCCGGGCAGGAGTGGGTGCAGCGTGCGGTCGCCGTGCGCGAAGTCAGCCGCCGCAAGGGCTACTTGCTCGACCCGGCAGACGACAACGTGCTCAGCTTCCTCACCCTGCCGCAGCTGCGCGAGCTGATGGTGCAGCACTGGCCGTGCTTCGAGCCATACTTCGACGAGCGCCGGGACGTCGAACTCGCGCTGGACGAACTGGAAGTCACCCGGAACGTGGTCTCCCGCAACCGGGCCCTGTCCGAGGCGGTCCTGGGACAGGCCGAGCGCGCCGCGGCCAAGCTCCTGGAGATCCTCGGTGCCGGCAGCGACGTGCCCTCCGCGCGCCGACTGCCCGTCGACGCCGTCGAGGACCTGGTCGGCGACCGGTACGCGGACGTGGTCGGCGTGCACTCCGACCGGGTGCGACTGCTGCGCCAGTTCCCCGCCGAGGATCTCTTCGGCGGCGCCCGCCGCCTCGACGCCATCGGCATCGGTCTGAACCTGCTGGTGCAGAACTTCTCCGGGCGGCGGCTCGTACGCCTCGCCGAGACGGGCTGCCGGGTGCGGCTGCTCTTCCTGAACCCGGCATCCAGCGCGGTCAAGCGGCGCGAGCGCGAACTCGGACTCAAGCGGGGCGAGTTGAGCCGGGCCGTGGAGATGAACATCCTGCACATGCGGCGGGTGCGGGCCCGGCTGCGCGACCCCGGCGCGTTCGAGATCCAGGTGTACGACGAGACGCCGCGCTTCACGGCGTACCTCGTCGACGGGGACGGCTCCGACGGCATCGCGATCGTGCAGTCGTATCTGCGCCGCGCCCGCGGCATGGAGGCGCCGGTGCTGGTGCTGCGCGGTGGCGGCCGGGTGGTCAAACCGGACGAGATCGGCGAAGAGGGTCTCTTTCCGACATACCGCGAGGAGTTCGAGGTGGCTTGGGCGGATTCGCGTCCGGTGTCCTGAAGTGTTGCCTCGACCGGGGTCGTGGCGTGGTGTCCGGCGCGGGAAGCGGAGCGCGGTCCTCGGACTGTCAGTGGCTCGTGCGATCGTGGAGACCACTGGGGGAAAGCACCACGAAGAAGGGGGGCCGCCCATGGGCTGGCACCGGGAGCTGCTGATCGGCTTCGACCTGGAGACGACCGGGACCGATCCGCGCGAGGCGCGCATCGTCACGGGTGCCGTGATCGAGGTCAAGGACGGAGAGCCGATAGGGCGCCGTGAGTGGCTGGCCGATCCGGGCGTGGAGATTCCGGCGGACGCGGTGGCGGTGCACGGGATTTCGAACGAGCGGGCGACAGCGGAGGGCAGGCCCGCCGACCAGGTCGCCGACGCGATCGCCGGCGTCCTCACCGGGTACTGGAAGAGCGGCGTCCCGGTCGTGGCGTACAACGCGGCCTTCGACCTGACCCTGCTCTCCGCCGAACTGCGCAGGTACGGGCTGCCGTCGTTGCGCGAGCGGCTGGGCGGGACCGACCCCGCGCCGGTCGTCGACCCGTACACGATCGACCGCTCCGTCGACCGCTACCGCCGAGGCAAGCGCAACCTCGAAGCGGTCTGCACGGAGTACGGCGTGTCGCTGGACTCCGCCCACGACGCCTCGGCCGACGCCCTCGCCGCGGCCCGGCTCGCCCGTGCGATAGCCGACCGCCACCCGAAGGTCGCGGCCCTCGGCCCGGCGGAGCTGCACCGCCGCCAGATCGAGTGGTACGCCGCGTGGGCGGCCGACTTCCAGAGCTTCCTGCGCCGCAAGGGGGAGACGGACGCGGTGGTCGACGGGGCATGGCCGATGCGGGACCTGGCGGACCAGAAGGTCTAGGTCAGAAGGGGTACCAGCGCACGGTCTCGTCCCCGTCCCGCAGCGACGCCACCCGCCGCTCGAACTCGGCCAGGGCCTTCGGATCGCTCGGCGCGTGCTGGGCCACCCAGGCGCAGCTGGCGGTCTCGCGGGCGCCCCGGAGCACGGAGCAGCCCTCCCACGCGCGCACATCCCAGCCGTAGACCTCGGTGAAGGAGTCGTACGCCTCGGCGGGCAGCCCGTAGCGGTCGCGGGAGAGCGCCATGACCACCAGGTCGTGCTCGCGCAGATCGGCGGAGAAGGTCTCCAGATCGACCAGGACCGGGCCGTCGGGACCCACGTGCGCATTGCGGGGCAGCGCGTCGCCATGGATCGGGCCCGGCGCGAGATGCGGGGTGAGCGCGGCCGCGGCGTCCGCGAAGCCGTCGCGCCGCGCCCGCAGATATGCCGCGTCCGCGGGGTCGATCGCCTCGCCCGCGAGCCGCAGCCAGCGCTCCACCCCGCCCAGCAGCTCGCGGGGCGGCAGGGGGAAGGAGGGGGAGGGCAGTGCGTGCACCACCCGTAGCAGTTCGGCCAAATCCCGCGGCTCGGCGGGGCGTACGGGATCGGGCAGCCGGTGCCACACCGTCACCGGGTGGCCGTCCACCAGCAGAGCCTCGGTCGCGGCCGCCCGCACCGCGGGGACGCCCGCCTCGGCGAGCCACGCGGCGATGTCCAGTTCCCGCCGGGCGCGGTCGAGGAGTTCGGCATCGCGTCCCACCTTGACCACCAGGTCACCGGCGGCGAACACCGCGTTCTCGCCCAGGGCGAGGAGCGTCGCGTCCCGCGCCGGCCCGGGCGCCACCTCGGCCGCGGCCAGTACGTCCCGCGCCCGTGCCTCGTCCATCCTTCGCCTCCGTGTCCTCGCGCACAGCCCGTGCACGACCTTCGTGCACGACCTTCGGGTAAGGCGTCGCGTTCCCGCCATCCGTCGGCCAGTGTCGCATTCGCACAGGTCGGACCGCGTGCGAGGTGTCTTGACGACCTCCGTCTTCGTCAGGACCATGACGGGGGCCGCCGCGACGGCCAGACCGCCACGAGTCGCGCAAAGGAGCCGATTCCATGACATTGGCGAGCGCGACCAGGCGGCCGGCGACGCGCACCCCCGATACGGGCGGGAGGCGGCGCCCCGTCGACCACGGAGCCTGGTTCCTGGTGCTGCCCGCGCTGATCCCGATCCTGGTGCTCAGCGTCGGACCGCTGCTCTACGGGATCGCGCTGGCGTTCACCGACGCGCAGTCGGGTCGGACCGCGCCCACCCGGTGGATCGGGGCGCTCAACTTCCAGGACCTGCTGCACGACACCCTGTTCTGGGACTCGTTCCGGATCGGACTGCTGTGGGCGGTCGGGGTGACCGTGCCGCAGTTTCTCCTCGCCCTGGGCCTCGCGCTTCTGCTCGACCAGGACCTCCGCCTGCGTCCGCTCGCCCGCGCCCTCGCGATCATTCCCTGGGCCATGCCGGAGGTCGTCGTCGGCATCATGTGGCGGCTCGTCTACAACCCCGACGCGGGCATCCTCAACGAGACCCTGCGCGACTTCGGCCTCGGCGACGGCCACGACTGGCTGAGCGGTCTCGGCACCGCCCTGCCCGCGGTGATCGTCGTCGGCGTCTGGGCGGGCATGCCGCAGACCACGGTCGCGCTGCTGGCAGGGCTGCAGAACACCCCGCGCGAACTCCACGAGGCGGCCGCGATGGACGGTGCGGGCGCCTGGCGCCGCTTCCTGACCGTCACCTGGCCCGCCCTGAGACCGATCGCCCTCGCCATCACGGCGCTGAACTTCATCTGGAACTTCAATTCCTTCGCCCTGGTGTATGTGCTGACCAACGGCGGACCCGGCGGCCGGACCCGGCTCCCCATGCTCTTCGCCTACGAAGAGGCCTTCCGCTACGGGCAGTTCGGCTACGCGGCGGCCATGGGCTGCGTGATGGTCGCGGTGATCTCGGTGCTGCTCGCGATCCGGCTGGCAGGCCGGCTGAAGGGAGACGAGGACGCGTGAAGACCCGCAAAGGGGCCCGCGCCGGCCAGTACCTCGCCCTGCTCGCCTATCTCGTCTTCCTGGCTTTCCCCTTCCTCTGGCTGATCTCCACCGCGTTCAAACCGGCGCGCGAGCTGGCCAGTCTCCACCCCACCTGGATCCCCCGGAGCCCCACCCTCGCCAACTTCCGCCAGGCCTTCGACGAGCAGCCGCTGCTGCACGCCGCGCTCAACTCGCTGCTCGCCGCCCTCGGCGCGGCGGTCGTCGCCGTACTGATCGCGACCCCCATGGCCTACGTCATGGCGCGCCACCGCACCCCGATGGCGAAGGCCGCCACGGGGTGGGTCGTGGTCAGCCAGGCATTCCCGTTCGTGCTCGTGATCATCCCGCTGTTCCTGGTCCTGAAGAACCTTCGGCTGATCGACTCCCTACTCGGGCTGATCATGGTGTATGTGGTGTGGGCGCTGCCGTTCGCGCTGTGGATGCTGGTGGGGTACGTACGGGCCGTGCCCGCCGAGCTGGAGGAGGCCGCGGCGGTCGACGGCGCGGGAAGGGCGCGGACGCTCCTTTCCGTCACGGCTCCGCTGCTCGCGCCCGGCATCGTGGCGACGGCGCTGTTCGCGTTCATCAGCGCGTGGAACGAGTTCTTCTTCGCGCTCGTGCTGCTCAAGACCCCCGAGAAGCAGACCCTCCCGGTCGTCCTCACACACTTCATCGGGGCGGAGGGGGTCGCGGACCTCGGCCCGCTCGCCGCGGCGGCGACCCTCGCGACCCTGCCGTCCCTGGTCGTCTTCGCGGTCATCCAGAAGCGGATCACGGGCGGCATGCTCGCCGGGGCGGTGAAGAGCTGATGCGCGGGGATCCGGTGCGTGGGAAGCCGGTGCGTGGGGGGCCGATGCGTCGGAAGCCCGTGCGCGCGAGCGGATGCGTCGCGCTGGTCATGGGGCTGCTGCTCCTGCTGGGCACGGGCTGCTCCGGTGGCGGCGGCGGATCGCAGGGCGGCCGGATCACCCTGCGCTTCCAGTCCCTGGCCTGGCAGCAGGAGTCCGTCGCCGCGAACAAGGCGCTGGTGAAGGAGTGGAACGCCACCCATCCGGACGTCAAGGTCGAGTACGTCCAGGGAAGTTGGGACAGCGTCCACGACCAGCTGCTCACCTCCTTCGAGGGCGGCGAGGCGCCGGACATCATCCACGACGCCTCGGACGACCTCGCGGACTTCGCCTACGGCGGCTATCTCGCCGATCTGCGCACGCTGCTGCCCGCGCGGCTCAAGTCCGACATTCCACAGCACAGTTGGGACGCCGCGACCTTCGGGGACGGGGTCTACGGCGTGCCCTTCCTCCAGGAGCCACGCGTCCTGATCGCCAACGCCGGATGGCTGAAGGCGTCCGGCGTCCGCATTCCGACGCCCGAACGGCCGTGGACCTGGGGCGAGTTCCGGGCGGTCGCGAAGCGGCTGAGCGGCAAGGGCAGGTACGGCGTCGCCTGGCCGCTCAGGGAACCCGTCTCGGCGACGCTCAACCTCTCCCTGTCCACCGGCGGACAGCTGTTCCACCGAGGCGCCGACGGCAAGATGACCGTCCACTTCGACACGGCCGACGCGGTGGTGCCGCGGACCGTGCACGACGAGGTGAACACGGACCGGAGCGCCTCCAGTGCCACGCTCGGCATGGGCGGCTCCGACACACTGCCCGGCTTCTTCGGCGGGAAGTACGCGATGGTGCCGCTCGGGTTCTCCTACCGCCAGCAGATCGTGCAGCAGGCGCCGAAGGGCTTCGACTGGCAGGTGCTGCCCGCCCCGGCCGGCGCGGACGGGCTGACCCAGGGCGTCAGCCCGCAGACCTTGTCCATCGCCGCCGACAGCCCGCACAAGAAGGAGGCCGCCGCGTTCGTCGACTTCCTGCTCCGGCCGGAGAACATGGTCCGCCTCGCCCTCGGCGACTGGATGCTGCCCACGGGGACCGAGGCTCTCAAGGACCCCGCCCTGCACACCGCCAAGAACGGCTGGGCGACCGGCGCCGCCCTCGCCTCCCACCTCCGCCCGGCCCCCGCCCAGTCCGTGCGCGGCTATCCCGAGTGGAAGGACAAGGTGGCGACCCCCGCGTTCCAGGAGTACTACAGCGGGGCGATCGGGCTCGCCGAACTGAGAAAGCGGCTGGTGAGGGACGGGAACCTGGTGCTGGCCCGCTATCAGAGGTGACAAAAACAGGTTGGACGAGACGTCTCGTCTTGTCTAGGGTCGTCGTATGACCACTCGCCCCGCTCACATCGCCATGTTCTCCATCGCCGCCCACGGGCACGTGAACCCGAGCATCGAGGTGATCCGCGAGCTCGTGGCGCGCGGTCACCGCGTGACGTACGCGATTCCGCCCGCCTTCGCCGAGAAGGTCGCCGAGACGGGGGCCGAGCCGAGGCTGTGGCACTCGACCTTGCCCACGGACGACGACCCGGAGGCATGGGGGACCGAGCTGATCGACAACCTCGAGCCGTTCCTGACGGACGCCCTGCAGGCCGAGCCGCAACTCGCGGCGGCCTACGAGGGTGATGAACCGGACCTTGTGCTGTACGACATCACCGCGTACCCGGCCCGGGTGCTCGCCCACCGCTGGGGTGTTCCGATCGTGCAGCTCTCCCCGAACCTCGTCGCCTGGGAGGGATACGACGAGGAGGTCGGCAAGCCGCTGTTCGAGCCGCTCAAGCGGACCCCGCGCGGCAAGGCGTTCTACGACACCTTCGCGCGCTGGATCGCGGAGAACGGCATGGACCTGAGCGTCGAGGACTTCATGGGCCGCCCCGACCGGTGCCTCGTCCTCATCCCCAAGGCCCTCCAGCCGAACGCCGACCGCGTCGACGAGAAGCGGTACGCCTTCGTCGGCGCCTGCCAGGGCGACCGCGCCTCGCAGGGGGACTGGCGGCGGCCCGCGGACGCCGAGAAGGTGCTGCTCGTGTCGCTGGGATCCACCTTCACCAAGCAGCCCGCCTTCTACCGCACGTGCGTCGAGGCCTTCGGCGGGCTGCCGGGCTGGCACGTCGTGCTGCAGATCGGCCGCTTCGTCGACCCCACGGAGCTGGGGGAGGTGCCCGGCAACGTGGAGGTCCACCCGTGGGTGCCCCAGCTCGCGGTTCTCCGCCAGGCCGACGCGTTCATCACGCACGCCGGTGCGGGCGGCAGCCAGGAGGGGCTGGCCACCGGCACCCCGATGGTCGCCGTACCGCAGGCCGTCGACCAGTTCGGCAACGCCGACCTGCTCCAGGCGCTGGGCGTGGCCCGTCACCTGCCGGTGACGGAGGCCACGGCCGAGACCCTGCGGGAGGCGGTCCTCGCCCTGGTCGAGGATCCCGAGGTGGCGCGCCGCCTGGCGGTGATCCGGGAGGAGATGGCGGGGGAGGACGGCACCGGGCGGGCGGCCGACCTCATCGAGGCCGAGCTGTCGGCGGGCGCGTAGGCGAGAGGGGCGCATGGACAAAGGGCCTGCTGGTCCCCTGGGGAACCAACAGGCCCTGATGCCTACGCGGTCACGGGGTCACACCCCGGCCCGCTCGCCCTCCCGGGCCGGCGGGAGCACGGCCTCCGGCGACTCGTCGTGGGTGAAGTCCGGCAGCCGGTTCAGCCACTTCGGCAGGTACCAGTTGCGCTCGCCGAGCAGCGCCATCACGGCCGGCAGCAGCACCCCGCGGATGATCGTCGCGTCGATGAGCACCGCGGCCGCCAGGCCCACACCCATCTGCTTCATGGACTGCATGGACAGCGTCCCGAAGATCGCGAAGACGGCGACCATGATGACGGCGGCGCTGGTGACGACACCGGCCGTCGTGACCACCCCGTGCCGGATCGCGTCCTTGGTGTCCCGGCCCCGCAGACGCGCCTCACGGATCCGCGAGACCACGAACACGTGGTAGTCCATCGAGAGCCCGAAGAGGATCACGAAGAGGAACAGCGGCAGCCAGGTGATGATGGCGCCCACGCCCTCCGCGCCGACCAGCGAGGCGCCCCAGCCGTGCTGGAAGACGGCGACCAGGATGCCGTAGGCCGCCGCGACCGACAGGAGGTTGAGCACGATCGAGGTGATCGCGATCGTCAGCGAGCGGAACGAGAGCAGCATCAGCAGGAAGGCGAAGACGACCACGAACGCGAAGACCGGGGCCACCGAGCCCAGCAACTGGTCGCTGAAGTCGTGCGATCCGGCGACCTGACCCGTGATTGGCGCCTGGACACCTTCGACCTTGCCGAGCGTGTCGGGCCGCACCTTGTCGCGCAGCAGCTGAAGGCTTTTCTCCGCCTTGTCCTGGTCGGAGCCGCCCACGAGGGGCACGTACACGAAGGCGACGTTCTGCGCCGCGTGCACCTTGATGTCGACCGGGCCGCGCGAGGCACCCGAACTGATGGCCTGCGTACGGAAGTCGGCGAGCGCGGACTTCACGTCGGCGGCGTTGATGTCATGTGCCTTGACGACCACCTCGGCCGGCTCGGAGCCGCCCGGGAAGGCGTCGTTGACCCGGTTGTACGTCCCCACGATCGGCAGCGAGTTGCCGAACTCCTTGTCGAGCGTGAGCTGTTGGGTCTTCATGCCGAGGGCGGGAGCGGCGATGGCGAGCAGCGCACCGGCCGCGACGACCAGCGAGACCGCGGGCTTGGCGAGGACGACCCGCAGCACCGCGCTCCAGAACCGGCTGCCCTCCTCGGCGGACCGGACGCGCTTGCCCCTGGCCCGCCGCTTGTCCGGGTGCAGGAACGGCAGACGGCCCTTCTCGACCCGCTCGCCGAGCAGCGAGAGCAGCGCGGGCAGCACGGTGACCGAGCCGACCATGGCGACCGCCACGACCATCAGCGAGGCCAGCCCCATCGCCTCGAACTCGGCGAGCCCGGTGAAGAGCATGCCGGCCATCGCCACGCACACCGTGACACCGGAGACGACGATGGCGCGGCCACTGGTGGCGGCGGCGATCCGCAGCGCGGCACCGGCGTCCCGGCCGGCCTCGCGCTCCTCGCGCTCACGGCGCAGATAGAACAGGCAGTAGTCGACGCCGACGGCCAGACCCACCAGGAGCATCACGGAGTTGGCGGTGTCGCTCATCGGCTGGAGGTGGCTGACGATGCCCATCAGGCCCATCGTCGCCATGATCGCGGTGACCGCGAGCGCCACCGGGAGCAGCGCCGCCACCAGGGCGCCGAAGGCGATCAGCAGAATACCGAGGGCCACCGGCACCGCGGAGTACTCGGCCTTCTTGAAGTCGTCGCCGAACGCGTCGGAGAAGGTCTTCTGCATGCTGGCGCCGCCGATCTCCTCGATCCGCAGCCCCGCATGGTCCTTCTGGACGCCCTTGACGGCGTTCAGCACCGGCTCGACGCGGTCGCCCGCGGTCTCCGCGTCGCCCCGTATGTCGAACTGCACGAGCGCGCTGCGCCCGTCCCTGGAGATCGTCTTCGTGTCGTAGGGGGAGGTCACGTCCGTGACCTTGCCGGTCCCCTCGACGGCCTTGACGACGGCGGTGACGGCGGCGCGGAAGTCGGCGTCGGTCGTCTTGACGTTCGCGTCCTTCCCCTGGATCAGGACGCTCTCACTGGCCGGTTCCTCGATCCCCGAGTCCTCGATGATCTTCGCGGCGGTGTGTGTCTCGCCCTTGAGCTGATCGCTCTCCTTGACGTCGACGCGGCCCGCCGCCGAGCCGAGCCCCATCGCCAGGACGACGAACAGCACCCAGATTCCCACGGCGGCCCATCGGTGCCGGGCGCTCCAGCCGCCTGCCCGCGCGGCGATGCCCCGCACCCGTATGTCTCCGTTCCCCATGACGGGCCTGCCCCCTTGTGCACGGTGACAGCCCCCTGCCGTCACCTCTGCTTATGAAGGTAGGGGGCGGATAAGAGCGTCTCCTCGTACTGCCTGGTGAACCCCGGGACCTCCGGCTCCTCCCCGCGGACCCCGTCGCCTCCGCACTGGGGAGGACAGGGGCCCCTTACACCTATCCGGGCCTCTCGGGGATCCGGATCAGGGTGCGGTCGCCGAACGAGACCGGGGTGCGGGTGTTGATCCGCCTGGGCCCGACGGCCGTCCTATGGTGTGCGGATGACGACGACGTACGCGGCACTGCTGCGCGGGATCAACGTGGGCGGCAACAAGAAGGTGCCGATGGCTGAGCTCCGCACACTGCTCGGGGAACTCGGCCACGGCGACGTACAGACGTATCTCCAGAGCGGCAACGCCGTCTTCTCCACCGACCGCGGGGACGAGGAGTCCCTGGCGGCCGAGTTGGCCGAGGCCATGGAGAAGCACTTCGGCTTCGGCGTCGGCGTACTGGTCCGCGACCACGCCTATCTGAGGGGCGTACGGGAGGCGTGCCCGTTCCCGGCCGCCGAACTGGAGGCCAAGCAGCTGCACGTCACCTACTTCTCGGGCCCCGTCGACCCCGGGCGCTTCGCCTCGGTCGACCCGGCGGTGTTCCTGCCGGAGGAGTTCCGCCTCGGCGACCGGGCGCTCTATCTGTACGCACCCGACGGCCTGGGACGCTCCAAGCTCGCCGAGGCCCTGTCGAAGCCGCGCCTCCTCAAGGGCGTCACCGCCACCACCCGCAACTGGAACACGGTCGTCAAACTCGAGGAGCTGACCGATGCCTGAGCACAACCCCGCCGTGGAGGCCGCCATCATGGGCGAACTGAGGCTGCTCGACGCGGAGGTCCGCCGCTCGCCGGAGCGGCTCGGAGCACTGCTCCACCCCGACTTCTACGAGTTCGGCAGCTCCGGGCGGCTGTGGGACCGCGCCTCCGTCCTCGCCGAACTGACCGGCAACGCCGCGCCCGGGTCGCGGCCCCTCACCGCCTCACGGATGAAGGGCGTCCAGCTCGCACCGGACCTGGTCCACCTCACCTTCGACACGGAGGAGGACAACGGCCGCCGGGTGCACCGGAGTTCGCTGTGGCGGCGGACGGAGGACGGCTGGCGCCTGTACTTCCACCAGGGCACACCGTTCAGGTCCGAACCAGCGTGACCTTTCGTGCGCCGCCCTAGGTGGTGTACGAGACGATCTCGTCCTTGCCCCAGGGGCAGGGTCAACCCAGCGCCGCCATGTCCTCGGCGGTCAGCCGCACCGCGCCCGCGTCGAGATTCTCCTCCAGATGCGCGAGGGATCCCGTGCCCGGGGTCGGGCACAGCACCGGGGAGCGGTGCAGCAGCCAGGCCAGGGCGATCTGCCCCGGTGTCGCCCCGTGCGCGGCGGCGATCCGGGCGCACTCCGGGGCGACGGTGAGGGAGCCGTTGCCCAGCGGGAACCAGGGCAGGAAGGCGATGCCGCGCGCCTCGCACCGCTTCAGCAGCGGCTCCGAGTCGCGGTCGAGCAGGTTGAAGCGGTTCTGGACCGAGGCGATGTCCGTCAACTCCAGTGCCTCCTCCAGCTGTTCGGCGGTGACCGAGTCGAGACCGATGTGCCGGATCTTGCCCTCCGCGCGCAACTCGTCGAGTGCGCCCAGCTGTTCGGCCATCGGTACGGCCCGGTCGAGCCGGTGCAACTGGTACAGGCCGATCGACTCGAGCCGCAGCCGCCGCAGGCTCGCCTCGCACATCGCCCGCAACCGCTCGGGTCGCCCGTCGACGTGCCAGGCGCGGTCGCTGGTGCGCACGACGCCGCCCTTGGTCGCGATCAACAGGCCCTCGGCGTACGGGTAAGCAGAAGGGCAGCAGGAACCGGGAGAAGGCCCGCCTCCGAGTTGCCCGCGCGCATGCGCAGGTGGTCGATACCCGCCGGGAGTTCCACCACCAGCTCTCCACCCAGTTGATCCGCGAGAACCAAGCGGTCGCGGTGGAGGACCTGGCGGTCAAGGGGCTCGCGCGCAGCCGGCTCGGCAAGTCCGTCCATGACGCCGGATGGGCGTCTTTCCTGGCGATGATGGAGTACAAGGCGCAGCGGTACGGGCGCGCGTTCGTGAAGGTCGGCCGGTTCGAGCCGACCAGTCAGGTGTGCTCGGTCTGCGGCATCAAGGACGGGCCCAAACCTCTACACGTACGGGAGTGGACCTGCACGTACTGCGGTGCCCGGCACGACCGGGACCACAACGCCGCCAAGAACGTCAAACAGGCCGCCGGACTGGCGGTGACAGCCTGTCGAGCGCAGGTAAGACCAGAACCTAAGGTTCTGGCGCAGCGCGAAGAAGCAGGAAGCCACGGAATCCGGTCCGGTGCCGTGCCGCTATGTGGCACGGCACCGGACCGGAAGGCCGGAATCCTTGGGCTTTAGCCCGAGGAGCAGGTCAAATCATCATCGGAGCGGGAGCGGTCGGTGGCGCCATCGAGGGTGACTACCTCAACGGCGAGATCGTCCTCCTCGGGCGGCTGCACGGTGTGCCGACCCCGCTCAACGAGCTGCTCCAGCGGCTCGCGAACACCTTCGCGCGCGAGCGCAGGGCGGCGGGGTCGCTGCCCGTCGCGGAGCTCGTACGCCTGGCCGACGAGGCTGTCGCGTTTGTTCAAGAGGAGCGCGCGCCGCGTCCCTAGCGTGGAGCGCATGAGCAATCCGTACAAGAACGTGCACCCGTACATGGTGGAATGCGCCGCCGAGGCCGCCCGGGTGGCCGGTGGTGTCACGGCGGCGCAGCTGGCGGAGCCGGGTCCCACGCACTGCCCGGACTGGGACCTGCGCGCCCTGGTGAACCACTGGGTCCTCTACACCTCGCACGGCCTGGAGCATCGTGCGCTGCGCAAGCAGCTCCCTGAGGAGCTGACCGGCCGCGACTTCACGGTGGATCCCGGCTGGGCGCGGGCGTACGCCGAGCAGCTCGACCGTGCCGTGGCCGCCTGGGACGACCCCGCGGTGTGGGAGGGCGAGGTGGACCTCGGGATGGCGAAGTTGCCCGCCGCCGACATCGCCTCGATGATCGTCAAGGAGATGGCGGTGCACGGCTGGGACGTCGCGACGGCCACCGGCCAGGAGCTGCGGATCTCGGACGGCGCGGCCCGGTTCGTTCTGGACGTCGTCGACACGCACGCCGACCTGTACCGCCAGTACGACGGCTTCGCCGACCCGGTGCCGGTTCCCGACGACGCACCCCTGTTCGATCGGGCCCTGGCGCACAGCGGCCGGGATCCGCGGCAGGACCGACGTCCTTCGACTGAACAGCGGTCGGGGACATGAACGCTGCTCGGATGAATCGATGCCCGGCAGAAGGGAGTTACGCCGTTCCTGTCGCATTCATTGACGGTGACGCATCATAGATCCTACCTTTCTCGGCGTTGGGTACAGGCTGATCCCACGGGAGGGGAACATGCCCATGCGCCGAAGAGCCGCCCTAGTCACCCTGATCTCCACGGTCCTGGCCCTCGGAATTCCGGGTGCCGTGTCCTCCGCCCAGCCCGCGACCTCCGACCTCTACGTCTCCCCGAGCGGGAACGACCACGCGAACGGCACCGCCCACCACCCCGTACGCACCCTGGAACGCGCCCGCGACCTCGTCCGCGAGCGCGTCACGGGGATGAAGGGCGACCTGACGGTCCACCTCGCCTCGGGTACCTACCGGCGGACCACACCCCTCACCCTCGACGCCCGGGACTCGGGCACCGGCGGCCACCAGGTGATCTGGCAGGGCACCGGGAACACCGTCGTCAGCGGTGGCCGGCAGGTCCAGGGCTGGCGCCCGGTCGCCGGGAGGCCGGGCCTGTGGTCCGCGCCCGCTCCCCAAGGCCTCACCGACACCCGGCAGTTGTACGTCGACGGGGTGCGCGCCCAGCGCGCCCGCGGGGCCGTGCCGGTGACCCTCACCCAGACCGCCACCGGATACACGGCGTCCTCCGACACCCTCGCGCACTGGAAGCACCCCTCCGACGCCGAGTTCGTCTACACCAGCGGCGAGTCCCTGTGGAACGTCGAGCGCAACGGCCTGGGCCAGTGGACCGAGCCGCGCTGCCGCATCGCTGCCGCCGAGGGCACCACGATCACGATGGTCCAGCCGTGCTGGGACAACTCCAACAAGCGAGTCGAGTTCCCGGACATCCCCGGCCGCACGGTCAGCATGGTCGGGCCCGGCCACCTCACCAACGGCGGCAGGGCGACGTACATCGAGAACGCCTACGAACTCCTGGACCAGCCCGGCGAGTGGTACCTCGACCGCACCGCGCACCGGGTCTACTACCTGCCCCGCAAGGGCGAGAACCTCGCGCGCGCCGACGTCGAGGCGGCACAGGCCGAGAAACTGATCGACGGACGGGGCACGGCCACCGCGCCCGTCCACGATCTCGCCTTCCGCGGCCTGCAGTTCAGCTACGCCACCTGGCTCACCCCCTCGGGGCCCGAGGGCTTCTCCGAGATCCAGGCGGGCTACACCATCACCGGCGAGAAGGGCTGGGCGACCCAGGGCCTGTGCCAGTACGTCGAGGGCGGCACCTGCCCCTTCGCGTCCTGGACCAAGATGCCGGGCAACGTCTCCTTCACCCACGGGCAGCGCATCGCGTTCAGCGACGACGTCTTCGCCCATCTCGGCGCCGCCGGCCTCGACCTGGGCACCGGCTCGAAGGACTCCACGGTCAGCGGCAGCGTCTTCACCGACATCTCCGGCAATGGACTGGAGATCGGTGGAGTGGACGGGCAAACCCCGGCCTCCGGGGTGCAGGTGACGGACAATCACCTCTACGGCCTGCCCCGCGAGTTCCACGGCGGCGTGGCGATCCTCAACGGCTGGACCCAGAGCACCACGATCGCCCACAACCAGATCGACCACGTCGGCTACAGTGCCGTCTCGCTCGGCTGGGGCGGCTGGCCCGACAAGATCGGCGACCCGGCGACCCCCAACCCCAGCCACGACAACACGGTCCGCGACAACCTGATCTTCGACTACATGCAGATGCTCGACGACGGCGGCGGCATCTACACCCAGGGACTGACGGGCACCTCCCTGGCCGACGGCGAGAAGGTCACCGGCAACGTCATCCACGACCAGTGGGGCCTGGGCAAGAACGTCTACACCGACAACGGCTGCACCTACGAGACGGTCGAGGGCAACGTCCTCTACAACGCCTCCTACGCCAACGTCGCCTCCCGTCACACCGACTACCGCGACACCCTCGGCAACAACGACCCGACCCTCGTCAAGGACAACTGGTGGGAGGAGGGAACCGCCGACGGCGACAACAAGGGACTGGTGACGACCGGCAACAAGATCATGGCGGCTCCGTCCGACGTACCGTCGCAGATCATCGGCAACGCGGGACTCGAACCCGCCCACCGTGGACTGCTGACCCGCCGCGTCGGCGCCGTCTCCACCCCGGAGGCACCCTCCCGTGTCGGTACGAGCACGGTGGGCGTCGACGCTCTGTACGTGACCTTCAACCCGAGTTTCGTGGACGGCGGTTCACCGGTGACGGGCTACACGGCGCGGGCGTACGACGCGTCCGGACGCCAGGTGGGTGAACAGGCCGTCGGTGCGGCCGAGTTCAAGCGCACGGCGGTCGTACGGATCGGTGGACTGCCCGCGTCGGCCGGCCCGCTCACGGTCACCGTCACCGCGAGCAACGCCCACGGCACCAGTGCCCCGTCGCTCGCCTCGCTCCCGCTGACCCCGACCGCCGTGACCGCGCTGCCGGGCGCACCGACCGGCCCCAAGCTGCGTACGGCGTCCACCGTGGCCACCGTGGCCTGGACCCCGCCGACGGCGACCGGCGACGCCAAGGTCGTCGGCTACCGCGTCACCGTCTCCGACGGCCGCGCCCCGATCGACGTCACGGGCCGGGACGTGTTGGTCGGCCAGCCCTCCGCGAAGGGCATGTTCCGGGTGATCGCAGGCCTCAGTCCTGGGACCTCGTACACCGTCACGATCGCGACGGTGACGGCGGCGGGCACGGGACCGGCGGCCACCGTGACGGCCACCACCAAGGCGTGAGAGTTCAGGCGCCGAGCGCCGCCAGCACCGGGACGCGTGCCTCGTCGTACCGCTCCAGCAGGACCCGTGCCACCTCCGGCGCCGGGCCCAGTACGTCGGCCAGTACGTCCGCCTCGGCGGCCCCGCGGGCGATGCGGTCCGGGAGGAAGCCGGGGGCGAGGACGTAGGGGGCGACGGCGACATGTGCGCAACCGAGGGCGCGCAGTTCGCGCACCGCGTCCTCGGTGCGCGGAAGGGATGCGGAGGCGAACGCGGGCCGCACGGCGCACCAACCGGTGTGCCGCCACTCCCGCGCGATTTCTGCGATCACCGCGATCGCCTCCGGGTCGGTGGACCCCGCGGAGGCCAGCACGACCCCCGTCGAGGACTTGTCGGCGGGGGTCAGCCCCGCCTCGTACAGCCGGCGTTCGAGCGCCGCCGTCAGCAGGGGGGAGGGGCCGAGCACCTCCGCCTGGCGGATGCGCAGCCGCGCCGGAGCCTCCCGCAGGACCGCCGGGATGTCCGCCTTCGCGTGGAAAGCGCGGGTGAGGAGAAGGGGGAGGGCGACCACATCGCGTACGCCCTCCGCCGCCAGGGACTCCAGCACCGCCGGCACCGAGGGGATGTTGAAGTCGAGGAAGCCGGTCTCCACGCGCAGGCCCGGACGCCGGGCCCGCACACGCCGTACGAGGGCGTGCACCGTCGCGGCATGACGCGGATCGCGGCTGCCGTGGGCGATGACCAGGAGGACCGGACGACTCGTCATGACGGGCTCAGCTCTTCACCAGGAGACCGCGGCTGCGCAGCACCCACCGCTCCAGCGGGCTGAAGATCAGCAGGTCGATGGCGATACCGACGAACAGGATGAGGAAGATGGCGAGGAAGACCATCGACATGGAACTGGCGGTGCGGCCGTTCTCCAGCAGCTGACCGAGGCCGATGCCCAGGTCGGGGGAGGAGGCGATGATCTCCGCCGCCATCAGGGAGCGCCAGGAGAACGCCCAGCCCTGCTTCAGACCGGCGAGATAGCCGGGCAGCGCGGCCGGCATCACGATGTGCCAGGTCCCGCGCAGGCCCGTCGCGCCCATCGTGCGGCCCGCCCGCAGGAACAGCGGCGGCACCTGGTCCACGCCCGACACCAGGCCGTTGGCGATGGACGGGACGGCACCGAGCAGGATCACCGCGAACATCATCGAGTTGTTCAGGCCCAGCCAGATGACGGCCGGCGGCACCCAGGCCACGGACGGCAGCGACTGGAGGCCGGAGAGGATGGGGCCGATCGCGGCGCGGACGAACTTCACCCGGGCCACCAGCAGACCCAGCGGGGTACCGATCACCAGGGCGAACAGGAACCCGACCAGACCGCGCGAGACACTCGTCCAGATGTAACCGAGCAGCGTGCCCTCGAGCCAGGCGTTCTTGACCTCGTCCCAGACGTCGGACGGGGAGGGCAGCTTGCTCGGGTCGGTGACGACCTTGAACGAGATCAGCGCCTGCCACACCACCAGCACCAGGGCGATGGCGACGAGCGGCGGCAGTATCTTCTCGACGAAGGTCTGGCGGAAGCCCGGCCGACCCGAATGCGCGGTCGTCTCCAGGGCGTCGAGGCCCGCTTCCAGGCCCGCCATGTCGCTGCCCGTGCTGTCCTTGACGGGCTGGCCGGCCGCGTCGGCCTTCGTCTCAGTGCTGGCCATGGCGGCGGATCTCCCCACGCAGTTGTTCGGTGATCTCGACGGACAGCTCCGCCACGGCCGCGTCCTCGATACGACGCGGCTGCGGGATGTCGACCCGCCACTCGTGGGCCACCCGGCCGGGGCGCGAGGACAGCAGGACGACCCGCTCGGCCAGCCGCACCGCCTCACGCACGTTGTGGGTGACGAAGAGGACGGACAGCTGGGTCTCGCGCCAGATCCTGGTCAGTTCGTCGTGCAGGACGTCCCGTGTGATGGCGTCCAGCGCCGCGAAGGGCTCGTCCATCAGCAGGATCTGGCTGTCCTGGGCGAGCGCGCGGGCCAGCGCGACGCGCTGGCGCATACCGCCGGACAGCTCGTGCACCCGCTTCCCGTACGCGCCCTTCAGCCGGACGAGTTCGAGCAACTCCTCCGCACGGTCGCGGCGTTCGGACTTCGCGACGCCGCGCAGCCGCAGCGCGAGCTCGATGTTCTTGCCCGCGGTCAGCCACGGGAAGAGGGCGTGCTCCTGGAACATCAGGGCCGGACGCCCGTTGGTCGTGATGTTGCCCGCGGTCGGGGCGTCGAGGCCCGCGACCAGGTTGAGCAGCGTCGACTTCCCACACCCCGAGGCCCCCAGGAGGGTGACGAACTCGCCCGGCGCGACATCGAGGGTGATGTCGTCGAGGACGAGCTGGGGCCCCGCGGGTCCGGCGAAGGACTTCGAGACATGCTCGATCCGGGCGGCGTGCTCCACCACTTCGGCGCCGTCGGCGGCCTTGGCGAGGGTCGTGGCCATGGTCGTCACCTCCTGGGAACTCATCGGTGTGGGTCCTTACTTGACGCCGAGACCGGCGTCGGCGACCGTGCTCTCGCCCGCGGCCCCCAGGACCTTGTTCAGGAGCGTGAGGTCGTAGATCCCGTTCAGGTCCGGCTTCTCCAGCAGGCCCGCCTTGACCGCGTGCTCCGCCTCGGTGTTGAGGGTGGCGGCCAGCGGGTCATTGGTGATCTGGATGGACTTCCAGGCCGGGTCGAGCACCTTCGCCGGGAGCTCCTTGCCGGAGTCGACCTTCAGCTGGGCGTTGGCCGCCGCCTTCGCCTGGTCGGGGTTGGCGTTGATCCACTTGTTGGTGTCGACCGAGCCCGTCAGCACGGCCTCGACGACCTTCGGGTGCTCCTTGAGGAACTTCTGCGACACGATGATGTTCGTGATCACGAACTTCTTGTCGGGCCACAGCGAGGCCTCGTCGAGCAGGACCTTGCCGCCCTCGGCGACCAGCTTGGACGCGGTCGGCTCCGGCACCCAGGCGCCGTCGATGGAGCCGGACTTGTAGGCGTCCGGGGTGATCTTGTTGTCCGTTCGGACGACCGAGACGTCGCCCTTGCCGCTCTGCGCGTCGACCTTCCAGCCCTGGTCCGCGATCCAGTTGAGGAACGCCACGTCCTGCGTGTTGCCGAGCTGCGGGGTCGCGATCTTCTTGCCCTTGACGTCCTTCAGGGACTTGATCTTCTTCGGGTTCACCACGAGCTTCACGCCACCGGACGTCGAACCGCCGATGATGCGCAGGCTCTTGCCCTGGGACTTGGTGAAGCCGTTGATCGCGGGCGACGGGCCGATCCAACCGATGTCGATCGAGCCCGAGTTGAGCGCCTCGATCTCGGAGGGGCCCGCGTTGAAGATGGAGTACTCCGCCTTCGTGCCGCCCAGCGCCTTCTGGAAGAGGCCTTCCTGGCGGCCGACCAGCGCGGTCGCGTGCGTGAGGTTGCCGAAGTAGCCGATCTTCACGGTGTCGAGGCCGTCGATCTTCGAGGATCCGGCGGCGACCTTCTCCTTGGAGGAGGAGTCGCTCTTCGACTCGGAGCCGTAGCTGCAGGCGGCGAGCGCGAGCAGGGGGAGTGCGACGGCGGCGGCTATGCCACGGCGTACAAGGTTCGAGCGGATGGCAGGCACGGGAGGTGTTCCTCTCGTTGGCCCGGCGGTCACGTTTTCAGGTCGTGGCCGGGAGGTCGGCAGGTCTTCGTCGTCGCATCCGGGACGTCGGGTGGGGGGACAGGGCGCGCAGGCAGTGCGCGTACGTCATTGCGCACATCGCGCCACTCCGCCCTGCCCGCTGCCGAGGGCGCCGCTGCCGACGCGGCCGCCCTCCTTGGCGAACGTGGAGTAGAAGTCGGTGGACGTCATGTCAGAAGTCCCACCCGTCGTCGTCGCCCTCGTCCTTGACCGGCTGCGGCGCGGCGAACGACTCGCCGACCATGCCCGCGGTCAGCGTGGTGCCGTCCGCCGGGTCGATCAGGATGAACGCGCCGGTGCGCCGGGAGTCGGCGTACGAGTCGAGCGGAAGCGGTTCGGCGGCACGGATCTTGACGCGGCCTATGTCGTTGGCGACCAGCTGGCCCGGGTGCGGGTGCAGCGACAGGTCGTCGAGCGTCAGCCGGGACGGGATGTCCTTGACGATCGCCTTCACCGTGCGGGTGCCGTGCTTGAGCAGCACCCGGTGGCCGACGGTGAGCGGCTGGTCGGCCACGTGGCAGACGGTCGCCTCGACGTCCTGCGTGGTCGGGGGCGCGTCCTTGCTCGGCACGATCAGGTCGCCGCGCGAGACGTCGATGTCGTCCTCCAGCAGGAGGGTCACCGACTGCGGGGTCCATGCCACGTCGACCGGCTTGCCCAGCAGATCGATCCCGGCGACCTTCGTGGTGCGCCCGGAGGGCAGCACGGTCACGCTCTCGCCGACCCGGAAGCTGCCGGCGGCGATCTGACCGGCGTACCCCCGGTAGTCGGGGTACTCGGCGGTCTGCGGGCGGATCACGTACTGCACGGGCAGACGGGCGTGGCAGTGCCCCAGGTCGTGGCTGACCGGGACCGTCTCCAGGTGTTCCAGGACCGTCGGGCCGCCGTACCAGTCCATGTTCGCGGAGGCGTCCACCACGTTGTCACCGGCGAGCGCCGAGATCGGGATCGCGGTGATCTCGGGAACGCCCAGCTCGGAGGCGTACGCCGTGAACTCCTCGGCGATCGCCGCGAAGACGGACTCCTTGTACTCGACGAGGTCCATCTTGTTGACGGCGAGGACCACGTGCGGGACGCGCAGCAGCGCGGCGACGGCGGCGTGCCGGCGGGTCTGCTCGATGACGCCGTTGCGGGCGTCGACGAGGACGACGGCCAGGTCGGCGGTCGAGGCGCCGGTGACCATGTTCCGGGTGTACTGCACATGCCCGGGGGTGTCGGCGAGGATGAACCGGCGGCGCGCCGTCGCGAAGTAGCGGTAGGCGACGTCGATGGTGATGCCCTGCTCGCGTTCGGCGCGCAGGCCGTCGGTGAGGAGGGCGAGGTCGGGGGTGTCTTGGCCGCGGCTCGCCGAGGCGCGCTCCACGGCCTCCAGCTGGTCCGTCAGGACCGACTTGGAGTCGTGCAGCAGTCGTCCGACCAGCGTGGACTTGCCGTCGTCGACGGAACCGGCGGTGGCGAAGCGCAGGAGCGTGGTCGCCGACAACTGCTCGACCGACAGCGGCTCGGTGGGTTCGGTGGTGCTGGTCATGTCTAGAAGTACCCCTCGCGCTTGCGGTCTTCCATCGCGGCCTCGGACATCTTGTCGTCGGCGCGGGTGGCGCCCCGCTCGGTGAGCCGGGAGGCGGCGATCTCGGTGATCACGGCGTCCAGCGTGGTCGCGTCGGAGTCGACGGCGCCCGTGCAGGACATGTCGCCGACGGTCCGGTAGCGGACGAGCCGCTTCTCGACCGTCTCGCCGTCCTTCGGGCCGCCCCACTCGCCGGCGGTCAGCCACATGTTCGACCGCTGGAAGACCTCGCGCTCGTGCGCGAAGTAGATCTCGGGCAGTTCGATGCCTTCGCGGGCGATGTACTGCCAGACGTCCAGTTCGGTCCAGTTGGACAGGGGGAAGACGCGGACGTGTTCGCCGGGGGCGTGGCGGCCGTTGTAGAGCTGCCACAGTTCGGGGCGCTGGCGTCGGGGGTCCCACTGGGAGAACTCGTCGCGCAGTGAGAACACGCGTTCTTTCGCGCGGGCCTTTTCTTCGTCGCGGCGTCCGCCGCCGAAGACGGCGTCGAAGCGCTCGGACTGGATCTTCTCGGTGAGGGGCACGGTCTGCAGGGGGTTGCGGGTGCCGTCGGGGCGTTCGCGCAGGACTCCGCGGTCGATGTAGTCCTGTACGGAGGCGATGTGCAGCCGCAGTCCGTGCTTCTCGACAGTGCGGTCGCGGTATTCGAGGACTTCGGGGAAGTTGTGTCCGGTGTCGACGTGGAGCAGGGTGAAGGGGATCGCGGCGGGGGCGAAGGCCTTCAGGGCGAGGTGCAGCATGACGATGGAGTCCTTGCCGCCGGAGAAGAGGATCACCGGCCGTTCGAACTCGCCCGCGACCTCACGGAAGATGTGGACGGCCTCCGACTCCAGGGCGTCCAGGTGCGAGAGCGCGTACGGGCTGCTGTCCGTCTCCTCGGAGACACTGGCGACGGTCGTCATGCGAGACCCCTTTCGGTGAGCAGCGCATGGAGCGCGGCCGCGGACTCCTGCACGGACTGGGTGTGCGACTCGATGCGCAGATCGGGTGACGCGGGCTCCTCGTACGGGTCGTCGACGCCGGTCAGCCCCGAGATCTCCCCCGCGGCCTGCTTGGCGTACAGCCCCTTCACATCGCGTACGGAGCAGACCTCGACCGGCGTCGCCACGTGCACCTCCAGGTACGGGGTGCCGCCGGTCTGGTGACGCCCCCGGACCGCCTCGCGGCTGTCGGCGTAGGGCGCGATCACCGGGACGAGCGCCTTGACGCCGTTGCGGGAGAGCAGCTCGGCGAGGAAGCCGATCCGCTGCACGTTCGTGTCGCGGTCCTCGCGCGAGAAACCGAGGCCCGACGAGAGGAACTCGCGGATCTCGTCGCCGTCGAGCACCTCGACACGGTGGCCCTCGGCGCGCAGCCGGCCTGCCAGCTCGTACGCGATGGTGGTCTTGCCGGCGCTCGGCAGACCCGTGAGCCAGATGGTGGCTCCGGTCGTCACTTGCTGCTCCTGGGAGATCTGGGTGGTCGTGGTCATCCGTGCAGCCCGCACTCGGTCTTGGACCGTCCCGCCCAGCGGCCGGCGCGGGCGTCCTCGCCCTCCAGCACACGGCGGGTGCAGGGCGCGCAGCCGACGGACGCGTAGCCGTCCATCAGCAGCGGGTTGGTGAGGACGCCGTGCTCGGCGACGTACGCGTCCACGTCGTCCTGCGTCCAGCGGGCGATCGGCGAGATCTTGACCTTCTGCCGCTTCTCGTCCCAGCCGACGACCGGGGTGTTCGCCCGGGTCGGGGACTCGTCGCGGCGCAGTCCGGTCGCCCAGGCGTCGTACCTGGTCAGGCCCTCTTCCAGGGGCTTGACCTTGCGCAGGGCGCAGCACAGGTCGGGGTCGCGGTCGTGCAGTTTCGGGCCGTACTCGGCGTCCTGCTCGGCGACGGTCTGACGCGGGGTGAGGGTGATGACGTTGACGTCCATCACGGCCTCGACCGCGTCCCGGGTGCCGATGGTCTCGGGGAAGTGGTAACCGGTGTCGAGGAACACGACGTCGACCCCCGGCTGGGCGCGGGAGGCGAGGTGGGCAACGACCGCGTCCTCCATGGAGGAGGTCACGCAGAACGTCTTGCCGAAGGTCTCGACGGCCCACTGGAGGATCTCCAGGGCCGACGCGTCCTCGAGGTCGCGCCCCGCCTGCTCGGCGAGGCGCTGCAGGTCCGCGGCCGTACGGCCTTCCCGATCTTCCCGATCCTTCTGAATCGTCGTCATGTCTCGTCCCCTCCACCTTCGTTGCGCTGAATCCCACGGGAGAGCAGCCCGAGGAACTTCAACTGGAAGGCTCGGTTGCACGCCGCGCATTCCCACGCGCCGTGGCCCTGCTCGCTCGGACGGAGGTCTTCGTCGCCGCAGTAGGGGCAGTAGAAGGGAGCCGCTCGCTCGCTCACGACAGCGACTCCTCGCTCGCACGGGCGGCCCACGTGGCGAAGCGCTCGTCGTCCTCGCGCTCCGCCTGGAAGCGCTTGAGGACCCGCTCGATGTAGTCGGGGAGTTCGTCCGAGGTGACCTTCAGGCCACGGACCTTGCGGCCGAAGCCGGCCTCCAGGCCGAGCGCGCCGCCCAGGTGCACCTGGAAGCCCTCGACCTGCTCGCCCTGGTCGTTCAGGACCAGCTGGCCCTTGAGACCGATGTCCGCGACCTGGATGCGGGCGCAGGCGTTCGGGCAGCCGTTGATGTTGATGGTGATGGGCTCTTCGAACTCGGGGATGCGGCGCTCGAGTTCGTCGATCAGGGAAGCACCGCGCGCCTTGGTCTCGACGATCGCGAGCTTGCAGTACTCGATGCCGGTGCAGGCCATGGTGCCGCGCCGGAAGGTGGATGGCCTGACGGTCAGGTCGAGGGCTTCGAGGCCCTCCACCAGCGAGTCGACCTGGTCCTCCGTCACGTCGAGCACGACCATCTTCTGCTCGACGGTGGTGCGCAGCCGGCCCGAGCCGTGCGCCGCGGCCAGCTCGGCGATCTTCGTGAGGGTGGTGCCGTCCACGCGGCCGACGCGCGGCGCAAAGCCGACGTAGAAGCGGCCGTCCTGCTGGCGGTGCACACCGACGTGGTCGCGCCAGCGGGCGACCGGCTGGTCGGGGGCCGGACCGTCGACGAGCTTCCGCTCGAGGTACTCGTCCTCCAGGATCTGGCGGAACTTCTCCACACCCCAGTCGGCGACCAGGAACTTCAGCCGGGCGCGGGTGCGCAGGCGCCGGTAGCCGTAGTCGCGGAAGATCGAGATGACGCCCTCGTAGACGTCCGGGACCTCGTCCAGCGGGACCCAGGCGCCGAGGCGCTGGCCGATCTTCGGGTTGGTGGAGAGGCCACCGCCGACCCAGAGGTCGAAGCCGGGGCCGTGCTCCGGGTGGTTCACGCCGACGAAGGCGATGTCGTTGATCTCGTGCGCCACGTCGAGCAGCGGCGAGCCGGAGATCGCGGACTTGAACTTGCGGGGCAGGTTCGAGAAGTCCTTGTTGCCGATGATCCGGCGGTGGATCTCGTCGATGGCCGGGGTGCCGTCGATGATCTCGTCCTCGGCGATGCCGGCGACGGGCGAGCCGAGGATGACGCGGGGCGTGTCACCGCAGGCCTCGGTGGTGGACAGCCCGACGGCCTCGAGCCGGTTCCAGATCTCGGGGACGTCCTCGATGCGGATCCAGTGGTACTGCACGTTCTGGCGGTCGGTGAGGTCGGCGGTGCCGCGCGCGAACTCCTGCGAGATCTCGCCGATGACGCGCAGCTGGTCGGTGGTCAGCCGGCCGCCGTCGATGCGGACGCGCAGCATGAAGTACTTGTCGTCCAGCTCCTCCGGCTCCAGGATCGCGGTCTTGCCGCCGTCGATCCCGGGCTTGCGCTGGGTGTACAGCCCCCACCAGCGCATACGTCCACGAAGGTCGTTGGGGTCGATCGAGTCGAAGCCGCGCTTCGAGTAGATCGTCTCAATGCGTGTCCGCACATTGAGACCGTCGTCGTCCTTCTTGAACTGTTCGTTTCCGTTGAGCGGGGTGAAGTGACCCACGGCCCACTGACCCTCGCCGCGGTGACGACTCACCTTGCGGCGGGGCGCGGCGGCGGGATTCTGCGGGGTGGCGGCCATGGTTGATACGTCCTTCGGGACTGCGGGACAGGAAGGAGAGCGGCTCTCGACAGCGCATATGGGCGCATACGGAAAGTACGCGCGCGTCATTGCGCAGAGAGGGGCAAAAGGGAGAATGTCGGCTGGGCCGGGGCTGTCAGCTCGCCGGACAGATGGCGCTGGACATGCGGCCGAGGTCGACGTGCCGCCGACTCACCAAGGCAATTCCAGTTCCAGACATGACGGAAGCGTGTCACGGGGATCTCGGGCCAGTCCACCGTCATCCATCATGTGGACACCCTTGTCCCGAAGGGCGAGACAAAGGTGTCGTCGGTCACACGGCTGGGCAGGAATGGACGATCCGGCGGCCCGGTGACCGCCCGAGGGGCGGCCCGCGGCAGGTCAGACCGCTCGCGCGCCCGGCCAGGGTCCGGGCGTGGCGACCTCCGGCTCCTCCTCCACCTTGGTGTCGAAGAGCTTGAAGCCGCGGCGCAGGTAGTTGTCCATCGCGTGCTCCCCGTCCTTGCTGCATGTATGCAGCCAGACACGCTTCGTCTCGGGCCGCCCCGGCCAGCGCTCCGCCAGGTCCCAGGCCCGCGCCACCCCGTACGAGAGCAGGTGCCCGCCGATCCGCCGGCCCCGGAAGGCGGGGATCAACCCGAAGTACGCGACCTCCACGACGCCGTCGTCCTGCGGGTCCAGCTCGACATAGCCCGCGGGCGTTCCCCGGTCGTAGGCGACCCAGGTCTCCCCGCCGGGGCGGTCCAGGACCTCCTGCCACTGCGCGTACGTCCAGCTCAGGCGGTCGGTCCAGCGGATGTCTCCGCCCACGGAGGCGTACAGGAAGCGGTTGAACTCGGGCGAGGGGACTTCGGAGCGCACGATCCGGACGTCGCCGTCGGGTGTGATCGCGGGGAGCAGGTCGCTCGACGCGCTCTGCTCCAGGGACCAGGTGGTCACAGTGACGTTGCTCATGAAGGCCAGGGAACCACGGGGCTGCGCCGCGCTCCAAAGTGGGCCAGATGTTTTCGCCCCCGCCGCCCCTACCCGTCCCATCCCTGGGGGCTCCGCCCCCAGAGCCCCCGGGTGTGTTCTTCGGCCGCGGGCCGGTGGGGGCCGTTCGCGCAGTTCCTCGCGCCCCTGAAGAACCCCTGCGGAGGTCCAGGGGGCGCAGCGCCCCTGGCGGGGGCTGGGGCGGAGTCCCAGAAGGATGGGACGGGTAGGGGCGGCGGGGGCGAAGAACCCCCCGGGGCTCTAGCCCAGGGACTTGTTCACCGCGGTCAACGGGACCGCGTACAGGACGCGCTCCGGTGTCGTGTCGGGGTCGGCGCCGGTGAGGGTCCACAGTTCGCCGGTCTCCTGCCAGTAGGACAGGGAGGCGGTGTGCTGGCCCCAACAAGCGTAGGACTGGTCACCGGTGCACTGGACCGCCTCGGCGGTGTGTCCGCTCTGCCGCCACAGCGTGCCGTGCCGACCACCGCTGGCGGGAGCGTGACCGACGTACCAGTCGGCCTTGCGCGCCCCGGCCGGCGTATAGGAGAGGACACCCGAGAGCCCCGCGGCCTTGGTCGTGTAGGCCTCGCGCGCATCGACCCGCCCCAGGGAGTCGCTGCCGAGCAACCCCGCCCGGCCGGCGACGGTGCTGTACGAGTACCGCCAGATCCGGGTCCGCTCCGTGCCGTCGGCCGGCGCCGCCTCGGTGGCGACCAGGCTGTCCGGCGTCGAGGTGCGGTCCAGCGACAGGGAACCGAAACAGGGGTTCGCCCGGGCCTCGCCCGAGCCGCACGTGCCGCCCGCCGGGCTGTACGAGCCGACGGCCGGCAGCACGTACCGGTAGCCGTCCGCGGAGTAGCCGCCCCGCACCCTGCCGATCGCCCCGCTGTCCACGCCCGCCTTCAGGAGGTGGTGCAGGTCGAAGACGAGCAAGGAGTCGTCCTGCCCCGCGCCGTTCTGCGCGGTGACGATCAGCTTGCCCTGGTACCAGACCATGCCGCCCAGCCGGGAACGGACCGCGCCGAAGTCCCTGCCGCCGTCGCGCGGCGCGACCAGCAGCACCCAGCGGTACCTGAGCGCCGCCGGGTCGCTCGCGTCGATGAAGGCGACCCGGGCCAGACCCCGGTCGGTGGCGGAGGCGCCCGCGGCCCGGTCGTCGTGGTTCCAGCCCGCCAGGATGACCCGCTGGTCGCCCCACCGGCCGTCCAGGTCGGCGTCACCGGAGGTGGTGACGGAGGCGGGCGCCCACTGCACGCTCCGCGCGTCGTCCGCGGCCCAGCAGTACGCGCGGGTGGCGACCGGTTCGAGCGGCAGCGCGGCCCGCTCGGTCCCGGAGCAGTCGGCCTCGTCGCGCATCGTGTGGTCGGCGCTCGCCAGCACGCCGGAGACCCCGACGTTCCCGCCCATGTTCCGGCTGAGCGTGCTGAGAGTGTCCCCGGCGACCAGATTCTCGTGCAGTTGGAGCCTGCTGGTCTCGGCGGTCGACGTGAGCGGCGTCAGCGCGCCCGGACTGTTGCTGCCCGTGGCCTGGGAGGTGCTGATCAGCGTGGCGGCCGCGGTGAGCGCGAGGGCGGTTCCGGCCAGGGTGGCGCGCAGCGCCTGTCCCCTTCGCCTACGACGGTGTCTGCCGCGGTGCTTCATGCGTCCTCCCGAGGAAGGCCAACTGCCCCTCATGATCAGAACATTGACGGAGAGACGGGTGGGGTGGCCTGTGGAGGGATGCTACGTCAGAGAGCCATGTGCCTGGTCGAGGACCCCGGAAGACGGTCCCGAAATACGCTCCTTGCCTCTCGCAGGGGGCATATTCGGCCGGTCGGGTGACGCGTCGGGCCCCGGTGCGGTACAAGGGGGCCCGTGTTTCCGCGCCTTGCGCACCGCCGGCGCCGTCGAGTGGGGGAGCAGGTCCCGGGGGTCCTCCGGGAGTACCAACTCGACCTCCGCGGCCTCGCAGAAACGATACGGCCGGTGTTCCAGAAAAGCCCCGAGATACCGCCGTACGCGCGACATCTCGGCCCGCACCGTCACCGTACGACCGGGGTCGTCGAACAGGTCGTCGGCGAGCCCGGAGGCGCTGCGCCCGGCGGGTCGGACGGCCAGCAGGTACAGCAACTCGGCATGGCGGGGGCTCAGTTCGTGGCACCAGGAGCCCGCTTCGGAGGAGACGGTCACCGAGGAGCGCCGCGGGTGCGCCAGGTCCAGGACGATCCGCGCGGCCCGCCGGGGCACCGGCTCGTCGGCGGCCCGCAGCAGCCAACCGCCGGGTAGCGGTTCCACCACGCACAGTCCGAGCGTCGGCAGCCAACTCCGCCCGGGAGCGAGCGCCTTGGGCAGCGCGAGCCGTCCGGTGTACGGCATCCCGGTGACCGCGGCCGTCCAGCCGTCCTGGTCCACGGCGAGGGCGCGCCCGCCGAGCCGGGCGAGCACCGGCGCCGCCACCGCGCGCAGCCCCTCCAACGAGGTCAGGTGCAGCTCGCGCAGGCGCGCCTCGGCGAGTTTGGCCACCGAGCCGACCAGGGCGAGCGTCGCCGGGTGCAGGGTGTCCAGCGGCCCGCTCACGTCCACGACGCCGATCAGACTGCCGTCGCGCGGGTCGGTGATCGGAGCGCCGGTGCAGGTCCACGAGTGGTGGGTGCGCACGAAGTGCTCGGCGGAGAAGACCTGCACGGGGCGCCGGGCGACCAGCGGGGTGCCCACACCGTTCGTACCGACCACGCCTTCGCGCCAGTCCGCCCCGAGTTCGAAGCCGAACCCGTCGGCCTTGCGCAGCACGGACGCGCTGCCCTCCCGCCACAGCACCCGGCCCTCCGCGTCCGCGACCACCATGATGTGGTGTGCGACGTCCGCGACCGTGAGCAGGCCCTCGCGCAGCACCGGCAGGACATGCCGCAGCGGTGAGGTCTGGCGCCGCCGCTCGACCTCGTCGCGGACCAGCAGCCCGGCCCGGAAGTCGTGGTCGGGGTCGACTCCGCTGCGCAGCATGCGCTCCCAGGACTGCTCGATCACCGGGCGTGGCGCGAGGCGGGCGGGCTGTCCGGAGAGCGTGGCGTCGCGCACCTCGCGCAGGACACGGGCCGCCTGGGCGGCGTCCAGGGCGGCGAGCCGCGTCACGTCGATCGGCGAGTGCGCCACGGAATCCTCCCCATCCTCCCCGGACGGACGGGCCGACGGACCGAAGGACCGACGGGTTCGGGGCACCTGTGGCCCACCACTGCCCGGCCTTTTTTCGGCCACGGTCACCCGGGCCCGTACTGACTGCTGTTCTCATAGTGCCGCGCGGCGTCGACGGAGGGACACAGTCCGGCCACAGAGGCCGGAAAAGTTGCAACCCCCTGCAACCCTGGCGAACAGCCGTACGGGGTCGGAAACTTGAGCAACGCCGCCCGTGCGGCGTTCGCGCTCCTCACAACGGGGCCAGAGAGCGGGGGTGGTGCCGTGTCGGCGCAGCACCACCCCCGCGCCCGGTGCGGAGACCGGCTCAGGAACAGCTCAGGAAGCTCCTCAGCAAACTGCTCAGGAAACCGGTCGGGCCCGTTCCACCACCGTGGCCAGATCGAGACTGTGCGGCAGGGTGCCGAAGGCCGAGCCCCAGTCGCCGCCCAGCCGTGAGGCGCAGAACGCGTCGGCGACCTCCGGGGGCGCGTACTGGACGAGCAGCGACCCCTGCAGCACCAGCGCGACCCGCTCCGCGAGCCTGCGGCCGCGACCCTCGATACCGTCCAGGTCGGCGAGTTCGCCCAGCAGGTTCTTGATCGCGCCGTCGAGCCGGTGGTCGGCGCCGCGGGCCCGGCCCACCTCCTGCAGGAACGCGTTCAGCGCCTGCGGCTCCCGCTGGATCGCGCGCAGCAGGTCGAGGGCCTGCACATTGCCCGCTCCCTCCCAGATGGAGTTGAGCGGCGACTCGCGCAGCAGCCTCGGCATGCCGGACTCCTCGACGTACCCGTTGCCGCCCAGGCACTCCAGTGCCTCCACCGCCACCGGGGTGCAGCGCTTGGTCACCCAGTACTTGGCGGCCGGCACCGCGAGCCGCAGGAAGGCCCGCTCGTCCTCGCCGCCGTCGTCGTACGCCGCCGCCAGACGCATCGCCAGCGTCGTCGCCGCCTCCGACTCCAGCGCCAGGTCCGCCAGCACGTTGCGCATCAGCGGCTTGTCGATCAGCTTGCCGCCGAAGGCCTCCCGGTAGGTGCAGTGGTGCACGGCCTGCGCCACGGCCTGCCGCATGACGGCGGCGGCGCCGAGCACACAGTCCAGCCGGGTCACCGCGACCATCTCGATGATGGTGCGCACCCCGCGCCCCTCGTCCCCGACCCGGCGCGCCCAGGTCCCGTCGAACTCGACCTCGCTCGACGCGTTCGACTTGTTGCCGAGCTTGTCCTTGAGCCGCTGGATGCGGAACACGTTGCGGGTCCCGTCCTCCAGCACCCTCGGCACCAGAAAACAGGTGAGCCCGCCCGGTGCCTGCGCCAGCACCAGGAACCCGTCCGACATCGGCGCCGAACAGAACCACTTGTGCCCGGTCAGCTCGTAGGTCCCGTCCTCGGCGAGCGGTCGCGCCTCGGTCCTGTTCGCCCGTACGTCACTGCCGCCCTGCTTCTCCGTCATGCCCATCCCGAAGAGCACACCGGCCTTCTGGGAGGCGGGCCGCAGCCCCTGGTCGTAGACGGTGGACGTGAGCAGTGGTTCCCAGAGGGCGGCGAGAGCCGGGTCGGTGCGCAGGGCGGGCACCGCCGCGTGGGTCATCGACAGCGGGCAGCCGTGGCCCGCCTCGGCCTGCGACCACACGACGAAGCCGGCCGCGCGCCTGAGGTGACCGCCGGGACGGCTCCAGGCCGCCGTCAGCCCCGCCGAGACCCCCTTGCCGAGCAGTCGGTGCCAGGCGGGATGGAAATCGACCTCGTCGATGCGGTTGCCGTAGCGGTCGTGGGTGCGCAGCTTCGGCGGGTTCTCGTTGGCCAGCACCCCCCATTCCTGTACCTGCGCGGAGCCCGTCGTGCGCCCGAGCAGCGACAGCTCCTCGCGTGCCTCGTCGAGAAGTCCTGGATCCAGGTGCCGCTCGACCGCCTCCACGAGGGCCCGGTCGGCGGCAAAGACGTCATATCCGACCAGGGGCGGAGCCTGGTTGGTCACGGTGTGGGTGCTGGCTGCCATACGGATACGGTAAGGACGTGCACCAGGCAAAAGAAACACCTGAACGGTCTCCCGTGGGCCGCTTTCACCGCGCTCGCGCGCTGTACAGGAACGTGTCGAAGCGCAGGACCGCCTGGCTGTTGCTCAAGGACACCGTCAACTCCTGCATGGAGTACCGGATCCTGGGGCTGGCGGCCGAGGCCGCCTTCTTCACACTCCTGTCCGTGCCGCCCCTGCTGCTGAGCATGATCGGACTGCTCGGCTACGTGGACGACTGGACCGGCGCGCACTCGATCGCGAGCCTGGAGTCCAACATCCTGGAGGCATCCCGCACGGTCCTCACGGACAAGGGCGTCCACCAGATCGCCGAACCGATCCTTCACGACGTGATGAAGGGCGGCCGGCCCGACATCATCTCCCTCGGCTTCCTCTTCGCCCTGTGGTCGGGCTCGCGCGCGGTGAACGTCTTCGTCGACACCATCACCGTGATGTACGGCCTCGACGGCACCCGGGGGATCGTGGCGACCCGCGTGATGTCGTTCCTGCTGTTCATCGTGGCGCTGCTGATCGGCTCGATCGCGCTGCCGCTGATGGTCGCGGGCCCGGACGCGGTGGTGCAGATCGTGCCGTGGTCGGCGACGCTCGTACAGGTCCTGTACTGGCCTGTCGTCATCGTGCTCTCGGTCGTCTTCCTGACCACGCTGTACCACGTGTCGGTGCCCGTGCGCTCACCCTGGGTGGAGGACGTGCCCGGCGCCCTGGTCGCCCTCGCCATGTGGGTCTTCGGGAGCTTCCTGCTCCGTATCTACCTGACGAGCACGGTCGAGGGCCCGACGATCTACGGCTCACTCGCCGCCCCCGTGGCCGTCCTGCTGTGGATCGGTGTGTCCGCGTTCGCCGTCCTCGTCGGCGCCGCCGTCAACGCGGCCATCGACCGGGTCTGGCCGGCCGCCGCCACGGCCGCGGCCCGCGCCGCGAACGAGCGCCTGCGCCAGGAGCAGGCCGCCGAGTACGTCGCCCGCGCCGCCGCCCACCGCGCCGCCGACCCCGATCCCGACGACCCGGACATGCCCTCCGAGTTCCCGGAACGCTGGTCCCGCTTCCTCCCCCCGGAGGATGTGACCTCCCGCCTCCGCACCCACGTCAAGAGCTCCCACCACCCCCGCAAGAGCAACGACGACGACCACTGCGCGGACGAGTAGGACGGGAGGCGGGGCGAACCCCCCGCCCGAGGGGCGCGGGGAACTGCGCGCCCAGCCACCGACCCGCACCCGAAGAACGCACCGCGGGGCTCCGGGCGCGGAGCCTTACCCCTTCCAGGCCCCCGCCCCCGCCGCCTCCCGAGCGAACGCGGTGAAATCGCGCGGCTCCCGCCCCAGGACCTCCCGCACACCCTCCGACAGGTAGGAGTTACGCCCGTCGAGCAGGCTCTCGAAGAGCTCGACGAGGAACTCGACCTCCTGTGCCGGCACCCCGAACCCGGCCAGCTGATCGCCGTACTGGCGCGCCGTCACCGGGAGATACGTCAGCTCACCCCCCGTCGCCGCCGCGATCTCCCCCACCGCTTCCCGAAAACTCAGCAGCCGGGGCCCGGAGACGGCGAGCTCCTGCCCGACATACCGGTCGCCCCCCGTGAGCACGGCCACCACGACGTCCGCGATGTCCCGCACATCGATGAACGGCTCCCGCACCTCACCGGCGGGAAACACCAGTTCTCCGCGGAGCAGCCCCTCCACCAACGGCCCCTCGCTGAAGTTCTGCGCGAACCACGCGGCCCGTACGACCGTCCAGTCCGCGCCCGACGCCCGCAGCGCCTCCTCGGCCGGGCGCGCCCGCTCCTCACCCCGCGAGGACAGCAGCACCAGCCGCCGCACCCCCAGCCCGACCGCCTCCCGTGCCAGACCCCCGACCATCTCGGCCGCGTCGGGCGAGCCGACGTCCGTGGGGTGGACGAGATACGCCGCGTCGGCACCCCGCAGGGTGTCCGCCCACGTCGACCGGTCCGTCCAGTCGAACCCCGCCGCACGGGACGCCGCCCGCACCTTCAGCCCCGCCGCCCGCGCGGCCTCGGCCACCCGCCGCCCGGTACGCCCCGTGGCGCCCGTCACCAGCACCGTCATGTCCCCTACGTGCTCTTCGCGTGCCCTGTTCTGCGTCATACCGACAGTGAATCGCCGCCCGCGCAGGACTCCCATCGCCGAGGAACTCATTCCCATAAGCGGACGTCTACGTCCCTTCCCCTCGGACGTCTACGCTGACGCCATGGACGCACTCGCCGGTCTGCTGGAGGGCCCCCGGGCACGCGGCGCCTTCATGATCCGTGCGTGCTTCGACCCGCCCTGGTGCGTGCGCGTCGAGGACCGCGCCCCCCTCACGATCATGCTCGTGGTGCGCGGCGAGGCCTGGGTCGTGCCGGACGCGGGGGAGCGCGTGTTCCTGCGGGCCGGTGACCTCGCGATCGCCCGCGGCCCTGACCCGTACACCTGCGCGGACGGCCCGGGGACCCTGCCGCAGGCGGTGATCCTGCCGGGCGGCGAGTGCACCTACCCCGACGGGCGGTCCCTGAAGGGCCAGTGGGACCTGGACGTTCGCACCTGGGGCGATCGGCTCGACGGCTCCACGGTGCTGCTGATCGGGACGTACCTGATGCGGGGCGAGATCAACGGCAGGCTGCTCGACGCCCTGCCGCCGCTGCTCTCCCTGACCCAGGACGTGTGGGACTGCCCGCTCACCGCGATCCTCACCGAGGAGATCGTCCGTGACGAGCCCGGCCAGGAGGTGGTCCTTGACCGGCTCCTCGACCTCCTCATGATCGCCGCGCTGCGCGCCTGGTTCTCCCGTCCGGAGGCCGCCGCCCCCGCCTGGTACCGGGCGCTCGCGGACCCCGTCGTCGGCCGGGTGCTGCGGCTCGTCCAGGACGACCCGGCACACCCCTGGACGGTGGCGACGCTCGCCGCGAAGGCCGGGGTGTCCCGGGCCGCGTTGGCCCGCCGCTTCAGCGAACTCGTGGGCGAGCCCCCGATGACGTACCTCACCGGCTGGCGCCTCGCCCTGGCCGCCGACCGGCTGCGCGAAACGGACGACACCCTTGAGGCGATCGCCCGCCACGTCGGTTACGGCAGCGCGTTCGCCCTGTCCAGCGCCTTCAAACGGGTGTACGGGGTCAGCCCGCAGGAGCACCGGACGCGGGCGGCGTAACCTGACGTGCATGTACATGGAGCGGCCTGCCCGGTTGCCGGGCGCCGTCGTGTGGTCCCGTGGAACGTCCGGTTCCACGGCGGGGGCCGTACTTCCCGACGGCTGTATGGACCTGCTCTGGCACGAGGGGCGACTGCTCGTCGCCGGGCCCGACACCCGGGCGTACGTTCCCGAGGGCGCGGCCGGGCACTGGGCGGGCATCCGCTTCTACCCCGGCACGGGGCCGACGTTCCTCGGCGTACCCGCCCATGAACTGCGCGACCTGCGCGTCGACTTGGCGGACCTGTGGCCGGCCTCGGAGGTACGGCGCCGCACCGCGCGGGTCGCCGCGGCCGCCGACCCGGTGACCGCGCTGGAGCAGGTGGCACTGGACCGGGCGGCTGTCACCGATCCCCCCGACCCGCTGCTGCGGGAGGTCGTGGCGGCCCTGGACGCGGGCCGGTCGATCGCGGCGACGGCCGACCGACTCGGCCTGGGCGCACGCCAGTTGCACCGCCGCTCACTGACCGCCTTCGGCTACGGCCCCAAGACCCTCGCCCGCGTCCTGCGCCTGCAACGGGCGCTCGCCCTCGCCCGCGCCGGGGTCCCCTTCGCGGAGACGGCGGCCCGCTCCGGCTTCGCCGACCAGGCCCATCTGGCGCGGGACGTACGGGAGTTGGCGGGCATGCTGCTGGGGGAACTACTCGGGCGCGGGTAGCGGCGCGAACAGGTCGACGCCATTGCCGTCCGGGTCGTGCACGACCGCGTACCGCATCCCCCAGAAGGCGTCCCACGGCTTGAGCTCGCCGTGGTACCCGGCGCCGACCAGGTCCTCGTAGACCGAGTCGACCTCCGCCGGGCCGTCGCAGCCGAAGGCGAGCGACATCCGGCCGCCCCCGTCGGCCGGCGGCCGCCACCCCGCATGGAACGAACGGACCGTCTCCTCGGTGTCGATCGCCAGCCGGGACCCGCCGGGCAGTTCGGCCTCGACATGCGGCTGGTCCTCGGCGCCCTCGGGGAAGACGAGCCCGAGGCGGCGGTAGAAGGCGAGCGTGGCGGCCATGTCGGAGGCGACCAGGCCGATCACGGCGAATCGTGGAGTCATGGGGACACCGTAGGCAGGGCGCGGGAAACGGGTCTTGAACGAATCGGACAGAGTCCCTCCGCGGGCGGAGGGACGGGAACCGAACTCACGAAGGAGCGCGTCTCCTGTGGCCGGGACAGATCAAGTACGGGTTACCGGTGCGGAGGGAAGGCCAAGGCATGTCAGGCACACTCGGGGCCGTCATGTGCGGGGGAGCCGGCGTGCTCCTCCTCGGCTGCGCGCTCTCGGAAGGCGTCCAGATGCGCCGGTTGCGCCGTCACGGACGCCACACCCACGGCGTCGTGGTCGACAACGTCCGCGTCAACAGTGAGGACGGGCCGGAATGGGTGCCGGTCATCGAGTTCCTGGACCACCGGGGCCACCGAGTGGAGTTCAAGCCCCGGATGCGCGGATCCGGAATGGGGCTCGCCACCGGGCTGACCGTGCCCGTGATCTACCCGCCGCACAACCCGCAGCGGGCCAGGGTGCGGATGTGGCGGCACATGACGGGGCCGGTGGTCGTCATGGCGTGCGCGGCAGCGGTCTTCCTCGCGGTGGGCGTCTTCATCGTCGTGCATTGAGGTGTACGTGTATGCGCACTGAGGAACACCTGTGGAACGCCTGTGCGGCAGGATGGGCGTCATGATCCGATCCGTGCGCGTGCTGTTGCTCCCGGTGGTGCTGCTGTTTCCCGTACTGCTCGCGGGGTGCGGGACGGAGAAGGCGGGGGCCGGGAGCGGGGTGGACGCGTCGGCGTCGGTCGCCGTGCCGAGCCGGGCCGAACTCGACGCACATGTGAGTGCGTTGGGGATCGCACCGGAACTCGTGTATGTCACGAAGGCGCCCGGCTTCACCCTCGCCCAGCAGTCGGTCGGCGTGTACGGCGACGACGGTTTCTCCGGCGTGTACTGGGCGAAGGAGACCAACGCCCAGATCCAACTGTCCGTGGAACGGGGCACGATGACGGCGCGGTCCTGCCCGAAGCAGCCGGTCGGCGGCATGGCGGGCGAGCGGACGGTGTGTGAGCGGGACGGCGACGCGTGGTACCGCGCCGGTGGGGGCCGCCACGAGTACGCGCTCGTCGAGAAGGGCCATGTGCTGAAAGTGAGCGGTGACGCGACGAAGGTGACGCGGGCCGTCCTTCGCTCCGCCCTCCACTCCGCCCACCGCCCGAGCGACGCCGAACTCGCCGCCGTCCTGCCACCGGCGTGAACAGCCACGGCGCCCGTGGAGCGGGGCGACGTGCCGTCGACGGGGGACGGGGCACCCGACAACGAGGTGGGGACCTCGGGTTGAGCATCGCGGCCTGCGGGCCGCTGGGGGCTGATCGCGCCCCGCGGCGGAGCCGCATATATACACAGCCCCGCGCCCCCGAAGGCCTTGAGCCCGTCCGGCGTCCGAGGACCGGCCCCCACCCCGCAGCCGAAGACGATCCCCGGACATAGGCTCGCGCCCATGACCACCCGCGTTCTCGTCTACACCCGCACCACCGACTACCGGCACGACTCCATCCCGGCCGCCGTCGCCGCCGTACGCTCCCTGGGCGCGACCCACGGCTTCGACGTCGACGCCACCGAGGACCCGGCCGCGTTCGAGACGCCCCTCGACCCGTACGCGGCGGTCGTCTTCCTCTCCACCAGCGGGGACGTACTCACCCCGCCCGGACGGACCCGGCTCGCGGCGTACGTCGAGGGTGGCGGCGGGTTCGTCGGAGTGCACGCCGCCGCCTGCACCGAGTACGACTGGCCGTACTACGGCGAACTCCTCGGCGCGCGCTTCGACCGGCACCCCGAGTGCCAGCCGGGCAAGGCCGTCGTCGAGGACCGCGGACATCCCGCGACCGAACACCTCGCGGCCGTCTGGGAGTTCACCGACGAGTGGTATGACTTCCGCGCCAACCCGCGCGGTGCGGTCCGCGTCCTCGCCTCCGCCGACGAATCCTCGTACGAGGGCGGCGGCATGGGCCGGGACCATCCCCTCGTGTGGTGCCGGGAACAGGGCGCGGGCCGGGTCTTCTACACCGCGCTCGGGCACGCCTCGGAGGCGTACGAGGACCCCGACTTCCGTGCGCATCTGCTCGGCGGCATCACCTGGGCGGCCGCCCTCTGAGCGATTCGGCCGCCCTCCGACCGGTCGGTACCGGCCCCGTACTCGCCCGTTCCACCAGACGCGTCGACAACTCCGTCCGTGTGCCCTCGGGTTGCTCGCCCGCCATCATCCGCACGAGCAGGCGCAGTGCCGTCGCGGCCATCTCGGAGAGCGGCTGGCGCACGGTGGTGAGAGCCGGGGTGGCCCAGCGTGACTCGGGAAGGTCGTCGAAGCCGACCACACTGAAATCGTCCGGGACGCTCAACTCCCGTTCGGCCAAGGCCTGGTAGGCGCCGAGGGCCATCCGGTCGGAGCAGACGAAGACGGCGGTGGGCGGCTCGGGGAGGTCGAGGAGTTCCCGCATGCGGCGGTGGGCGCCGGTCTCGGTGAAGCCGCCGTAACGGACGTACTCGGGACGGTGCCCGATCCCGGCCGAGGCGAGGGCCGAGCGGTAGCCGGCGACCCGGGCGCCGCCCCACATCCTGCGGCGGAAGCCGCCGATGACGCCGATGCGTTCGTGGCCGAGGGAGAGGAGGTGTTCCGTCGCCAGCACCCCGCCCTGCCAGTTGGCCGCGCCCACCGACACCACACCGGGCGGCGGTTCGAGCACCGGGTCGATCATCACGAACGGGATGCGGTGCTGCTCCAGCCAGGCGTACTGGGACGAGGTGAGCTCGGCCAGGTGGAACAGCACGCCCGCCGAGCCCCGCGTGGTGAGCTTGTCCAGCCAGTCGCGCTCCGGGCGCCCGCCCCCGGTCCGGGGCAGGCCGGCCGAGACGACCACCTCCAGGCCCGCGTCGTGCGCCGCGCCCTCCACCCCGTGCAGCACCGCGCCCGACCAGGAGCTCTCCAGCGAGTGCACCACGAGGTCGACCAGCCCCGGCGGCTTTGCCGCCTCGAAGCGGGGTCTGCGGACGTAGCCGAGCCGGTCGAGCGCTTCGGTCACCCGGCGGCGGGTCTCCGGTGCCACGTCCTCCCGGCCGTTGACCACCTTCGACGCCGTCGGCACCGACACCCCCGCCGCACGGGCGACGACCGCCAGCGTCGGCCCGGCCACGCTTCCCGTACGCACCATGAGAGCCCGCCTCCCCGGCCCGCCCGAGGGCCCGTCGAAAGTTTCGAACAGCACTGCTCGCGCGACCGGCACCGCGATCGCGTAGCAACCGCTTTCTACACTAAGCCCGCCTCAATACGGCGTGAAGAGGAAAGGATTGACGGAAGTCCACGGGACTCCTCGCGGGCTGAAACTCTCGAAATACCGAACGTGCGCCGGGTCGTGCCGGCCGTGCGACCGGGCACGGTCAGGCGATCAGGACGGCGTCTCCCAGCGCCGTGGTGAAGTAGGACATGCCCTCCGAGCCGGTCTTCGTCATGACGCAGGTGATCTTCACCTGGTCCTGCCCGGAGATGTCGACGGAGAGCTTCGTGACGGAGCTGGAGCGGGTCTCCACGGGGCGGCCGATCGGGTTCCCGGAGGCGCTGGTCAGGGAGACGGAGCCGACCGACCCGATGGCGTTGTACGAATCGGAGGCGATGCCCACCGAGGCCTGGAGGGTCTTGTAGCCGCTGACGTTGTACACGGCGCTCTTTCCGGCCTCGTCGCAGTTGAGCCGGACGGCCTTCGGGTAACTCCGGCCGAGCAGCGTGGCGGGGGAGGCGTTCACCGAGCCCCCGCCGTCCACCACGCCCAGATCCGCGAGAAAGGTTCGTCGGCCCGGGGCGGGGCTCCCGGAGGGGTCGCTCGGGTCGTCGGTGGGTGTCTCGCCCCCGGCGAGCGTGGTCGCGGAGGGGCTCGCCGTGACGGTCGAGGTGGCTGTCACGGTCGCGGTCACGGTGGCCTCGGCCGACGGCTTCGCGTCACCGCCGGAATCCTTGTTGACCACGACCACCTGCCCGCCGAAGAAGCCACCCACGGCCGTCGCGGCGAGGACGAGCAGTTCGACCCACCGCGGAATGCCCCGCTGACGGCGTGGAGCGGGCGGCGGCTCGGGGGCGCCCCGTTGTTGCTTGTCGAGATTCACAGTTGTCCCTCTGTGGAGCGGCGGACCGGCGGACCGGCCGGGACCGGTCGCGTCCCGGTTCGTGTGCTGGTGACATGCGTCCGGGCAGGCCAGGTCGGCCCGCCCGGATACAAAATGTGACGGTCACGCTAGTCAGCCGAAAGGCCGCGTGTGGGCACGCTCGGCACTTCCGCTCCGGCAATCGGAGTGCGTTTCACAAGGGGCGCGTGCTGGGGAGGACGTGTGCCACCGCGCGCCCCCTTCGGAGGCCGTTCCGGCACGCCCAGGCGTCCCTTCGGAGGCCGTTCCCGCACGTCTCCGTGCCCCGGTCGTCGTCATGTCTCCCACACGTCGAGTCGGCCCGCGGTGTCGAGCGTCGCGATCCGCCGTCCGTCACGGGTGGCGGCGAAGTCGTTGTAGTAGCCGGACTGTTGAAGCTGGGTCCCGGCCGGTCCGACGGTGGGGCACACGAGCCGACCGCGCTTGAGCCAGAGCAGGGTGCCCGTGTCCGTACACACCAGACGCATCTGTGCCGCACCGAGTCCTTCGAGACTCTCCCGGTCTCCCAGCGGTCTGCGGTAGACCTCCTTGTCGTCGTCGACGCTCCACACCACGACCTCCGCGAAGGTCACGCACCCCACGTGGCCGCCCGACGGGGAGACCGCCAGCCAGCACCCGGGGTCGGGCAGCGCCGCGCGCAGGAGCCAATTCCTGGCGTACGGCAGGCTGTTCTCGGTCTCCTTCACCAGTGGCCCGCCGCCCCTCCGGTGAATGTGGACCCTCCTCGAACTCGCCATGGCGATCACGGAACCGTCGGTACTGACAGCGCTCGCCGCCAGGGCCGGCGGGCACACCACGGACTCGATCGGCGTCCCGTCGTCGAACCTCCGTACCGTCAGCCGCTTCCTGTCGTGTGTCGCCAGGATGTCGCCGCCGCTGGTCACCAGGAAGTGATCGGTACCGAGACGGACCGGGTCCGCGCGCCGCACGCCGCCGTCCCGGGGGAAGTGGGTGATGTCCAGTGCCTCCGGACGGGCCGCGACGACGCTGTGGGTCAGGGAGGCCACCAGGGCCTGGTGCCCGAGCCGCAGCGCCGGTGACCGGCCCCCGACGCCGGGCAGTTCCTCACCCGAGACGGTCCACCGCCTGACGCCGCCGCGCCCGTCGACGACCACGACCGTGTGGTCCGGTCCGAACCCGACCACGGCCTCCTTGTCCCGCACCCCCGATTCCGCACTCCACAGCTTCCGCCGGGGCGCCTGGTCCGGTACGAAGGCGGGGGCCGCCGACGCCCGCGGTCCGGTCAGTCCGGGCATCTCGAACGAATCCCTTGCGGGCCGCTCGGACGGCAGTTCCGCCGTCCCGCCCGAGCCGGTGCGCCCCAGCAGTTCCCCGGCCGCGTGCGCCGCGAGCCGCGCGCACCACGTACGACCGGTGTCGCCGAGGTCGGTGTACGAGGTGAACAGCAGCGCCTGAGCCTGGAGCAAGAGCAGGAACTGCAGTTCCCAGGAGTCGCCCCAGCGCCGCTCGCGCATGATCCGCAGCGCCGTGTCCCGGATGGCGGCCACCCGTGCCGCCGCCTTCGGCACGATCTCGGCGCGGTGCGTGGCGGCCGGGTCGACCACGAACCGGAGCAGGGCGTGACGCTGGTCCGGCGGCAGGGGATGCCGGATGTGGGGGACCAGCGCGGACAGCAGCAGGGTCGCGAGATCGCGGCCGAGCGCGGCGCGGTCGCGGAAGGTGCACAGATCGATCAGGTGGTACTCGCCCGCGCGGACCTCCTTCTCCCAGCGGGACACGATGATGTTGTCCAGGTGCAGATCGCCGTGGGCCCGGCCGCGCAGCACGCGTACGGAGGGGTCGGGCAGCGCGGCGGAGCGGCCGGTCACCATCAGGTAGGGGTTGGGCAGGCGCAGCCCGTCGCTGTAGACCCAGGGCGGCGAGGGTTCCAGGACACCCAGGCCGCGCCCCCAGGCCCGGACCGAACCACCGCCCTCCCAGGCGTCGCCCAGTTCGGCGCGCAGGAACTCCGAGGCGGTCACCGGCTCCGGGACGGCGGCCTGTGCCCGCTCCTCGGCGGGACCGTTCCACTCGGTCAGCAACCCGCGCACGACCTCCGCGAGCACCCGGTCGGTCTCCTCGCCGTCGAGCGAACCCAACGGCGTGCTGTCCCGCAGGCTGTCGCCCGCCGCTTCCTGGAACATGAGGGTCCGACCGTCCGGAAGGTCCCGGGCGGGGAACGGCTGTCCCACCAGGTGACGCCGGGCGAAGTCCGGGGCCGCGTCCAGTGCCGCGCTCAGCGCCTCGGGTTCGCGGGCGGATGCGCCGGCGGGGAGGACCTTGACGATGAGCATCCGGGCCGCAGGCGCGCATTCCACCGCGAGGAGCGAGGCGCCCGTGTAGCTCCTGCCGGGCACACTCCACAGGGGGCGCCGCACATACAGTGCCGTCAGCCCCTCCTCCCGCGCCCAGTCGGTGAGTTCCTCGACGACCCCGGGACCGCAGTCCCGTCGGACGATGTCGGCGTCTTCCTTCGCGATGCGCACCAAAGAGAGCTCCTCGGACGGCTCTGACCGGACGGATCAGCCTTCCACGAAGCCATGGACGACACGGGGAAAGTCCTGAAATCTGCCCATCGCCCGACCGCCTGCCCCGCCGCAGTCCGCCGCCCGCCCCGCCGACGGCACCCGACGTGGCGTCAGGCGGCTTCGCGCAGAGCCTCCTTGGGCTCTTCGGGGTCCCGGTCGGCGGTCGTCCGGCGGCGTGCCGTCAGCAGTGTCGTGCCCAACAGCAGGCCCAGCGCGGGCAGGACGGGGAATCGGCCGTCGGGGGCGAAGCCCCGGGTGGCGAAGCGGGTCAGGGCGGAGACGCTCGCCGCCAGACCGAGCCAGGGCAGCCAGGAGCGGGAGGAGCCGGAGGAGCGGGAGAAGTCGGGGTCGGGGCGCGTCCGTTCGTAGAGGAGGCTCAGCCCGCGCTCCAGGGGACGCAGCGCCCGCACGACACCGGCCAGGACGACGCCGAGCACGAGGAGCCACGGGAACCGGAGTCCCCACCAGGCCGCTGACCCGAGGGTGGGTTCGGGCGCGAGGCCGGTCAGATAGAACGCGGCGGCGACGATCAGCACCGGCAGCATGTGCCACAGATACAGCGTCATGCTGGCGCCGCCCACGGGGCGCACCGCCCGCCACACCCGCTCGCGGTCCAGCAGCCGTCGTACCGTGGGCGCGGCCAGCAGGCACAGGCCGACCTGGGCCACCGCCCACGCCAGCATCGCCGCCGACGGCGGATCGGTGTTGCTGGGGGTCTGTCCGGTCACCAGGATCAGACTGACCGGGAACGGCCCGAGGGTGATCAGCGCGGCGAAGGCCAGTGCGCCGCCCGCCGCCAGCGCGGCCGGGAGCGGCCGGCGCTCCGTCAGCAGGCCGTCCCGCCAGCAGAAACCCAGTTGGTAGGCCACGCCCCAGACGAGCACGTAGTCGAGCAGTCCGACGTACGGCGTGTGCACCGTCACCACCAGGGTGTCGGCCACGAGGGCGACCGTGCCCAGCGCCACCGGGACGAGGAGCCCCCAGCGCCGGTGCGCCGCGTGCAGCGGCGGGGTCAGGGCGCTGAGGAGCAGATACACCGGAAGGAACCAGAACTGCATCGCCATCGCCCAGCCCACCAGTTCAAGGGTGTTCGGGTCCACGCCGACCGCCGAGCAGATCCCTACGGCGGACAGCACAAGTCCGCTGTACACGGCGGCCGGAAGCAGCAGCCGCAGCGCCCGCCCTCCGACCCATCCGGCGGCCCTGCCGCCCGCCGCCCGGGCCCGCGCCCAACTGCCGCCCGCCGCATGGCCCCCGGCGAGGAAGAACAGCGGCATGATCTGGAACCCCAGCGTCAGCCACTGGGTCCAGGGCACGGTCGCCAGCAGCTCCGGCGCGCGGATCTCCCCGTCGGGCTCCCGGACGAGGGCGGTGATCAGCCAGTGGCCGAGTACCACCAGGCCGATCGCCCACGCGCGCAGGAAGTCGACGTAGCGGTCTCTGCTCATGGGCCGTCATGTTGCCGCAGTGCCGCCACCGGCCACCGCGGGGAGCCCGGGCCGCAACCAATTCGTGCCCGGTACGACATCCCCCGCAGGCAGGAGCCCGACAGGTCCGGGCCGTGGTCGGCTCCTGCCCCCAACGACTGGCGGGCGGTGGCGCGACCCGCTTCGGACTCGGCCTCACCCGAACGCGTGTACGTGTCGGCAGGGCATCGGCAGCGGAGCGTGGTGAGGTGATGCGGGCGGCGGGAATCGGGCCGGGCGCGCCGGCTCGCCGCCCGTCTGTTCCTTGTCGAGATGGGAAGCGTTGATGCAGGGCGTACTCAGATCCGTTGCCGTGGCGGCCGGTACCGCCTGTGCGCTGATGGGTCCATCGATGGCCCCGGCCGACTCCGGAGCCGTGGCGGTGGTCCCGCCGCATCCCGCGCGGGCGGCCGAGGACGTACGAGGCGGGGCAGACGGCACCCTCATCACCCGCCTGCGCACACCCCCAACCGGCACGTCGATCGCCTCACCCGCGCGCGACACCCTCTTCGCCTGCAAAGGGGGGACCCTCACTCGGCCCGACCGCCCGTGGATCGACGCGCACGGTGTGATCGACGTGCTCAAGCGCCCGTTCGTGTCGGGGACCATGCACTGGAAGAAGTACCTGAAGGTGACGACGGGCGCGACCGGGCGGCGCTTCAAGGGCAACGGGCTCCCGGACCGTCCCACCGGGCGCTTCCCCGTCCAGAAGGGCACCCCCGCCTACAAGTACTACGCGGAGATTCCCGCGCACGGGTACCCCAACGCCGCCGCGATCCCCATCAAGCCGTGGAACCTCGACGTCACCGTTCCGCGTGATCCGTCTGTCCGGGCGCAGCCCACGTGCATCGACCAGCTGACGACCGGGATGGCTCTGGCGGGCGGCACCTTCCACCTGGAGGTGGCCACCGACGCGGAGGACCGACCGGTCGACCCCAACGCGGCCCTGCCGCTGGACCGCTGCTGGGGCCATCCGTACGAAACGCAGTACCACTACCACGGCCCCTCGCAGACCTGCTTCGGCAGCAAGTCCTCGAGGGGGTCCGCGGACACCCGTTCCCCTTCCCGGCACTCACCGCTCGTGGGATACGCCATCGACGGCTTCGGGATTTTCGGGCCGCGCGGTCGGGACGGAAAGATCGTCAAGAACAGGGATCTGGACGTCTGCCACGGTCACACACACGCGATCATGTGGGACGGCAAGAAGGTCGTCATGTACCACTACCACCTCAACGGAGAGTATCCGTACTCCATCGGATGTTTCCGGGGGAAGCCGGTGACCGTGCCTAGGTCCGGGCGCGGCGGGCACTAGGGTGCGTCCAGAAGCGGATCTTGATGTGTCGAGATCCACTTCATGGGGAGGCATGATTTTGCGGTGGCCGACGACACCGCCTCCGTGGCCGATCCGGCGGTGTGATGCTCTGCTGTGGAAGGACACGACGCGCCGGGTGAGGAGCTGGTGGGCGGATGGCAGTGGACGCGGTGGACTCGGTTTCACGGACGCACGACCCGGTGGTCACCACTCCCTACGGAGCGGTGCGCGGCCGGTACGAGGACGGGATCGCCGTCTTCCGCGGCATCCCCTACGCGGCCCCGCCGTTCGGCGCCCGCCGCTTCCGGCCACCCGTACCGCCCGAGTCCTGGGACGGTGTGCGTGACGCGGGGGAGTTCGGGCCGACACCGCCCAAGCCCCCGTACTCCGAGGCGTACGCACGGCTGCTCGCCGACCCCGTGGTGCCCGGCGACGACTGTCTCAACCTGAACGTCTGGACACCGGAGCCCGGCCCGGGGGCCCGGCTGCCCGTCATAGTGTGGATCCACGGCGGCGCCCTGACCCGCGGCTCGTCGGCCGTGCCCGTCTACGACGGCCACGCCTTCGCACGCGACGGTGTCGTCCTCGTCTCGATCAACTACCGGCTGGGTGTGGAGGGTTACGGGCTCTTCCCGGACGCGCCGCCCAACGCCGGGCTGCGTGACCAGCTCGCCGCGCTGGAGTGGGTGCGGGAGTCGATCGCGCGGTTCGGCGGCGACCCCGACAGGGTGACCGTGTTCGGTGAGTCGGCCGGGGCCATCAGCATCGGGGCGCTGCTGGCCGGCCCGCGCGCCCAGGGGCTGTTCCGGCGGGCCGTCCTGCAGAGCGGACCGCCGGAGGCGAGCGAGCGCGACAAGGTACGGCGCATGGTGCGCAGGATGGCCACCCGGCTGAAGGTCCCGGCGACGGCGCGGGCGTTCGCCGCCGTGGACCGTGCCCTGCTGCTGCGCACCCAGGCCGACGTGGCCAGGCTCAGCAGCCCGGTCCTCGGCGGGCCCGCCTTCGGGATCGTCGTCGACGGCGACCTCGTCCCGCGCGACCCGATGGAGGCACTCCTTGAAGGCGGCGCAGGCGGTGCGCCCGACGTCGAACTGCTGCTGGGCTGGACCAGCGAGGAGTACCGGCTGTGGCTGGCCCCGGGAGGTCTGCTGGAGCGAGTCGACCGGCTCGGTCCCGTCGCCCTCGCCGGTGCCATGGCCCGCTGCCGCTGCGGCCACGAGGTGCCCCGCGGCTATCGCGCGATCCATCCGCGGGCGGGCACCGCGGACCTCGTCGGGCAGATGGTCACCGACCATCTGCTGCGGGTGCCGCTGCACCGGCTCGCCGACGCCCGTCCGCCGCGGACACCCGCGTACGTCTACGAGTTCGCCTGGCCCTCCAACGTGCCGGGCCTGGGCGCCTGCCATGCCGTGGAGCTCGGCTTCGTCTTCGACACCGTGGAGGTGCCCGAGGCGGCGCAACTCGCGGGCCCGGGCGCCCCGCAGGAACTCGCCGACGCGATGCACGCGGCGTGGGTGCGGTTCGCGGTCGAGGGCGACCCGGGCTGGCAGCCCTGGGACGCCTCGCATCCGGTCCGGATCTTCGGCGCGGGCGCACCGCACACCGTACTCGGACCGCGCGACCGTGAACTGGCGCTGTGGGACGCCGAGTCGGGGCGGCCCGGTGCCCCGCTCAGCTCCCCGGAGTCCACCCCCTCGCCGCGCCCGCGCCGACCCCGCCGGCTCATGGCCGTCAGGCCGAGCTCGTGGCCACCTCTTCCGCCGACAGCCGGGGGCGGGCGAGCGCGGCCCTGAGGCGCGCGGCGGCCGGGACCGGGTCGGCGGGCCGCCGCGTGTGCCAGTCGGTGACCGCCTGATACGCGGCGGCGACCTCCAGCAGCCGGTCCTCCTCGTAGGGCTGCCCGCCGAGGATCGCCCCCACCGGCACCCCGCCCGCGTCGAAGCCGATGGGGAAGGCGATCTCGGGCAGCCCGAGGATGTCGAAGGGGACGGGCCCGGTCTGCAGGAGCACGTCGCAGCGGTTCATGAGCCCGTCCAGGACCTCCCGCAGCAGATGGTTCTTGGCACGCTGGGCCGTGATCCACCTTCCCCGTCCAGGCCTCCGTGACGGAGGGGGCAGATGAGGGGCGGCGAGGCCTGCTGCGCGTACGCGGGGCCCTCGGCGGGCGGTGCCCAGCCGGATATCGCGCCGGGGGTGGAGGCCACGAACGACCGTAGGTCGGCCAGTACCTGGTCCCGTGTGGGCACCCCCGTCGCCGCGTCGAACACCTCGGGCAGCAGGGAGAGGCCGAACCCCGCGAGCGCGAGGCGGGTCCGTACGCAGGCGTCCAGTTGCTCGGTGGTGGCTCGCTCAAGAGGGCCTCCATGATCGGCTGACGAGTACGGGGACACCATCACCCGTCCGTGAAGCCCTCGTTGAGCGTGTGCCTCACGGGAGTTACTGCACGGGCGTCGGCGCCCGCTCACCGCACGGGCGTCAACACCCGCTCACCGCGCCGGCGTCAGCGCCCGCGTGATCGCCGCGATCGCTCCCGGTCCCACCCGGCAGCACCCCCCGATCAGCCGTGCCCCGCCCCGCCGCCAGCCGGTCACCTGCTCGGCCGTGAAGGTCGACAGCCCGTTCCAGGCCCGCGCCTCGGCGTCCCACACCTCCCCGCTGTTCGGGTACACCACCACCGGCTTCCCGGTCACCCGCGCCGCCGTCTCCACCGCGCCGTCCACGTCCTCGGGGGCGCAGCAGTTCACGCCGACCGCGATGATCTCGTCCGCGTCGGCGGCCGGGGCGAAGGCCTCCTCCAGGGGCTGCCCGGCCCGCGTACGGTCCCCGGCGACGGTGTACGACAGCCACGCCGGTACGCCGAGTCCGCGTACCGCCCGCAGCAGCGCCTCGGCCTCGTCGGCGTCGGGCACGGTCTCCAGGGCCAGTACGTCGGGCGCGGCGGCGGCCAACACCTCCAGGCGCGGGCGGTGGAACCGCTCCAGTTCGGCGACGCTCAGCCCGTACCGCCCCCGGTACTCCGAACCGTCCGCCAGCATCGCCCCGTACGGGCCGACCGATGCGGCCACCCACAGCGGCCGGGTCGCCCCCTGCGCGTGCGCGCGACGGGCCGCCTCCCGCGCCAGCTCCACGCTGAGGCCGAGGAGTTCGGCCGCCCGCCCGTGCGGGATGCCGCGCTTCGCGAAGCCCTCGAAGGTGGCCTGGTAGCTGGAGGTGATCGCCACGTCCGCGCCCGCCTCGAAGTACGCGAGATGCACCTCGGTGATCGCCTCGGGCCGCTCGGCGAGCAGCCGCGCCGACCACAGCTCGTCGCTCAGGTCGTGCCCGGCCGACTCCAGCTGGTTGGACATGCCGCCGTCCAGGACGACCGTTCCGGAGGCGAGGGCGTCGGCGAGGGAGGGGGAGGAAGCGCTGCGGGGGGTGTCGCTGGTCATGGTCACGACGCTAGTCGATGGGGACGGCCGCGACCCGTCATGTCCATCTGATGAGGAGAACAAGCCCTAGCCTGGGGGCATGCGTGAGGTCGATCAACTCGACGCCGACGATGGTGAGATCCTCCGCGCCGAAGTGCGGGAGATCCTCGGGGCCCCGGCGGAAAGGGCCGTTTTCGAACCCCTCGTCCACAACCTCAAGAACGGCGTCACCAGCGCCGTGTGGCATGTCACGGTCGGTGATCGCTCCGTCCTGAAGGTGCTCACCCGGGGCAAGGGCACCGGCGGCTCCTGGGACGCGTCCGACGACCCCAGGCACTGGAACTTCTGGCGCCGCGAGGCTCATGTGTACGCGTCCGGGCTCGCCCGGAGCCGGCAGCCGTGGGGCATCACCGCCCCCCGGTTGCTCGCCGCTGTCGACCGCCCGGACGGCGACGTGGCGCTGTGGCTGGAGGACGTGCGGGGGGAGTCCGGCAGGACGTGGTCGATCGCCCGCCATGCCGAGCACGCGCGGCGACTGGGCGGCGCGCACGGAGCGGCGCTCACGCACGGCGCGGACGACTCCGACAGCGCGGACAGCATCCGCGGAGCGAATGACACCCACGGCGCGGAAGGCATCCACGGCGACGCCCCCGGGCGGGACCGGCCCTGGCTCTCCCGTCGCTTCCTCCGCGACTACATCTCCGCGCAGACCGTCGGCCAGGAGCTGCTGGACGACGACACGGCGTGGCGGCATCCGCTGGTGCGCGACCACTTCCCGGCCCCCCTGACTCACCAGAAGGCAGCGACTCACCGGGAGGCGGCGTGCCGCCGTCCACCGCGTCGCCGTGACCGCCCCCGCCGGACCACCGGCACGGCGAGCGCGGCCAGCAGCGGTGCGAGCAGCAGCGGCCACCACGAGTTCGCGTTCTCGCTCTCGCCGACGGCGGTGGAGTTCTTCACGGACGCAGCGCCGGACGTGGCGCCGGACGTGTCGGGGGACGGGGCCGCGGTCCGGTGCTGCGGTACAGCCTTCAGGGTGACGTCGTTGCCGTCGCCCCCGTGATAGCTGATCCGGTACGTGGTGTCGGCGAGCTCGACCGAGGCGCCCTCGCGCAGGCCGGAGAAGGCGCCGGTCGTTCTCGCGCGGCCGGTGTGGTCGAGCACCCGGATCTCGCGGGCGGGACCGGTCCCGGCGGCCGACAGATCGAGGTCCCCGGCCAGCCGGACCGCGCCCGTCACCTTCAGGGGCTTGTCGCGCAGGACCAGCGTGCCCTTCGCGCCCTGCGTGTAGTCGCCGGTCACTGTGAGGGCGCCCGCGACCTCGCCGTCGTTGACGACGGCGCCCCGTACCGTGCCCTTGCCGCTGAGGGACGTGGACACCCGAAGTCCCGTCGTCCGCACGTCCAGCCGCGCACCGGCCGAGGTGAGCCGAATCGCCTTGCTGTGCGCGAGCGTGGCGCCGAAGGCCAGGGCGAGCGTGCCCTTGGTGACCGTCGTCGGGCCCGTGTACGACACCTCGCCGCCCGTCAGGGTCGTCGTCGCGGCGCCCGACTGGGTGAGCCCACCGGCGCCTTCAATTCGGGGCAGTGACAGGGGAGTTGCGGCGTTCCGGACGATCAGCGTGCCGTCGTCGACGATCCGCGTGCGCTCGGTGCCGGTCATCAGGGAGCCGTCACCGCCCCGCGCGCCCGAGCCCAGCCGCAGCACGGCGCCCTTCTCGATGGTCGTCGACCCGTCGTAGTGCTGCTCCGCCGCGAAGGTGACGTCGTTGCCGGGCGTCCCCTTGATCACGACGTCCCCGGCGCCGGGCGCGGCCAGTGTGTCGTGGTACCGGCCGCCGCCGATGGGCGCGCCCAGGGTGACGGGACCGTCGTAGGCGAAGGTCAGCCGGGACCGGACACCGCTCGCCATGTGCAGGTTGATGTAGACGGTGTCCTTCGTCCCCGGCATGAAGATCTTGTGGGTGGTCCCGTCGCCCCACTGGACGTCCGCACCCTCGATGTTGGTGCCGCGTTTATTCAACTGATGAGGGACAGGGCGCCAGTTGATGCCCGGGTCGCTCAACGACGGGTCGGTGTCGCCGCCCTGGTCGCTGTAGCCGTACTGGCCGGTGAGCACGACCTTGCTGCCGGGCCGCGAGTGGACGTTGACGTCGCTGCCGTACGCGCGCTGGTAGAAGTTCTGCCGCAGGGTGATCGTCTGGTACAGCGGGGTGTCGATGATCCAGGAGCCCTGGTTGAGGACGGCGCGGGCGTTCGGGAGCGCCACCGGGTACTCGGGGCGGCCCACCGCCATGCCGGTGCCGTTGTCGATCACTCCGGAGAAGGGGTGGGTGCCCGCCAGGTCGAGGGTGCCCCACATGTTGCGCGGCTGGGTGACCAGGCCCGAGCCGCTGATGGTGCCGATGTTGAAGGTGCGGGTGAGGGAGAGGCGCAGGGTGCCGTCGACGCGCACGTTGAGCTGGTTCAGCTGGTAGCCGGGCGTGTTGTAGGGGAAGTGGCCGATCAGTCCGGTGCCGCCGCCGGTGCCGTACTGGAGGGTGGCGCCCCGCTCGACGGTGATGGCGGGCGGGTCCGGGTTGCTCACGGTGGTATACGGGTGGTTGCCGCCCTGGGTGGTCACCTTCTGCCGCTGCCGGGCCGCAGGGAGCGTGAAGTCGCTGTCCTTGGTGAGGACCAGCGTGCCGCCGCCGCGCACGGTGAGGGTGCCCCGGCCGCGGAACACCCCGTCGTACGTCGTCGTGCCGGACGGCACGGTGACCACCGTGTCGCCGGTGAGCGTGACGTCCCGGCCCGCGAGGACGTCGGCGGTGGCGTCACGGCCGCCGGCTGGAGCGTCCCGGAGGCGAACGGAGCCGAAAGAGGGAGGCGCGGTGACCAGAAGGGCGACGGTCGCGAGGGCGCCTACGGCGGCTGCTGTCTTGTGGGTATGGCTGCGCACGTCATCGGAGACGTACGCGGACGGCGGCGATAACAGAAATCTCGCGTCCATCTTTGTCACGCGCGACCCGTTGACCTTCCCGTAACACCCCCTTACCTTTTCGGCGTTCGTAATGACAGATGCCGTACGAAATCTCGAACCCCCTCCGGGAGGCGTCAGATGAGACGTGTGTACGCAATCCTTGTCGCCCTGTGCTGCGCGGTCGCCGCGGCACTGGCGACCGCCGGACCGGCCCAGGCGGCGGCCCAGACCATCACCAACGGCACGCAGTTCAGCGACACCTCGGGCAACGCCGTGCACGCGCACGGCGGCGGGGTGATCAAGGTCGGCAGCTACTACTACTGGTTCGGCGAGGACCGCAACGCCGACAACACCTTCAAGTACGTGGACGCCTACCGCTCCACCGACCTGAAGAACTGGGAGTTCCGGTCCCACGTACTGACCCAGTCCAGCGCCTCCGAGCTGGGCACCGCCTACATCGAGCGGCCGAAGGTCATCTACAACGCGTCCACCGGCAAGTTCGTGATGTGGATGCACAAGGAGAACGGCGTCGACTACAGCCAGGCGCGCGCCGCCGTCGCCGTCTCGGACACGGTCGACGGGAACTACACCTACCAGGGCAGCTTCCAGCCGCTCGGCCAGTACATGTCCCGTGACATCACGACCTTCGTCGACTCGGACGGCACCGGCTACATGGTGTCGGCGGCCCGCGAGAACTACGACCTGCAGATCTACAAGCTCACCGCCGACTACACGGGCATCGACAGCCTGGTCGCCAACCCGTGGGTGGGCGGCCACCGCGAGGCACCGGCGCTGTTCAAGCGGGGCGGCGTCTACTTCATGCTGACCTCGGCGGCCACGGGCTGGAACGCCAACCAGCAGCAGTACGCCACCGCGACCAGCCTCGCCGGCCCCTGGACCGCGATGACCAACGTCGGCGACTCGACGACGTACAACTCGCAGACCGCGTACGTCCTTCCGGTCCAGGGGACTTCGGGCACCTCGTACCTCTACATGGGCGACCGGTGGGGCAACTCCTTCGGCGGCACCGTCAACGACTCGCGCTACGTCTGGCTGCCGTTGACCTTCCCGACCTCCACCTCGATGTCCATGTCCTGGTATCCGGAGGTCTCGGTCGACACCACCGCCGGCACGATCACCGGGACGAGCGCCACGTACAACACCCTCGTCGGCCGGTCCAGTGCCAAATGCGCGGACGTTCCCAGCCAGTCGCTGTGGCAGGGCGTCGCGATCAGCCAGTACACCTGCAACAGCGGCGCCAACCAGAAGTGGTGGTTCAAGGACCTGGGCACCGGTTACTACGAACTCATGGGCCGGGGCAGCTCCCTGTGCCTCCAGGAGAACTCCGCCAGTGTCACCCAGGAGAACTGCACCGGCGCCACCGCCCAGCAGTGGAGCCTGACCACGTCCGGCAGCTATGTGCTCGTCAAGGCCAGGGCGAGCGGCAAGTGCCTGGACGTGTCCGGCGCGTCCACCGCCAACTCCGCCGCCATCATCACGTACACCTGCAACGGAGGGACCAACCAGGAGTGGACGCGCGGAACATGACGTCAGGTCAGTAGGTCGACGGCGTCGATGGAGGTACCCGCGCTGAGGAAGGACGTCGACCCCGAGCCGCTCGCCACGTAGATCTTCAGCGTGTTGTACGCACTGGTGTCCGTCAGCCAGGCGGACGCGGGAACGCTGTAGGTGAACGTGTAGTTGTTGCCCCGGTAGGAGCCCACGGTCAGCGACCGGGTGCTCGGCTGGGTGGGCGGTGAGGGGACGGCCGAGGTCCAGGTGTCGTTGACCACGATCTGCGGGCGGCCGTTGGCGTAGGCCGTGGTCACGCCGATGCGCAGGGTGTGCGCGGCGGCGGCCTGGGCGGCGGTCAGCCTGAAGTACACGATGATGCCGCTGTTGACGTCCTTCCACAGATAGCAGGGGAACGCCGAGGTCTCGGTGCCGCTGCCGACTACCACGTTGCCGGTCCAGGACGCGGCCCGGACGTCCGACGGATGCGCGTACGTCATCAGGTCCGCGTTCTTGAACCCGCCCGGCGTGCCGTCCCAGGTGCCGATCCGCCAGATCGCGCTCGCGTTGGACGGGTCGTTGGAGGAGGGGATCGCGATGCTGTTCAGCGTCGTGGTCCCGCCCGCCGTGACCGTCACCGACGACGTGTACACGGCGAGTTCGCCCTTGAAGACCGTGAGGGTGTACGACCCCGGCAGCACGCCCGCGATCGAGAAGTAGCCGTCCGAGGCCCGCGCCGAACCCCAGTACTGCGCGGCCGAGTTGGCGAGCCCGACCGTGTACGCGTACGCCGTGTCGCGACCCGAGATGCCCACGCCCGCGACCCGGCCCCGGCCGCTCGCGGCCGTGTACCCGAAGATGCCGAGCGAGTCCGCCCAGGAGGTGGTGAGGTTCCCCGCGTACAGCGAGGAGGAGGGCGCGCCGCCGTCCGTGAAGGCGATGACGTACGGACCCTGGAGGCCGAAGCGCTCCGACTCCGTCTGGTTCTCGCCGTAGTACAGGATCTCGTACAGTCCGCCGCCGTCCGCGCTCTGGTGCCGCAGCAGGGAGCGGTAGAACGGGCCGCCGGAGGCCTTCTCGTGGTTGCTGCGCACGATCCACAGGCCGACGCTTCCGGTGGTCCAGCCGAGGTAGTTGTAGTCGATGACCCGGAGCTTCGAGTAGTGCTTGGAGCGGGTCTGGCCGTCGGACTTCGCGAAGACGTCCGCGGACTCGATGGTGGTGGGCGCGTAGGTGTAGGAGTCCGGCTCGTCGTTGAGGAACAGGCCCGCCTTGACGCGCACGATGTAACGGGTGGCGCTGACCGAGGTGTCGGCCTTGTTGGTCCACAGATAGACGTGGTTCTCGCCGCTGCGGGCCGCGTAGTAGTGCTTGAGCGTGCCGTACGCGACGGAGACGAGGATCGTCGAACCGGACTGCGCGATGGTCACGGTGGAGGTGCCGAGGCCGGACTCGACGTGCGAGTTCTTGCCGCCGTAGCCTTGGTACTCGGTGCCGCGGTACACGAGCGAGGTCAGGTCGCCGTTGGTCTTGCTGACCTTGAAGACCAGGTTGGCGCCGGTGTCGACGACGTAGTTCGAGCCGTCGTCCGTGTAGCCGAAGCTCGCGGCGGCGGCCGTCGGGGTGAGGGCCGTCGCGCTCACGGCCGCCGCGGTCGTACCGAGGACGAAGGTGCGGCGTCCGAGGGATCTGCCGGTGGATCCGGACATGGGGGTGCCTCCTTCGGAGGTGGGGGTGTGCGGGTGTCCGGAAGACTGACAGTTGAATCGATTTCGCGAAAGGGCTTTCGCCGCCTGGGAGTTGGCAATCATGTGAAAACGCGCCGAGCACTAGAAAGCGCTTGCGGGGAGCGGTACGGTCCTGCCGCCAGGTCTTGTCGTCCTGTTGGAGGAGCCGCAATGAGACGTTTCAGAGCTGCCGGGGTGGCCGCGGTGGCCGCCGCCACCGTGCTGACGGCCACGCCCGCCCAAGCGCATGCGGGGCCCCGCGCCCTCGGCCTGGAGAACTGCACCGCGACCGCCTGCCACTTCGACGTCGCGCCGGGCACGTACGACGTCCGCGTACGGCTCGGCGGGGAGAGCGCGGCGAGCACGAGCGTCAGCGGTGAGACGCGCCGCGCGCTGCTGCCCGAGACCGCCACGGCGGCCGGGAAGCCCGTGACCCGCAGCTTCACGGTGAACGTCCGCGCCCCCGAGGGCGAGCCGACCGGCCCCGACGGCACCCCCGGCCTGGACCTGGCCCTCGGCGGCTCCGCGCCCGCGCTGGCCGACATCCGGGTGACCCCGGCCGCCCCCCGCACCCGCCAGATCTACCTGGTCGGCGACTCCACCGTCTGCGACCAGCCCGGCGACCCCTACACCGGCTGGGGCCAGCAACTGCCCCAGTACCTCCGCAAGGGCGTCTCGGTCGCCAACTACGCGGACTCCGGGGAGAGCACGGTCACCTACCTCGAGAACCCCGCGCTCTTCCCCACCGTCCAGCCGCTCATCCGGCAGCGCGACCTGGTCCTCATCCAGCTCGCGCACAACGACAAGACGACCGATGAGCCGACGTACCGCGCGAACCTGGAGACCCTGGTCTCCGGGGTCCGCGCGCGGGGCGGCGACCCGGTCCTGGTCACCCCCATCGTCCGCCGCTGGTTCAACGCGGACGGCACCCTGAACAACGACACCGCGCTGCTGGTCAACGGCCTCGGTGTGAACCACCCGGCCGTCATCCGCTCGGTCGCCGCCGCCGAGCAGGTGCCCCTCATCGACCTGACGGCCAAGACCAAGGCCCTGGTCGAGTCGCTGGGCGTCGAGGGCTCCAAGGCGATCTACCTCTACAACGAGAAGCGGGACAACACGCACACCTCCGTGCACGGCGCCACGGTCTACGCGGGCCTCGTCCGCGACGAACTCCTCGCCCAGCATCTGGTGCCCGAGCGCCAGGTGAGGGTGGGATGAACTCCTGGGGCGTCCCGTCCGGAACCGGGGCGCCCCAGGTACCACCCGACCGAGCCGCCGAACCACGGAGCGCCGCTGATGCCCGACGAGGACCGCACCCTCAGCCCGTACACCGGCTACACCCGCGCCCACTGGGAGGCGGCGGCCGACTCCCTGCTCGCCGCGGTCGCCCCGTACGCGACCGAGAACGGCGCCCTCTACCACCTCCCCGGTGCGCACACGAGCTGGTCGGGCCGACTCTCCGACGGCCTGGAGGGCTACGCCCGCACCCTGCTCCTGGCCGCCTTCCGCCGCGACGAGAAGGCCCTGGAGCGGTACGCCGACGGACTCGCCGCCGGTACGGCCGGCGTCTGGCCGCGTGTGGAAGACCGCAGCCAGCCCCTCGTCGAGGCCGCGTCGATCGCCCTCGCGCTGCGGCTCACCCGGCCACTGCTGTGGGACCGCCTGGACGACGGTGTGCGGCAGCGGGCCGCGGCCTGGCTCGGCGACGCGCTGACGGCCGAACCCTGGGCCTGCAACTGGGAGTTGTTCCCGGTGACGGTCGGTGGCTTCCTGGCGGAGGTCGGCCACGAGCCCGAGGCGTCGCGGGCCGCGATCGACCGGGGCCTGGAGCGGATCGAGGAGTGGTACGTCGGCGGCGGCTGGTACACCGACGGCCCCGGCCGTGCCTTCGACTACTACAACGGCTGGGCGATGCACCTGTACCCGGTGCTGCACGCCCATCTCGCTGACGACACCCGGCTCCTCGACCTGTACGGCGGTCGGCTCTCCCGCCATCTCGCCGACTACGCCCGGCTGTTCGGCGGCGACGGCGCCCCGATGCGCCAGGGCCGCTCCCTCACCTACCGCTTCGCGACGACCGCCCCGCTGTGGCTCGGCGCCCTCACCGGCCGTACGCCGCTGTCGCCGGGCGAGACCAGGCGCCTGGCGTCCGGCGCCCTGCGCCACTTCCTCGACCGGGGCGCGGTCGACGACCGGGGCCTGCTGACCCTCGGCTGGCACGGCCCCGACGAGACGGTCCTGCAGGGCTACTCGGGCCCGGCCTCCCCGTACTGGGCGAGCAAGGCCTTCGTCGGCCTGCTCCTCCCGCCGGACCACGAGGTGTGGACGGCGCGGGAGGAGCCGGGCCCGACGGACCGAGCCGACGCCGTCACCCCCGTCGGACCGCCCAACTGGCTTCTCCAGACCACGACTTCGGACGGCCTGGTCCGCCTCCACAACCACGGCAGCGAGGACGTCCGCTACGACCCCTACTACACGCGGCTCGCGTACTCGACCGCGACCGCGCCCTCGACGTCGTACGACAACAGCGTGATCGTCGGTGACGATCCGAGCCGGACGGACATCGAGCCGCTGGGCGCCGGGGACGGCTGGGTGGCGTCCCGGCACACGGCGGGTGGGGGAGCGCGGGTCGTGAACCTGGTCGTCGCCCGGGGAGCGGTGGAGGTGCGGGCCCACCTGGTGGCGGGAGCGGACCCGGGGACGCCGGTACGCGTCACGGGATGGCCGGACGACGACGGCGTGCACGCCGAACTCCTCCCCGCGCACAACCTGTTGGACTCCGCCGGTGTCACGGGACCCGACGCCACCCTCTTCGTCGCCCTCGCCCGGCTCACCGGCGAGCCGGACCCCCTGCCCCTCACGGAGTCGGTGTCCGTGAAGGTGGAGGGGGTGGAGGGGCAGGGGGAGTACGACGTCCGCGTGAGCTGGCCCTCGGGCCCCTCGACGTGCTTCCGGTTCAGGGCTTCAGACGGGCGACCTTCAGCGTCGTCGTGGTCGGTGAAGCCCCGGTGAGGGCGCTCGCGTAGGACGGGGTGACGGGGGCGTAAGCCCAGGTCAGGGTGCCGTCCTTGAGGGTCACGACATCACCGGAGATACGCGCCTGGACGACCTTGTCCGGCGTCTTGAGGGTGCCGTTCCAGTCGATCAGGCGCAGGTGGGTGCCGGTGAAGGTGCCCGTGCAGGTGCCGGCCGAGCACTTGGCGTTCTTCAGGGACTCCCAGGAGACGAGGAGCCGGTCCTTGCCGTAGGGGGCTATGTGGACGTTGACGTTCTCGGTGCCCGCGGCGCTGGTGAGGCGGACCGGCTTGCCCGCCGGGGTGGTGCGGTTCTTGAGGAAGGCGACGGTCACCTGGTGGGTCGACGTCTTCGGCTTCACCGTCCAGCCGCGCCCGCTCGCGTCGTCCGGATTCTTGGCCGCGGAGGCGGCGCCCCGGGAGGCGAAGGCGGTGGCGTACCGGCCCGTCGAGGACTTCACCAGGTCGCCGGAACGGCCCGCGAACGTGCCGCCGCAGTAGCCCGCCCAGCACTGCTCGCGCTGCACGGCGGGCGCGTTGTCGGGGGCGCCGATGCCCGTCGAGACGAACAGCCCCGAGCGCCAGTCGTCGAAGCACAGGGAGGTGAACGCGCCCGTCGTCTCCGCGTGCAGCGCGATGCCCTCGTTGTGGCTGCACCCCCAGCTCCAGCCGCCCGTCAGTTTCGCGCCCTTGGCGCTGACGTAGCTCAGCTTGTCGCCGAAGTGGCCGTCCGCGAAGCCGCCCGCGCCGTGCACGACGAAGTACGTGCCGTACTTGGTGCCGTTCCAGGTGAGCCGGCCGTCCAGCAGCGGAGCCGTGTCGTGCGAGGCGGTCCCCGTGAGCTTCGTACGGAAGGCCTGCGTGCCGTTCTTGTAGCGGATGAGGGCCGCCGCCGTCTCCTTCCACTTGTTGGTGTCCAAGACGCGGGTCAGCAGCGCGAAGCCGTCGTTGTGCGCGACCAGGCCGCCGACCTCCTTGGCGCCCTTGACGACCGTGTCCGCGCCGGAGCGCTTCCCGGCCGCCGTCAGCGGGGTGACGTGGACGCCGTCGGACGCGGGCCAGGCCACGCGGAGGGTGCCGTTCGGGGCGACGGCGGTCGCGGTGCGCGTCCACTCGCGGGTGTTGTTGTACCCCGCGGACAGGTACGGGAACTTGGCGGCCAGGTTCACCGTGGTGTTCGTGACGGCCGCGAGCTGCGGGGCGGCGGCCGTCGTGGTCGTCGGCGTGGCGGTCGCGTACCAGGCACCGGCCAGGACACCGACGGCCCCGAGTCCGGCCGCCAGGGGCTTACGGGCCACGTGGCGGCGGCGGTGCGATGGGGTGGGTCTTGCGTTGGTCATGCCGGGTGGTCGCCACCGCAGGGCGAAAGGTTGCCGCGCTTCTCGGGGTGCGACGCCGGACACGGTTCGGCGGGCGCCGAAGGATCGCGCGCCTAGCGTTCGCGGTATGGACAACTCCTCACCCCGGAAACCGGCCGAAGGCGTCGTCGCCATGGTGGACCACGTCCTCGATCCGGCGGCGACCTGGACCGCCTGGGACGGCAGGCCCACACACGTCGACGACCATCTCCTCGACCACGTGGCCGAGTTGGAAACCAGGCTCGTGGGCGAACCGGCTCGACACGCTGACCGAGGAACGACTCGACGACTCCCCGGGAGAGGGGTGGAACTTCCGCCAACTGGCCGAACAACTCGAGGGATCGACGTACTACGCCGACGCTGTCGGCAAGCTGACGTGATCGCCCGCCGCTCCCGCACCGAAAGGTCTAGCTCCCGCACCGGAAGATCGACATGACTCCCCGCACCGGAAGGTCGACATGACTCCCTTCGCCGCGCTCCACCACGCCGACGCGCCCCTCTTGCTGCCCAACGCCTGGGACCACGCCTCGGCCGGGCTCCTCGCCGCTCAGGGCTTCGCGGCGATCGGTACGACGAGCCTCGGTGTCGCCGCGGCGGCCGGACTGCCGGACGGGGTCGCGGCGACCCGGGACCTGACCGTGCGGCTCGCTCGGCAACTCGGGGGCGCCCCCTACCTGCTGTCCGTCGATGCCGAGGACGGATACAGCCAAGATCCGGCCGAAGTCGCCGAGTTGGCGCGCGAACTCGCCGCCGCCGGAGCCGTCGGCATCAACCTGGAGGACGGCCTCGGTCCCGCCGACCCGCACGCGGCGAAGATCGCGGCGGTCAAGGCAGCCGTACCGGACCTCTTCGTCAACGCCCGCACCGACACCCACTGGCTCGGCGACGGTGTGGACGAGCGGGAGACCGTCCGCCGTCTCGACGCCTACCAACAGGCGGGCGCCGACGGCGTGTTCGTCCCCGGACTGACCGACCCGGCCCGCGTCACCGCCCTGCTCAAGACCCTCGACGTACCGCTGAACATCCTCTACTCACCCGCGGGCCCGCCCGTCTCCCACCTCGCCGACCTCGGCGTACGCAGGATCAGCCTGGGCTCGTACCTCTACCGGCGGGCCCTGGGCGCGGCGCTGGACGCGATGGCGGACATCCGCGCAGGCCGCCCACCGCGGGGCACCGCGCCGACGTACGACGAGGTACAGGCCCTCAGCCCGCAGGACCGGACCTCCTAGGCCTGCCTCAGCTTCTTGACCTGCGCGAAGACCAGCGCCTCCGGTACGTCGTCCACCTCGGTGCCCGGCAGTGCGGCGGACCTCGGCCGGGGCGCGCCGAGCCGGTCGGCGGGAGCCTCGAAGGTCGGCGCGGACGCGGACTCCGGGGCGGACGGAGACGTCGATGCGGGCGCGGACGCCGATGATGACGCGATTTCTCAACGGACCGGCTCCGATGGCGTGTTTGTCCCGGGGCACCGCCCGCGGGCCGCCCGAGTCGTGAGCGCGCGTGGTCGGGCTTACGGTGGATCTGTACGAGGAGGCGTTGTCATGCCCCTCACCCGAGCGGCGAAAGAGGCCGCGGGCTGGTGACGGCCAAGGGCGGGGAGGGTGCCGTCACGTTCCTCGCGTCGCGTCGCACGCGATGTCGGGGAGCTGCCGACCGCCCCTGACGAAAGGGAATCCCGTGCGAACCAAGAGCAATCGAATACGTCGTGTCTGCGTTGCCGCGTGTGCGGCCCCTCTGCTGGTGCTCACCGGAGCGGCCGCCGCAGGCGCCGCGGCGACGGTCACCGTCCCCGCCGCCGCGCCGCGCGCCCTGCAGACCTCGCCCGGCGAGGTCCTGCAGCTGGTCAACGCCGAACGCGAAAAGGCCAACTGCCCCGCACTCCATGAGAACGCGCAGCTGACCCAGGCCGCCAAGGTCTTCGCGGACGACGCCGCCAAGAACAACCTGACAAACCACACGGGCTCCGACGGCTCCACGCCCCAAACGCGCATCAAGGAGGCCGGCTACAACGCGGGGCCGTCGGCGGAGAACATGTCCTGGGGAGACACCAGCGCCAAGCAGGTCGTTGACGGCTGGATGGGCAGCGCGGGCCACAAGGGCAACATCGTCAACTGCTCGTTCAAGGACACCGGCGTCGCCGTCAGCGGAAAGTACACAGTGCAGCTCTTCGCGGCGCCTGGTTGATCCCTCCGTCTGCCGGGCGACTCAGAGCGCCTCGGTCAGCCGGTCCGCGAACGCGACCGGGTGCTGGAGGACGCCGAGGTGACCCCCGGGGAATTCGACGAAGTCGCTGCCGCTGAGTTCGGCGAGCAACGAGGCCGTGCGATAGGGGAGTTGGCCCCGCGAGTCGCTTCCGGCACCGAGCGTGAGCCGGGAGGACAGACCCTTCAGGGCGTCCAGATCCAGGGCATGGGAGGTGAAGGGGCGCAGGACGCGGCCGAGGAAGATGTCCATGGGCGTGTTCTGCGTCTCTCGGGAGTCCGGCATGTTCTGCCCGCTCCGCGCGTTCTCGCCGCCGTCGGCGGCAGTCGACGCGGGGCGGGGGTGTGGACCGGGCTCCCGACTCCGGCCCTCCAGACCGGCGCCGAGTCGGGCCGTCGCCGCCGCCACCCCCTCCGTACGGTGGATCTCGTACACCTCTGTGATCATCGCGTGCTGCCGGGCAGCGTCCGGCAGCACTCCGATGCTCGGCGGCTCGTGCGCGACCACGCGCCGCAGCCGCTCCGGGTACCGGGCCAGCAGGTCCAGGGCGACGATCCCACCGGAGCTGCTCCCGAAGACGCACGCGGACTCGCCGTCCGGGAGGAGGGAGTCGAGCAGCTGGTGGGCGCGGTCGCTCCACGCCTCCACCCGCTGGTCCCCGACCGGCCCGTCGAGCGGGCCGCGGGACAGCCCGAGCGGGTCGTACGTCACCACGGTGAACCGCTCGGAAAGGCGCGCGACGGCGCCGTCCAGCCCCATGGGATGACCGGCCCCGCCAGGAATGACCAGCAGCAGGGGCCCGCTGCCCCGCACGTCGTAGTGCCCGTCGTACTGCTCGTCGTAGTGCCTGTCGTAGTGCCTGTCACGCATGATCCTCTTCCCTCCGCTCGCTCCGTGGCCAGTGCTCCAGGGCCGTGTGCAGGCCGTCGAGGGCCCGCTCCCACGAGGTCTGCACGTCCCTGGCGGCGTGAAAGCCGCCGATCGCCTCCAGAGCGCAGAAACCATGGAAGGTGCTGCGCAACAGCCGTACGGCGTCGGTGAGGTCCGGCTCGGACAGGCCGTACGCGTGGAGCATGCCGTAGGTGATCTCGGCGGTACGCCGGAACGCGTCGGACGCGGCGCCGACGGCGGGGTCGAGCGGGGTGTGCGTGGCGGCGTAGCGGCCGGGGTGCGCGAGCGCGTACGTCCGGTAGGCGCCCGCGAAGGCGACGAGGGCGTCCTTGCCGGCCCGCCCCGCGACAGCCGTGGCGATCCCGTCGATCATCTCGCCCGCGGCCAGCAGCGCGACCCGCGTCCGCAGATCCTGCAGGTTCTTGACGTGCGAGTACAGGCTCGCGTCCTTCACCCCGAATCGGCGCGCCAACGCGGACAGGGTGACGTTCTCGAACCCGACCTCGTCGGCGAGATCGGCCGCGGCCTCGACGACACGGTCGGCCGTGAGCCCGGCACGGGCCATGGGGACCACCTCTGGAGCACTGGCTTGTCTGGATTGCCTTGCCTGATTGCCTAGGAGTCCTAGGTAGGGACCTAATATACACAGGCGCATGGGGAGTGAGAGGCTGTAGCGGACTGGGGGACGTGGTGATGCGGGGAGGACGTAGTGATGCTTGAGCAACTGCCCGAAGGGCTCGTCACGCCCGCGCTGGTCGTGGACGCCGACGTACTGGACCGGAACATCGCCCGCATGGCCGAGGCCGCCAGGGCCGGCGGCTTCGCTCTCCGGCCGCACGCCAAGAGCCACAAGTGCGCGGAGATCGCGGGGCGGCAGCTCCGGGCGGGTGCGCGCGGACTGTCGGTGGCGACCCTGAGCGAGGCGGAGGCGTTCGCGGCGGCGGGCGTGGACGACCTGTTCATCGCGTATCCGCTCTGGCCGGACGAGAGCAGGGCGCGGCGCCTGCGCCGACTGGCCGACGTGGTCGCGCTGCGGGTCGGCGTCGACTCGGTGGCGGCGGCGCGGCGGCTGGGGGACGCGGTGCGGGGGAGCGACCGCGCGGTGGAGGTCCTGGTCGAGGTGGACTGCGGCACGGCGCGGACCGGGGTGCCGGCCGCGGACGCGGGTCGGGTGGCCCGCGCCGCGTCGGACGCCGGGCTGAGCGCGCTCGGCGCGTTCACCTTCCCCGGACACGGATACGGCCATGACCCAGAGGCCCGGGAGCGGGCGGCCCGCGACGAGGAGCGGGCTCTGTCCGAGGCGGCGGAGGCTCTGCGCGAACAGGGCCTGGAACCCCGGGTGTTGAGCGGCGGCTCGACTCCGACGGCGGGTCGCTGGCGCCCCGGCCCGGTCGACGAACTCCGTCCCGGCGTCTACGTCTTCAACGACGCTCAGCAACTGGCCATGGGCTGCTGCGGCGTCGACGACCTGGCCCTCGCGGCCGCCTCGACGGTCATCAGCGTCCCCGCCCCGGACCGTTTCGTCCTCGACGCGGGCAGCAAGGTCCTCGGCGCGGACCGCTCCGCGTGGGTGACCGGCCACGGCTATCTCCCGCAGTACCCCGAGGCCACGATCACCGCCCTCTGGGAGCACCACGCGGTGGTCCACCTCCCGGAAGGCGTACCCGCCCCCCGCCTCGGCGCGGTACTCGCCGTCGTCCCCAACCACGTCTGCCAGCCGGTGAACCTCGCGGACGAGCTGGTGATCGCCCGCCAGGGCGTGGAACTGGACCGCTGGCGGGTGGCGGCACGCGGCGCCAACACCTGACACTCCCGCGCGGTGAACGGCTAGCGCGCGGCGAAAGCCACGAACTCGGTCCAGGTGGTGGGGGAGAGGGCGAGTTGAGGGCCGGAGGTGTGCTTGGAGTCGCGGATGTGGATGGTGGTGAGGCAGGTGGCGACCTCGACGCAGTCGCCCTGGCTGCCACTGCTGTAGGTCGACTTGCGCCAGGAGAGGGCCACTTCGACGCAGTCGTCACCCTCGCTGCCGCTGTACGTGCTCTTGAACCAGGCCAGTTCGGTGGTGCTCATAGCGCTCCTCGCATCTCCCGGAGCAGGCTCACCGTGTCTTCGGGGGAGAGAGCCTGTGAGCGCATCTTGGCATACCGCTGCTGGAGCACGCTGATCGCTTTGCGGTCACTGATCAGGTGCCCGGTCTTCTGGCCTTCGGCGTACGCGAGCCACTCGTTCTCCGGCGTCTCCAGCAAGCGCATGGGGCCGTCAAGACCCGCGTGCACCGGCTGCCGGAGCGGCATCAACTGGATCTCGACGTTCCAGTGCCGCTCGTTCACCTGCAGCAGGTGGTCGATCAAGACTCGCGTGACCTCCTCGCTGCCCGTGTGCCGCTCCAACACCGCCTGCTCGATGATGAAGTTGAACGCCGTGGGCCGCTCCCGATCCGTACTGAGCAGTTCCTGTCGCGCGAAGCGCGCGGCCACACGCTGCTCGACCTGCTCGTCGGTCGGCCGCTGCGGCACGTTCCACATCACCGCCCGTGCGTACCCGTCCGTCTGTAACAGGCCCGGCACCAAGCGGCATTCGTACGTATAGAGACTGATCGCCTGCTCCTCCAGCTCCGCCCACTCGCGGAACCAGGACGCCAAACCCGGCTGCCGCGTGGCGTACTTCGCCGCCGCCCGCAGCACTCCGAACGCGTCCAACACCTCCTCCGCCCGCTCCACATACGCCCGTGGCGGCAGTCGTCTCCCCTGTTCGATCGACGCGACCGTGGACGGCTGGTACCCCACCAGGGGAGCGAACTCCTCCTGCGTCAGCCCCGCCCGCTTGCGGCAGGCCTTGTGGACCAGGCCGAACGTCTTCAGACCGTCCGACGGTTCGGGCTCGTTCGTGGTGCTGTTGGTCATGACGGGTATGGTCACGGACGGTGACTCGTACTGTCCATAGCGTGAACTCCTACAGAACCCGGCGTACGAGTGGCGTCGCTGGTCGACGCCCGTGATCCCCGGGACCGTTGGGCCATGCAAGGAGACATCCGGGCCCAAGAACCGGTCACCGTACGTACGTTCACGCAGCTCTTCAGCTGCACGCCGCGAGGCGCCCGGCTCGCGCGGCGGCTGGTCGCGAACCGGATGGACGTGTGGGGATTCGCGTACGACAGTGCGGCGAACGAAGACGTGAGCCTGGTCGTGGCCGAGCTGGCCGCGAACGCCGTACGGCACGGGAGCGTGCGCGGGCGCAGCTTCCGCGTACGGCTGGTGCTGCGCGAAGGCGTCGTACGCGTGGAGGTCGCCGACGGGCGCACCGAGCGGCTGCCGGTGCTGCGGGAGCCGGACGGCGAAGGCGGGCGCGGGCTGGTGCTCGTCGCGGCGCTGGCCGAGCGGTGGGGTGTGGAGCCCCGGATCGGGATGGCCTACAAGGTGGTGTGGGCGGAGCTACTGGTGGGCCTAGGTGGGTAGTTGAGGGGGAAGTGGTGAGTCGACTCGCCCCCATCGCCCGCCGATCACGCGCCCGCCGTCCGGCGTTCACGTTCCGCACCGAATCTCCTCGTGGCGCGCTGTCGCACTCGCGGCGCACGACTCAGGAGGCAGGCATGGGGCACGGGCATCACCACCACGGTCACCAGCACGACCACAGTCACGGTCACGAGAGTGAGTCGCTTCCCGCCGCGTTCGACGCCTCCGTGCCCGACGAGGCCCTGACCCCCGAGCAGAAGTCGCGCCGCTCGCTGCTGCGCCGCGCGGGGCTGCTGGGGGCGGGGCTGGCCGCCGGTGGTGTCCTCGCGCAGGGGGCAGCGGCACCGGCGTACGCCTCCAGCGCCACGAGCGGTCGCAGACGGAACGGGTTCCTCTGGCTGTCCGGCGACCACCACATCCACACCCAGTACAGCAGCGACGGCAAGTACCGCGTCGTCGACCAGGTCCGGCAGGGCGCCCGGCACGGTCTGGACTGGATGGTCATCACCGACCACGGCAGCGAGACGCACGCCAAGATCGGTGTCGACAAGGTCAACCCGGACATCAAGGAGGCCCGGGAGAAGTACGAGGACACACTTGTCTTCCAGGGGCTGGAGTGGAACATACCGGGCGCCGAGCACGGCACCGTGTTCGTTCACCCCGGCAACAACGAGGTCAGCGTCCTCAAGGCGTTCGAGACGTCCTACGACGGCAGCGTGACGGGTACCAGCGGGTCCTCGCCCGCCAACGAGGCGCTCGCCGTCGCGGGCCTCAACTTCCTCGCGGAGCAGGTGCAGCGGCGGAAGGTCAAGGACGCGCTGATGCTCGCCAACCACCCGGCGCGGCGCGGTGTCGACTCGCCGCACGAGATCCGCGGCTGGCGCGACGCGACCGGCTCGGGCCGGCAGATCGCCGTCGGCTTCGAGGGTGCGCCGGGCCACCAGGCGGCGGGCATCGCCACGCCGCTGGGCATGGGGCGCGCCCGGGGCATCTACGACAACAACCCGAGCGCCGACTCCTTCGCCGGCTACCCGCTGGAGAGCTACCGCACCTGGGGCGGCTTCGACTGGATGACCGCGACGGTCGGCGGCCTGTGGGACAGCCTCCTCGCCGAGGGCAAGCCCTGGTGGATCACGGCCAACTCCGACTCCCACCAGGTGTACACGGACACCGCCGTCCGCGGCGGCCCGGACAGTGACTTCACCGCCAACGGCAGGCACACCGACCCGGTCTACGGCGGCAAGATCGACGTCACCCAGGGCGACTACTGGCCCGGCCAGTACAGCCGTACCCACGTCGGTGCCGACGGCTTCTCGTACGCCGCCGTCATGGACGGCATCCGCGCCGGGCGCGTATGGGTCGACCACGGGCAGCTCATCAGCGGCCTCGACGCGCGGGTGGCGGGCGGCAGCCGCTGGGCGACCCTCGGCGGCGCGCTGCACGTCAAGAAGGGGCAGAAGGTCACGCTGACGGTCGACATCGCGCTCGCCGACGGACCCAACTGGGCGGGGTTCGTACCGAAGTTGGCCCGCGTGGATGTCATCCAGGGCGATGTCACGGGCGCCGTCGCGGACAAGGACACCTTCACCGCGCCGACCGCGAAGGTCGTCCGGTCGTACGAGGTGAACAAGTCCACGGGCGTGGTGCGTCTGTCGTACTCCCTCGGCGCGGTCGACCGCCCGGTGTACGTCCGGCTGCGCGGCACCGACGGCAACCGTTCCGCCACCGGTCTGATGGGCGCGGCGGTCGACCCGGCGGGCCCGGCCGTGGACGTCGTCGGTGACGCGGACCCGTGGAAGGACCTGTGGTTCTACTCCAACCCGGTGTGGATCCTGCCGTCGTGACCGAACGGTACGTCGTCGGGGTCGACACCGGTCTGTCCGCAACCCTGCGGGTGGCGGACCATCTCCTCCTCGACCTCGCCGTCGAACTCGGCCTGGACGACGGGGTGGTGGGCTGCACGCACCATGTGCGGGAGGGGCGGCGGCACACCGCGCTGTCCTTCTCCACCCCCTCGGAGCGCGTGGCCCGCGCGGCCTGGCGGGCGCTCACGGAACGGGAGTTCGGCGCCGCTCTGGGCGCCGAGCGGCACGGTCCGGACGAGCTGGCCGCCGGTGCCGCGCACGCCGCCGCGGAGCACCTCGCGCGCACCGGGGGCCGTGCCGTCCGGTACGCCGGAGCCGACGCCCTCACCGGCACGGTGACCGTCGCCCGGCTGCTGGCCGTCTCCGCGGTCGAGCGGATCGTCGTCCTCGGGGCGCCCGAGGGCCCCGCCCCGGACCAGCGGATCGTCACCCGCGATCACGTACGACCGGAGTGGCGCGAAGGACAACTGGTCCTGGCCGCGATGCCGGCCGCGGGCGGGACCCTGGTCCCGTTCGAGGTCCCGGACCCGACCCCGTGCTGCGCGGACCACTGACCCGACGAGAACGATCGAGGGCAGCCGGCTGGAACTGCGCTGACAGTTCCAGCCGCCGCCCCTCCCACCGGTAGCACCGCCCCCGTGGCACAGGACACCCGAAGTGACGACGGACAGGCCCTCGGCGGGGATGAGCCCGGCTGCTGCCCGGCCACGCCCATCGCCGTAGGGACCATGAACGCGACGCCGAAACCGTTGGAGGCGAAACCGGCCACGGCCGACGGCAGTCCGGCCCGGCATACGCGCCTCCAGGATCGCGACGCGAGACAGACGTACGTCGCAGCGGCGAGCACCGTTCCGGCAGTGAGGCTGACCTGGGCGAACGGCTGGCAGGGAACCTTGGCAGGCGGTGCCGCTTTCCCTGTGATTCCCGCCGTTCCCCGCCCTATGTGGTGCGGCTGTGGTGCGTGCCCTCGTCGTCCACGCCTCGGAATCCTCCTGAGCCGGCCCTTCTCTCTCCGTGCCCCGGCAGGATTCGAACCTGCGACACCCGCTTTAGGAGTTCGATCGGCCCGGCAGGGTCCCTGCTCGATCGGGGCGTATGTGCTGGGCCGTGCATGGGTGCCGACGTCCGGTGCCGTTGATGTCACCTGTGGATGTCAGCCACGGTCAGCGCTTCTTGCGGATAGAGCGCTTCTTCGCCTTGGCTTCCTTCTCCTTGCGCTGGGCCACGCCGTATGCGGACCAGGGCCCTTGATGAACCGGACACCGAGACGTGCCGGTCACCACCTTCCGCCGGCACCGGCCCCCTGACTTGTTCGGTGCGCCACACGTCGCCACGCCGCATGAACCTCCGGCAAAGCCGCGGCCGCACCGGAACACGCTTCGACAACGCCGCCGCGGAGAGCTTCTGGACCCTCCTCAAAGAAGAGATCGGGACCCGTGCATGGCCAGACCGGGCCACCGCCCGCGCAGAGGTCTTCGCCTTCATCGAGACGTTCTATAACCGCCGCCTGCGCAAGCACAAGGTCTTCGGCTACCTCACCCCAGCTGAGACCAGGCAGCGGCACCAACACGCCCTCGCGACATAGAGATCAAGTGTCCGAGATCACGGGGAATCTTCAGTGCTGGCGTTCAGGTGGCCGCTGACTTGGTGCCCGGCGTCCCCGTGGTTCCCCGCACGATCTGGCACAGGTCTGGCGCGGCACATAACTCTGTGGCCGCGGTGCGGCGTCATGCCGGATGATCGAGCCCATGGATGCCGTTGTTCAACGGGTGCGCACGTCGTGGACGAAGAAGTCGCGCGGCGGTCCTGAAGCTGCCCTGAGGAACTCCGCCCCGTCCGTCTTCTTGCTGCCTCCCGGCTTGATTTCTGCCCTCCACGAGGTCGCTATGCGGGAGTCCGATTCCTTCGAGCCTCGTATGCAGGTGCGGGATCTGTCGGCGCCCGGGACGATCCTCCGCGAGGTCGATGGGCTGCTGCGCGTGGATCCACCAGAGGTATCCATGTTTGCCATGCCACGACGCAACCGGCGCCCGCCAGCCGTTCGGCTGGCTCCCGGCCAGTGGCTGCAATGGCAGATCAATTACCGGTTCGTCGGCAGATGTGACGGGGCCTGGTCCTATCAGCTGGAGACGTTCAACATCTTTTTTGGCTCTGCAGCGCCCGATGTGTTTCTGGGTATACCGACCCGTCGTGTAGACGAGCGGAGGGCTCTGCGCTGAACTCCGTGGCACCGAGATTTTATTGTTGCACGACGGCCCGAGGCGGGAGCCGAGCCGTCTCCTGGTGGCGGGACCTTCTGATCCGTAGCTCTATAGAGATCAGCCGTTGAGGGTCATGCAGGTCGCGCTTCAGCCATACGAAGACGCGGCTGGTCGGATTCGGTCGTTGAGGTTGCCGTATTTCGCTGCTGCACTGATTGAGTGCCCCCAGCAGCCGTGCTGGGGTCACCCGTATGCCCGGATCAGATGGCGTCGATCCGCCAGGCGATCACGCCGGTCGACCCCTTGGCGCCGTCGACATCAATGCGTACCGGCTTGTGCACGGTGATCCGCTGCTGGACCACCGACTGATCGCAAGGCACCTTGGTCTCTGTGCCGGTGCTCGCCGGCGTGAATGTCAACTGCGCGCTGCCGTTGCCGACGCACACCAGGTTGAGCCTGTATGTCCTGCCCTCGTTCAGGCTCGGCTCGGTGTGGATGCCGTCGATCACCCGCTCCGCGCCGGCCTCGACCATCTTCCCGCTGTGGACGGCGGTCAGGGCCGCTTGAGCCTGCTCAGTGAGTTTCTTCTGGGACGACTCTGTTGCCGTCTGCGACCCACTCGCAACAGGCGGCGAGTGATCTTTGGAGGCTTTGCCGTCATCGCTGCCGGACGTGCACGAGGCGAGCAGGACTACTGACGCTGCCACAGCGCATCCGGCGAGCCATGCCCGCGGGCTCGAAAAGGTCATGACGAGGTTTCCCAGTACTTCCAGCCAGTCTCGGATGTGGGCAGCGTCGCCGACCCGTGAGCGATCTCGACGCCACCACAGCTGCTACCACCGGCGGAACGGTACCGCTTCCAGTTCAGCTTGTACCCCCACGAGCCGTACTGCAGGTGTCCGTACTTGTTCCGGCTGATGTCATGGGAGTAGTTGTGGCCGATGGCGACAGAGACACTGGCACCGATTTTAATACTGATGGTGGTCTTAGCCTTCGCGAGGATTGCTCCGGCCGACCACTCCCCGCTCGCTGAAAATTCGGCAGAAATGGTGCCAGTTTTGGTGACGGACACGGACATGGTGCCACCCGGACCGTCCTTGTACTTGGTGCCGTTCCACCAAGAAGGAACGTGGTATGCCTTCTTCGACGTGATGGTGTACCACGTGGACGGCTGGTCACACATGGACGGCGCCTTCTCGGAGAGTGGCTGATCGGTGGCGTCCTCCCAGACCTGTCTGTCGTTGATGTCCGCCGTTTGGTCAGCGGATATCGCGCTGTTGTCGCCTGTCGGCAATTCATCAGCGGCAGCAGTACCCGCAGTCACGAAGCAGAGAAGCAGAGCAGTAGCAGCGCCGGTCGCAGCGCGCCGTGAACCGATGCCCATGTGACACCTTTCCGGTGGACCGCCCCCGTGGCGATCGAGCACCCGGACACTACGGTCAGGGCATGTACTGGACAATCAAATGATCAATGTTCTGAGGAGAACTTGAGAATTCGATGTGGTGCTGGCCCTTCTCGCTGTGCCCCCGGCAGGATTCGAACCTGCGACACCCACTTTAGGAGTTCGATCCCGAGTCCCGCATGGAACCGAGCTCCCTGTATCGGAACGCCGCTTGCGGCTGCTCAAGGTTGCTTGTGTCCCCCCTCGTTGATGTCAGCTGGTGATGTCAGGAGCCGGGGTGCTCCTGACGTGCGCCCGCATCGCGATGCGTAGGGCTTCGAGTTCGGTTCGAGGGAACGGACGGCCCCACTGAGCCTTGTAGGTCTCCTCACCGAGCTCGTGAGTGATCTGGTCGAAGGCGCGGACGGCCGAGCGGGCCAGTGCCGCGATCGTGTGGCGACCTGACCAGAGAACAGTTTCCGAGCTGTCCGGTGCCCGGTCGTTCTCAGCCACGACGAGACGCATGTCGACCTCAGATCCGTCCCGACGGAAGAACCATCGGTAGACCTGAGGCTCCCCCTCCAGCTCAGCGAGCGTCTCTCCGTCACCCAGCACGAGCCTGGCAACCGCGTACAGGAACTGCTCAGGCCCGTCGGTGACGTACGAAGCGGCGATCTCCGCCCCGCCTTGATCGTCAGTCACCTTGACGAAAGCCCAGCCGTGACTCCACGGAGTCCACGTGATCGCGAGAGACCTCATTGCACCCCCTGTGAAGGTGCACCCTGATTCCGGCTGGCGGATCGGCCTTGGGATGGAGACATTTCGATCAGGATCGATTGCGGTCGCCGCCCCTGCAACAACGCCCGCTTTGGGAGCGAGGGTGCGTGCTTGCCGGCGTGAGCTGTGGAGACGTGGTTTGAAGCAAGGCCCAGTGTTTGCCACGCTGTTGCCGCCGATTCCCCGTGAGTCCTCGCCCTTTCTGGCGCGAGAGCGGCACGGTCTTGCGGCGCCAGCGCTCGCGGTGGTTGCGGATGATGCATGCCCCCAGAACCCGTGCTGCTCCATGAGCTCTATGAGGCTGCGGCGGGTGGTACACGGGACGGTACCGTAGGAGCCGTGGCGGTCCTTGGCGAGGATGCCTTGCTCCTCCGGCTGGCGTCTCTTTCCGAGGCGGACATCGGGCACGGTGTTGTGGAAGCGGGGAAGTCAGGGACCGATCACGCAAACGGTCTTGAAAACCGTCGTGGCAGCGATGTCACCGTGAGTTCGAATCTCACCGCCTCCGCCGAGGTCATAGACCTGCTGGTCAGATGGGGTGCCTCTCACCGAGGGGCACCCCATCTGCGTGGGTCCTGTCTCACCTTGATCCGGCTGTGTAGCGTTGTGGATCACCATTGCGAGAGCGCCCGGTCGGAGGATTGGCGCTGTCGCGGACCAGGGGGCGCAGGGCGCCGTGACATGGGAGATGACGAGCCCCCGCCCTCCGGCTCGTTCCGGAGGGCGGGGGCCCGAGGTGCTCATGTGATCAGTTGCTGTTCTTCATTCTGGAGCCGGTTCCTCCCGGCTCCTTCGGCGCCCAGTTGGGAGCGAGGGTTGCGTCCTTGAAATCGGCCGACTTCATCAGAACCCGCCAGTCCTCCTTGCCCGCGTCGCCATCGAGCCGAACGGTGAACTCTTTGACCTGGCGGGTGTCATGGAAGTACAGGACCACGACTTGGCGCTCTGAGCCGTCGTCATAGAAATCGCCTGTCACATTGCGGCGGGCGCCGGCACCGAAGCCCTTGATCCAGTTGTCGGCGGTCTTCCGGGCGTCCGTCTCGTTGCTGTCGCTGGTCGCCAGCTTGCGAAGTTCATCCGTTTTGCCATCGGCGATGTCCCACACGAGTTTTTGCACCACTAGCAGAGAGCCGGTGGAGGGGTAGCCGACCACGTGCAACGGCTCGTGGTCGGCGTACGCCTGCTCGTAGAACGCGCCCGGCCCTCTGGCATCAGCAGAGCTGCTGTCGAGGACAGCACATCCAGACGTCAGCAACACTGCTGCTGCTGCCAGCCATCCGGCCGCCGTATGGCTCTGCTTGAACCTGGGCATCTCACATCCTTGCTAATTGCGGGTCTTGGGCCTGACGATCGTGACCTTCTCGATCGGGTTCGGGGTGTGACTGTACCGATTGATCACTTCGTTGAGAGTGGTCTCATTCTTCAGGCCGTGCTGCACGATCCTCGCGTGCCCTTGCACCATGGCTGAGACGATCGCCACGTGGTTGTAAATCCTCTCCCTCTTCCACTTGAAGAAGACGAGGTCCCCCACCTTGGCGTTGTACTCGTGCGGAATCATCGCGGAATTCCGCCACTTGGTCACGTGCCGCCGGAGGTAGTCCGCGCTCGTCCAACTCCAGCTCTTACCGAACCCATACCTGCCCTGCCACCAGGCATTGTCCGCCTTGCGGCCGCCGGGGCGCATCTTCATTCCGCCCCCGTGGTACAGGGCCTTGGAGACGAAGTTCGCGCAGTCGGTCCTGTACTCCCACCTGGTGTCCAGGTTGTTGTACGCCCAGTTGGCCGTTCCGTTGCCGCTGATCGCTGCGGCTGCGGCTGCCGAATCGGCTGAATCTGCGGACGTGGACGCCGGGTCGGCGTCAGGGCCGTAGATGCCTTCAGAGATGAGCGGCTGCGGCTCCTCCTCCTGGTCGGCGGCGATGTTGCCGTTCGCGTCAGGAAGGTGCGGATCGGCTGAAGGTGCGGGCCAACCGTTCGCGGTCCACACCGCGTTGGGAACGGCTGCGGAGAAGTTGTCGGGAAGATCTATGGAGGGGCTGTCGGCAACGTCTGCGGAGGCGTTGTCGGCAGAGTCTGTGGTGGCGTTTGCTGTTCCTGTGATGGCGCCCGAAGTGTCGGGAACGTCTGTGGTGGCGTTCGCTGTTCCTGCGATGGCGCCGGTGGCGGCGAGCCCGAGCACTGCTGCGCCGGTGATCGTACGGCCGAACTTGTTGCGCAAGATTCGGGTTCCTTCCCCCTGTGATGGGTCCCGGCCGCCTGGTCGCGGATCGGTGCGGCTTCGGGACTCGTGACTAGGAGGATGGAGGGGCGGACGCGTGGGTTCCCAGTTGGCTGTGTTTCGCGCGGCATCTGAGCCGGATCACCGGGGCGACGCCTCGGTAGCCCCAGGTAGGCTTGCTATTCCTCAGCAGCTTCAAGGGCCCGCTCGATCTGTTCGTTGGAGCGGCCCCTGACCAGGTAGCTCGGTCAGGGGCCGCTCTCGTCCCCGTCGTCCTCCAGCGACCGTGGCTCCCCGTTGTTTCCCGACCGATCGGGCACGGGAGGGGCACGTCCGTCGCGGACGCGGCAGGCTCACGGTCGGCGGAGACTGAGGGCGAACACAACCTGTCTTCTTGCCCTGAGTCTTGCCGGGGATCTTGGTGACCTGCGTCTTCCCAGCTCAGGACGAGTCTCATGTGCGGCTGAGCAGTCGTCATTGGTCATCGTTGTTCCCTGTTGAGCAACCTCGGACGGCCCAGGGACGGCCCAGCGTGGAGTACGTGGGCGGCGTCAGTCGAGGGTACGGCCGCCGTCGCCTTGGTCGACCGCCCACAGGCTCTCCATCGACGCCGGGGGCCAGTCGTTCTTGATCACAAGCCGGAAGTGCACTTTCACGTACGGGCCTTCGGGGTTCGTCATGGTGGTCAGGATGCACAGTCCTGCCGCGTCGGCCGCAGTTGGGTGACCGATGACGTCTGCACAGCGTTGGATGCGGGTTCGTCTGGGCCTCAGCCGACGACAGTCAGCCACGACGGCGAGGCCGCCGACCGATCAGGCGCGTGTATGCCTGACCCCTCAGCTTGGGAAGCTGGTCGCGTCTAGGGCAGGTATCTGGCCTGATCGGCGTGAGCGGTCGGCTCGTAGCACTTTGTGGTGCGGCCCTGCTGATGTGTGGCTGTCTCTGGACAGTCCGTACGAAGGGGTGCGTCCGTAGGTGCCTCAAGACGCGAGGATCCGGACGGCATCGGGGTCTACTGGTGGTGGCTGTTCGTGCTCGCAGAACCACAGGTGCACCAGGCAGCGGCGGTAGTTGATCAGCGTGCCGGCGTAGGTGGAGTAGGCGTCGAGTCGTTCTTGCCGGAGCTTCTCATGGCGGGCCCGGGTGTGACGCATGGCTAACTCGACCGTCACCAGCACGCTTCCCAACTGTGTTGGTCGGGTGTGGGTGTGTGTACGGGGGCGTTCACCTGCGTTCCTGGGCGGAAAGTTTGGCCAACGAAAAGAGATGCCGTGCCGGGCGTCGCAGGCGTCAGAGGTCTTCAACCTGTGATCATGGGGCGTTCACTAAAAGTGATCGACGAGGAGTTCCAGGTCGCGGGGGCCGATGTGCCGCCGCCGCAGGGTGCTCGCGGGAACGCGTTGTAGGTGATGTGGTGAACTGGTTGACCTCGCTGCCGGCGGCGGTGCTGGTTGTGGGCGGGCTCCTACTTGCCTTACTGGTCGCGGCCGTGGCGCGGGTCGGCGTCCGGGCGCTCGTACCGGTAGAGGAACGGGATCGGGTGCCGCAGATCGCCACGCCCCTGATGCCGACACTCGGCGCTGCCTTCGCGATCTTTGCGGCACTCACACTGGCCAGCGAGGCCGGCTACCTGCGCGCAGCCGAGGGGTTGGTGAGCGACGAGGCGGCCGCGGCCTCCCGCCTGGCATGGGCGGCGACAAGTCCGCGAGTCCAGTCGGAGCCGATCCATGCGGCACTGCTGGACTACTTGCAGACCACGCGTGCCAGGGAGTGGGAGGCTACAGCAGCGGCGTCCGGTGACGACCCCGCCACCGCTCACGCGATCGCACGGCTGGAGCGGAGTGTGCGCGCCGAGGCGGCCCGGCCCGAGGTGGGAACTCCGACAGGCACGGAGCTGGTGGTCTCCATGGACGGTGTCACCAGTAGTCGTCGCGCCCGCGTTGCGGCCGCCTCGCGCGACGTTCCCGCGCTCTACGTCGTCACGCTTGTGGTCAGCGGACTGGCCTTGATCGTGAACTCCGGCGCACTGGTCTTCCGCAGCAGCCTGCGAACGTCACTGCTGATCGTAGGTGTTGCGAGTGTGGTCGGGCTGAGCCTGGCGTTGCTCTTCGCACTCAGCGCGCCCTGGAGCGGACCGTTCATCGTCAGTGGGCATCCACTCGACGCCATCATCGGGGACCTGAAGTCCGGTTTCTTCGACGGCGGGCCGTAGACGGCGGGCGCGATCAGTAGCCGACAACTGACCACCGGCGGTCGTGACCTGCGGCCGCCTCATCGATCAACGCCCTGACCTGTTGTCGAGCTGTCGGCAGCTGTCGGCGTTGGGCACCGTTGAGTGCCCTTCACGGCCCCAGGACGGCCAGGGAGGGCGCTCATGCGTGAGCCCCGCGGGGGCACGGATGGAACTTCGGGGCGGCCCAGGTCACGACGCGGATCAGTGGCTGAACACCACCGTGAAAGTGCCGTGGCCCGACGTCTCGCCCGTAGCGGTACCACAGCCTTGACCGATCAGCTCTCCGGTGAGTGACGAGGCGTCATTGGCGAACTTGGTGCTGGTCGGGGAAACGGTCCCGCTCTCGGAGACGGCCACCAGGCCGGCGGTCTCAGCCCCATGGATCCTGTCGTAGTGGATGTGTGAGGTGGTGCCGTCCGACCATGTCACCGTCACGTCGTTCGTCCCCTCGTTCTCGTCACCCGTGCACTGGGTCCCCGGCAGCTGGACCTTCGCCGTGCCCGTCGCGGTGACCAGGAGATTCTTCCCGGAGTATTCGAGACAGGTGTAGTTCTCGGTGCCGGTGTCGGTGACCGAACTCCGCACGGCCGGGGAATGCGACGAGCGGTCCGAAGCCGGTGGTCGCGCCGTACACCGCGCGGCCGTCGCTCATCGCCGTGGCGGTGTACTCGCGGCATTCGGCAACCCGCCTGCGCACCTTGTCGTCGACGGTGAAATCGACCGGCAGGGCGGCCCGTTCCAGGATGGCGGGGGTGAGCTCATCCACGAGCGGGATTTGGATCAAGGGCGATGTCATCAGTGCAGACGGAGCAGCAGGCAGAGGGACGGAATCGTCGAGGAGCATTGCTCAATCCCCTATCCGTTGTCCGTGCAAGTGACCGGACGGCTCAGCGCCCGGCACCTGTCGGAGACGAACCTTCACGTATACACGCAAATGGAGTGATGTCGCGCACCGAAAGAAACGGCTGACTATGGGCCGGTCTGCGCAAAGGCGAGGCCACGAGCCGGAACGGGGTCGCCCTCTCCGGCCGAGTCGCCACCGCCCTTGGACACCGCGCCCGCGCCAGAGGACCCGTCACCCATACCGCCGCCCACGGCGGTTGTGTCTTCCACCGCCCCGACGGACGCCCGCTGCACCCCGAATACGTCCTCAATCACTTCCCCTACCTCAGCCGTCAGGCCGGCGTGTGGTGGTGTCCGTTCCGGCGGAAACCGATTCGTCTGTGCCTCGGACGGCCCAGAGACGGCCTGCCCAGGACTCAGCCGACCCGTCCCCCGCCGCTGCCTTGGTGCACAGACCACGGACCTTGACGGACTGGGCGGCGGGTGGGGCACGGGCCCCTTCTGCTCCGTAGCGCTGTCGTGCCCTGCCCTGCTCTGCCCTGCTCTGCCCCGTGCCGACGGAGGAGCCGGACCCGATGAGGCTGGCTGCGTACGGGCAGCGGAACGCTGTGGACGAGGTGCTGAAGAACGCGCGGATATGAACGTGACTGAATCTGCACAGCGAATGCGCAACTGCGCCACGGGGGCGTTCTGTTGGTGCGGAGTTGTCCTGTTCGGAGTCGCCGTGGCAATAGCTGTCGCTTTCCTGTGCGGGGCTGTATGTAGAGAAGCTGCCCTCAATTCGTGTGCATGCGTGCATGGATGAGTAGCCGACATTTTCAACTGCCCCGCTGGGAGCAGCGACCGGCTGGATGCCGGGCACGCACCGTGATTTGATCCTTCGCGCCGACGGGTTCGCGCCAAGACGTCCGGAAACGGATGGCGCGCGCCTGCGGTCGCGGCCCACCGTTTATCCCCAGCTTGGCCGCTCCCCCTTGTGGAACATCCATACGAAGGGCAGTTTCATCATGAACTCCGCTCCCCAGGTTCAGACCATTGAAATCTCTGACGCCGAGCTCGACACCGTCTCGGGCGGCCTGAGCCCGCAGGTCGGCATCGCCGCCGGCCCCACGGCGATCAGCAGCTCGGACCTCGTGGGTCAGTTCGGCGCGGTCAAGGACGAGGCCCTGGACACCGTCGGCCAGTACCACCAGGCCGGCGTCACCGTCTCCTTCTGATCGTCAGATCGGGGACTTCCTGATCGCGGGATCGCCGATGCCGGCAGCCTGACCGCCGATCGGCGTCCACAGCGACAAGCCCCCTGCCCGCGGGTCTTCGCCGGCAGGGGGCTTGATCGTTGGCCCCGCCGTTTCACTTGGTTACGGCGGCTGGTGGGGCCGAAACGCGAAAGTGCCTTCCTGACCTGGGACGATGAACCTTGCTGAGGGGTTCTGTCGGTCCAGGCGGAGGGCACTTTCTACGTGCAGCGTATCGGGTTGCGTGCCAAGATCCATGTCAGTGCTGATGGTTCGGGGGTGGTCGGTCATGCCGGGGCACGGTTGCTGGCCGATCTCGCTGATGCCACTGGGCTGAGCGCCGCGTACTCCACCGCTCTCAGGCCGCTTCGGCCGCGCGGGACCGGCCATGATCCAGGCCGAGTCGCCACCGATCTGGCAGTGGTGCTCGCCGACGGCGGCGAGGCCATCGCGGACCTGGCCGTACTGCGAGACCAGGCAGAGGTGTTCGGCCCCGTCGCCTCGACACCAACAGCCTGGCGGCTGCTCGCCGACGTTGGCGAGAAGGCACTGGCGTCGCTGCGCTCGGCCCGCGCCCAGGCCCGGGAAGTCGCCTGGCTGCAGGCCGCCGAGCACAGTGAGGACATCCCCGCAGCCCGGGCCGCAGGACGCATGCTGCCCGGGCTGGTCCTGGACCTCGATGCCACCCTGGTCACCTGCCACTCCGAGAAAGAGCAGGCCGCACCCACCTACAAAGGCGGCTTCGGCTTCCATCCGCTGCTGTGCTTCCTGGCCAACACCGGCGAGGCACTGTCCGGCCGGCTCCGGCCCGGCAACGCCGGCGCCAACACCGCGAGCGACCGCGCAGGAGGGCGAAAAGGGGGCTGCGCTGATGAGGAGGCTGAGGTCATCGAGCTCACTGTGGCGGAAGTGCGGCGACTCCTGGCAGCTTGCGCGCCCCGACACCCTCGTGCCCACACCCACGCGTTGAACTGGTCGCGCTGGCGCCGACGACGCCAGGCTGTTGCCCGCCACTGCCACTATCGCCGTCGGGGACACTCCTTCGAGGGGCGGGCGGGCAGAAGCCGCCCGTGACGGCCGTCTGCCCGCTACACTCCCACCGCTTTACGTTTCCCCAGGTCAAGCCACGAAGTACTGCTGGAGTACTAGCCGCTCGCGGGGCGGGGTGCGACGATGCAGTCGGACTTCGCGGACTCCAGAGCTCCGTTGACGGCGGTGACGCAGAACTCGTAGTTCCAGGTGCCGGGGAAGAGGTACGCGATGCCATGGTGCGTGGTGTCGACGATGAACTCGTCGGCGGAGGACTGGCTTCCGTCATTGATGTTGCGGACCCAGACTCGGTATCCGGCCGCCTGCGAGGAGCCCGACCAGGTGAGTTGCACCGTGGTGGGGTCGGTTGAGGTCACGTGGAGGTCACCGGGCGCCGGCGGGGTACCCGCGCCGATGGTGACGGGACGTCCGGCGCCCGGCAGGCCGCCGCCCGCGGCATTCCACGTCACGACGGCCACCTCGTAGTGGTGGCCGGGTGTGAGGCCGTCGATGTGGATGGATTTGCCGGTGACCGAGGTGCTGTCGATGAAGGCGCCCGGGGTGTCCTTGTCGTAGGTGATCACCTGGTAGCGGTCGATGGTGTCGGTGTACGGGCCGGTGGGGGTGCCCCAGACGACATCGACGCCGGCCGCGGTGGCTGTGGTGACGATACCGACGGGCGGCGGAGCGGTCTTGGGATGCGCGGTGGCCCCGACAGTCGCCGACCAGTCCGACTTCACCGTGCCGCCGTTGTCGGTTCGGACCTGGTACTCCCACTCCATTCCGTCCTCGGTCCAGGTGGTGTCGAAGCGGTTCGCCGCGACACGGGCTTCGGTCCAGTCGGCCATGCCGACCAGCCGGTAGCGGACTTGGTAACCGATGGCTCCATAGACCGCATCCCAGGTCACCTTGATGCCGCTGTCCTCTGAGGAGGCGATGACGTGGTCCGGCACGGGCGTCGGCCGGGCGGGCGCGCTCGCCGGGACGGCCGGGACGGCGGTGCCCAGGTGGTAGCGGTCGTGCAGGGTCTTCTCGAAGGCGTGGGCGATCTGGTATTCGCCCAGCGCGTTGGGGTGCAGGCCGTCGTAACCAGCGGGGCATCCGTCCGGCTCGCAGGAGTAGTCCCCGCGCCAGTCGACCAGTTTGACCGGTGACCGGTCAGTGCTCCACTGCGGGATCGCGTCGCTCAGCAGCCGGTTGTAGGTGTCGGTGTTGGCGATCAGGTCGTCCCGTCCGCCGATCTTGGTGCGCTGGGGGACGTTGGCCAGCGCGAACTTCAACTCGGGATCGGCGGCGCGGGCCTCGTCGACCAGTGACTTCATGCTCGACAGGGTCCCGTTCGCATCGCTGACGAACCAGCCCATGTCGTTGAACCCGAGCCCGACCAGCAGCAGGTCCGGCTTGAAGTTCTTCACTTGCTCACGGATCAGGGTCTTGTCCTGGGCCGCCTGCCTTCCCCACACGGCGAAGTGGTCGCTGTCGAACTCCTCCGCGCCCTTGGCGTACCCGCCCGACGTCCGGGGCGGTCCCGTGACTGTTTGCTGCTCGCCCTGGAGCGGGGGAGGCTTCGGTGCAGACGGGGAGTCGGGCGGCAGGGTTCCCGTGTACGGCCCCACGAAATCCACCGCCACATGCTGGTCCCGGAACCACTGCCACAGCCGATATCGCCAGGTCCAGTCACCCTCATGACCCTGCGTCATCGAATCGCCCACCACCATCACCTTGAGCGGGTCGGCGGGCGGTGTGTCCGGTGGATCAGAGGGCGGGTTGGGATCGCCCGGTGAGTTCTCGTCGCGGGTGTAGTCGAACGGGAACATCGGGTTCTTGATCTCGGTACAGATCTGGCCGCCACTCCCGTTGGGCCTGCACTCGGTCGTCACGTAGAAGGGCATGGCGACTTCGAGATCGCTCGCGTAGTTCGGGTCCTTGATGGCGATCGAGGCGTGGTCGAAATCGTGGTCGAAAAGCTTGTCACGCAGCCCGCTCGGGAAGCCGTTGTACGACACCAGAGGGGAGCGTATCCATCGGTGGTAATGGTTCTCGGGCGGCTCGTCCCCCGATGACGCGAAGCGGAAGTTGTGCGTGGAGGCGCCGTCCTTGTGATAGACGAGCTTGGGGTGGGTACCGTCCCAGAGGACGTCGTCGGCCGCTTTGATCTCGTAGTTGCCGTGCTGCGACGCGGAGACCCATTTCGCCTGGTCGTCGTGGACCCAGACGGCGATGTGCTCCCAGTCGTGGACGTGGCCGCCGGCATCTGCGACGTCCTCGATCGCGACGTCTTTCTCGAAGTAGTAGTCGTAGAGGTAGACACACCAGCCGGAGTTGCACCGCTGACGCGCGTAGGAATTGCTGTTGTCCAGGTCGGACTGGTCACGGCAATCCGCCGAAGCGGACGTATTGTTGTGGTCGAGGCCCTGGGCGATGGTGCCGTCCGGCCCGATCGCCGGCACGTTGTAGCAGCTGTCCGTGTCGTAATCCAGGGCAGGCTGCCACTTCACATCGTTGTCGGTGGCATTCTGCGGCAACGCCCGCGGCGGGTCGGGTTCGGCGGCACTCGCCTCCGAGGGCACCGCCAGCAGGCCGCACACGACCAGAACGATCGTGAGACCGGCTGCGATCACATCGCTGAGACGACGGTTGCCGCCGGGGGAAAAAGGTCCTAACCAGGAGATTCTCGGGACATGGGAAAGGCCGGACATCCGGTGACGTCCTCTCTCGGAAGTGGATCGGGTCCCTTCGGGGAAATGGGCCCGGCCCATTTCTTCCAGTCGGCCGACCACCCGTCAAGACGCCTTCTTCCGCCAGCGCTTCGCCGCCTTTCGCCCACTGGTCGCGGCAACCGCCCTGGGCACCGCCACCAGCGCCCACACCAAGGTCGCCGCCGCCCTCGCCGCCAGAACCGCTATCGGTCGCTTCACCCTGAACTTGTTGGCCTGTTCCTTTCCGTCCAGCGACTTCTCGGTCATCTTGCCTTCGATGTCGCCCTTGATCCAATCGAGTCTCATGGTCGGGGACGCGGCGCTGGCCTCCGCGTTTCATTTGCGGCGGCGTCCGGATCTCGAGCGGAAACGCGAAAGTGCCTCCTGAGCTGGGATGATGAGGCTTGTCTAGGGCTTCTGTCACCACAGCAAGAAGGCACTTCTGCGTGCACACTACCGGGTCGCGTCCCAAGCTCGTCGTCTCCGCCGACGGCCAAGGGGTCGTCAGCCACGCCGGATTCCGCCTGCTGGCCGATCTCGCTGATGTCACCGGCCTGACCGGCGTGTTCACGGACGCGCTGCGCAGGCTGCGACCGCGTGGCACCGGGCACGACCCCGGCCGGATCGCGGTCGATCTGGCAGTGATGCTCGCCGACGGCGGCGAGGCGATAGTGGACCTGGCCCTGCCGCGGGACCAGAGGGAGGTCTTCGGTCCGGTCGCCTCCACCCCGACCGCCTGGCGCCTGCTGGCGGGCATCGACCCGGCCGCACTCGCCCGCCTGCGCTCGGCGAGAGCCGCCGCCCGGGAGGTCGCCTGGCTGCAGGCCACCGAGACCACCGGCGGCACACCCGCGGCCCACGCCGGCGGACGGGACCTGCCGGGCCTGGTCCTGGACATCGACGCCACCCTCGTCACCCGCCACACGGAGAAGGAGCAGGCGGCGGCCACCTATAAACGCGGCTTCGGCCACCACCCACTGCTGTGCTTCCTGGACAACACCGGCGAAGCCCTGGCCGGAGTGCTGCGGCCGGGCAACGCCGGCGCCAAAACCGCCGCAGACCACATCACCGTCCTGGACGCCGCCCTGGCCCAGATCCCCGACGCCCACCGCCACGGCACCGACATCCTCATCCGCGCCGACAGCGCCGGAGGCGCAAAAGCCTTCCTCACCCGCCTCCGGGCACTGCGCGAACGGGTATCCACACCTCCTTCTCCGTCGGATACGCCGACACCGAACCGCTCCACCGCGCAATCCAGGCCCTGCCCGACCACCTGTGGCACCCCGCGCTGGAACAGGACGGCACCCTGCGGACCGGCGCCGAAGTGGCAGAACTGACTGGCATGGTGGACCTGGCGGACCACCCGGACGGCACCCGGATCATCGTCCGGCGCGAGCGCCCTCACCCCGGCGCCCAGCTGTCCTTGTTCGATCTGGACGAGGGCATGCACCACCAGGTCTTCCTCACCGACACCCCTCACGGCGAAGGCTCCCTGCAGCATCTGGAGGTCCGCCACCGGGCGCACGCCCGCGTCGAGGACCGCATCCGCTGCGGCAAGACCACCGGTTTCGGCCGCTTCCCCTCCCGCCACTTCGCCATCAACGCTGACTGGCTCGAACTGGCTCTGACCGCCTCGACCTACTCGCCTGGGCCCAAACTCTGCTGCTGGAGGGCCAATTGGCCTGCGCCGAGCCGAAGAAGCTCCGCTACCGGCTGCTGCACGCAGCCGCCCGCATCACCCGCGGCGGCCGCCGCCTCCACCTGCGGATCTCCGCCACCTGGCCCTGGCGACATGAGCTCGTCACCGCGTTCGCCCGCCTCGCCGCCCTGCCACGGCCAGCCACCTGACCGGCAACACCGTCCCTGCCCACCCACGACCCGAGGAACCGGAGCACCCGACCCGAGCGTCGGGCCCCAGCCATGCCCGCTTGACGGCAAGCGGCCAACAACCACGGTCAGCCCGGCTCATCGCTCCCAACCGAAACAAGGAGGTTAGGGGCTACTTCGTCTTGCCTTGAGTCTTGCCGGGGATCTTGGGGAGCTGGGTTCTCGCTGTTCAGGGGCCGAGCGCCCGTGCGCCTGATGGTCGTCCTTGGCCGCTGTTGAGCGGCCTCAGCCACGCCGGCGGGGTCACGGCCGCGGGAATGGCGTATCGACGGCTGCTCGGTGATCTCGTTTTGAGGCTGTGCGGTGAGTTCGGTGGGCAGGGCGGTCTCGTCGGTTTGTGACTCGATCGGGTGGAGGCGGGCCGTGGTCAGCAGGTCGAGTCCCATGTAGCGGCGGCCCTCGGTCCACTCGTCGTTCTGCTCGACAGCACCGCGCCGACCAGTCGGAACCTGCCGAGCACCTTCCATGCACGCCATTGATGTCGATCGGTCACCGGGCTCACGGCCGTCTGGGTGAGTCTGACCTGTGGAGTGTTGTTCGGGGCCTCGCAAGGCGGTACGAGTCGTTCGGGGCGCCGTGGTGTGTGTGCGTGGTGCCTGCGCTCCGTCCGGAGGGCGTCCAGAACGATTGGAGTGAGCGGGCATGGTCCTGGCAGCACGGCTGGTGTTGGCTGCGGTCTTCGGGGTCGCGGGGATCGCCAAATTCATGGACCGCGAGGGACTGCCTCGCGCAATCGCAAGCTTCGGCCTGCCAGCTCGAATGGGGAAGCCGCTTGGATACCTTCTCGTCTCCTACGAGTTCGTCACAGCCCTGGCCCTAATCGTCAACCCATGGGCAGGAATCGGTGCGCTTGGAGCGCTCGGACTGTTGCTGACGTTCTGCCTGGCCATCGTGGTGAGCATCGCACGCGGCAGGACCCCGGATTGCCACTGCTTCGGAGGGCTACGCGCCACGCCGGTCGGGTGGGCCACGCTCGCACGCAACGGGCTCCTCGCAGCTATGGCGGGATTCGTCGCAACCGACGGGCGTGCCCCATGGTTCTTCACGGGCCTAGGGGCCATCGCAGCGACGTGTTGGGTGGTGCTGGGACTCAAGCGATCCGGGAAAGTGCGACCGGGCATGGTCACACCGGGCTTTTCACTGCCTGACGCAACGGGACAAGTATGGACTCTCGACAAACTGTTTGGCGCTGCGCATAAGCCACTTCTGCTTCTCTTCACTGATCACGCGTGCGGCGCGTGCGACGCACTGCTGCCACAGGTGGCCCGGTGGCAACAGGCCCATGCAGAACGGCTGACCATCGCAATCGTGAACGGCGGTCCCCCCGCGGACAGCGTTGCCTTCTCACGTGAGCACGGGCTGCGGAACCTACTGGTAGACGAAGACCGAATGCTGCTCACCGCTTACGGTCTGACCGCCACACCCAGCGCAATGCTGATCGACACCGACCGGATCCTCGCCGCCGCGCCCGCAGCTGGGGCAGCAGAGATCGCCGACCTGGTGACCAGGGCACTCCAACCGCGCGGTAGATCAACGATCGCACGACGCGCGCTGGTGTTCGCCTCGGCCACGATGGTACCCACCGTCATCTCCACCCGCGCGATGGCCCGCGGCGTTACCGGGGCGAACTGGCGCCCAAAGAAAGTGAAGTTCGCTGGGGGATGGCTCTGCAAACAGCGCTACGCGCTGTGTACCAAAGCCGCCTGCAAACCCTCGCCGAGCGACCCGAACGTCGTCATCTGCCGCTGCGTGGTGGAATACGGCTACTCCTACGGCTATAAGTCGTGTACAGAACGGGCACAAGTCGGCAAAAGATTGGTATCGACGTTCTCGACACAAAACACGAACCACCATACCCGCACCATGACCTGCGCATCCCCAGCACAATGGGCAAACTGCCTGGACATGGAATGCGAAATCGACCCGCGCAACCCGACCCACGCTGTGTGCCGCTGCAAGTCCGTGGAGAGCGGCGACTTTTTCACATTCGGGGGAAACTGCGACACCAGCACCTGCACCTCCGTGATTTGGTCAGGGGCAACACCACCCGGAGTCCCCTACCAAGCCGCGATGAAGAGCATCGGCCTATCAGTCACACTCCCCAAAGCATGCCCGACAGGCACGGACGACGATGACCTTCCGCCCAGCGGGCTGGAACTGCTTTGGCGCGAGTGATCATGGCCCCTTAAGGGTCACGTCCGCGGGAGTGGCGTATCAACGGCTGCTCGGTGATCTCGTTTTGAGGCTGTGCGGTGCGGTCGGGGAAGATGCCGACCACGTCGGTGCGACGGCGGATCTCCTTGTTCAGCCGTTCTTGCGGATTAATTCGACCAGATCTGCCGCCAGATCTCGCGAGGGAAGGCGGTGATCGCCAGCAGGTCGTGCTGGGCGGTGTCCAAGTGGGCTGCGGCTTTGGGGAACTTGGCTTCCAGGACGTCCAGGACGTGTCGTATCTGGGCCTGGACGGCGTCGGTGTCGGGCTGTGCGAAGACGGTCCGCAGCGTGGCCACCCAGGGCTGGGCCGATTTCGGAACCTGGCTGAGCAGGTTGCGGGCGTAGTGGGTGCGGCATCGCTGCCAGGAGGCGCCTGGCAGCACTGCGCCGATGGCGTCGACGAGGCCGACGTGGGCGTCGGAGATGACCAGCTGGACACCGCTCAGGCCGCGGGCGATCAGGGAGCGCGGGAAGGCGAGCCGGCCGGCGCCGTCCTCCGCGGTGGCGACGTCGATGCCGAGGATCTCGCGGCGCCTGTCGGCGTTGACGCCGACCGCGATCAAGGCGTGGACGTTGATGATGCGGCCGCCCTCGCGGACCTTCCGGGTCAGCGCATCGACCCAGACGAACGCGTAAGGACCTTGGTCCAGGGGCCGGTTGCGGAAGGCTGCGACCTGCTCGTCCAGGTGCCGGGCCATCACGCTGACCTGGGACTTCGACAGCTGGGTGACGCCGAGAGAGGCGGCGAGCCTTTCGATCAGGCGAGTGCTCACGCCGAGCAGGTGGGCGGTGGTGACCACCGAGATCAGGGCCTGCTCGGCCCGTCGGCGCCGCTCGAGGAGCCAGTGCGGGAAGTAGCTGGCCTGGCGCAGCTTGGGGATGGTCAGTTCCACGGACCCTGCGCGGGTGTCCCACTCGCGCGGGCGGTAGCCGTTGCGGTGGTGGACGCGTTCGTCGCTGACCTGCCCGTTTCGGTGTCGCAGAGAGCGTCGGCCTCCGCGGACATGAGCGCGTCGGCGAACGTCTTCACCATCGCGCGCAGCAGATCCGGACTCGCCGCGGCCAGGTTGTCTTCCGCGAGGGCGTGCAGGGGCACACCGTCAGGTGCGGTCACCGGCTGATCTCCTTCGAGGCTTCGCCACTTCGAAGATCAGCCGGTGGCCGTCCATCTATGTGGGCATCAGCCAGAAGCCGGAGCAACTCCCGGATCAGGTCGCACCCATACACCGTCTCCAGGGACGCAACCCCGGCACAGGTCAGTCAGGAAGGTTGCGACGGTCAACGCCGGTCCGTGCGGTTGCTGAATGCCGCTGCTGTACACCGCGGCCCGCGCAAAGCGCGGTCACCAGAGCCAGCACGTCTACGTACGCCCTGACGACATCGGCAGCTACGCTCCACGAGATCACGATCACCACGACGACCGTGATCACCCACTCGAGGTCCTACGAACTCCCTGCCCCTCGATGCGAACCATGGGCGCGACGGTCGCTGAGGTCTGCCGGGCGATGGTGCGGGTGACGCGTCGGGTGCCGGGGTCTGTTGAACTGCCGTCGAAACTCGCCGGTATGACCGCCTGAGCGTGCGGACGACGGTCCTGTGCCGCCGCGCGTCTGGGGCCCGACGCCGCGGGAGCGGCTGGGACCGGTCAGTCGACGAAATACTGGTCGTGCCTGTCGAAGAACTCGGCGCGCTCCGCGTCGGTGGCGTTGCCCATCTCCGACATCTTCTCGAAGAACTCCTCACGCGGTGCGCCCGGAGTGAAGAGCAGCAGCATCTCGGCCAGGGTGTCGGAGTCGTTGCGGAAGGCGTGCAGCCCGCCCTGCGGAACGTGCAAGAAGTCGCCCTCCCGCGCGTCGACCCACTTCTCGCCATTGAAGAGGCGGACGGTTCCATCGAGGATGAAGAAGGACTCCGAGATGGTCCGGTGGAAGTGCGTCTTGGGGCCACCCGCCTTCGCCCCCAGCATGACCCGGTAGAGGCCGAACTCACCGCGCGTGATGTCGGCCGTCGCGAGGTAGCGGATGGCCATGCCGTCTCCAGGTTCGCCGACATTCGGCGCGGTGTCGGTCGGCAGGAAGTGCGCGTTGATCTCGCCTCCATCGCCGAAATACACCTGCTTCGGGTACGACATGCAAACCATCCCCTCAGTCGCTCCGGAGGTCGGAGCTGGAGGCCGCGCCTACCTCTCCATCCTGTGCACAGCATCCGGGACATGCCATTCGGGGGACGGTCAGCGGTCACCGGCCGTGGAGTGTTTTGCCTGGAGTACGCAAGTTCGGTGAGCCGATCACACCGTCGAGGAAAACGCTCTGACCTGGCGTTTCATCGACAGGTGCGGAGAGGGCCCCTCGCGCCACCGCTTTAGGAGAGAGGCGGGGGCGTCTTGGGGGTGACCTGCGGCTTCTTTGGGTGAGCCAGCGGGCCCGGATGTGATCTGGAGCCACTCTGGTTGACCGTGGCTGACCCCCTGGCACGGTCGTGGCACGCGACTATCTGCGTCGTGCACCTTCTGATCCGTGGGCTCTGGCCGGATCAGTCAGCGACGGCCATACCGGCCGCTACGGAGCCCCCAAGGGGCGGTATCGGCCGGGGGCGGTTGCTGGGGCCGCGGTACGAAGCTGCTGTACCGCTGGAGCTGCTGGACCATGGCTACCTGGTTCGCTCTGATCGAGAACGCCCTTCGGCCTTCCTCGTCGTAGAAGTGGACGAAACCGGCCTGCACGGAACACCTAAAACTGTGCGGCTCTCGGGCGCCCGCGGGCGTACCGTCAGCCTGATCGCATGGGGGTGAGAAGCTGTGCTGTACGCACACGAGGTGATCCTGAACGAACTCGCGCAAGGGCTCAGACCCGTGGCTGATGGTGTCGAGTGGTTCGAAGGCCTCTCGGACGATGACCAGCGCAAGGCCCTGTACACGCTGGTGCTGTTCTGCGGGCAGGCTCGTGCGAGGGAGGACGATGTGGCGGAGAGCATCGCGCGCTCTGGCATTCGGCCCACTCACACGCCTGCGGTGATGCTCACGAAATGGCGCTTCGGGATGGACCGACTTCCGGCCTATGAACTCACGAAGTCATTTCGGCTGCTCGTCGCCCTTTTCAGCATCGCCGATACCCGCAGGCGGACGCTGCACTGCGTCGGCGGGTGTGGTCACGAGTGGCACAACCTGTCAGATCAGCCACAGGATCCAACTTAGGGTTTCTTGCCCTGGGTCTTGCCGGGGATCTTGGTGACCTGCGTGTTCCCTGCTCAGGAGCAGTGGTCTCGTGCGCCCGGTGGTCGTTGTTGGTCGGCATTGGCCACTGTCGGCGGTCACTCGTAGAGCGTTGCGGTCATAAGTGCCGGAGCGTAGTACGTTGAAACTGCTCCAGAGTGGGGTTCTCCCACTCCTCCCCGCGTTGACGGTAGTCCTCCGTGAGCCTCGTCAGGAAGGCAACGAAATCTTCCTGGCCGGCGATTGACTCGTCTGCTCTCAGCGGCGATGACATGCGGCTCACCATACGAGTCGGCCATCCGTGGACCTGGGGAAACGGCAGGTACCCACGCGGCACAGCTCTGGAGCGACCTCTTGGTCCCGAGCGCTCGGCTGGGCGGTCATTGAGGTCTGGTCGGCTGGTCGGTCGGCCATCGTCGGTTGTTGACGCTCTGCTGCGGTCGTGGTGCTTGCTGTACTCCACTGCTGTACAGCGGTCACGGGATCAGGAAAGCCGTCCGGCCTCGTAAAGCGCGTCGAAAGCCATCTCGTCGATGGCCGAGACTCGGTCCCGATCGGCGTAGCGGAACCACGCCTTCTCGGCGATCTCCCTCGATGGGGTCAGCTCACCGCGGTGATCGGCGGTGTAACAGATCATCCGGAAGGGGCCGTGATTCGGATGGCGCTCGCCGATCTCGAATGTGCCGAAGTGCACCATGGAACCGGGGTCGATCGCCGCCTGCAGTTCCTCGTCGATCTCCCGCACCAGGGTCTCGCCGTCGGACTCGCCCGGCTCACGATGACCGCCCGGGAAGTAGAAGCGATCTCTGCCGTGACTACGCGTCACCAACACCCGGTCGTCCCGAACCAGGATCCACGCCGCCTTCTCCGGCACACCGTTGCCATTCGCCATGGCTCGGGACCGTATCGGAGGGCATCGTTTGCGTCAGCACCGTCCGCACACCGAGCTTGGGAAGCTGAGGTGATCTACGACTGAATGGGCTGCTGGCCTGGGGCGAAGTGCTCACGATGCCTGGTCGGCCGCTACTGCGTTGCACGCTGTTCTCCGTGGTTCCCGCACGATCTGGCACGCGTCTGACACGACCCCAGCAGCGGGCTACCGGCCTTACGGGGCTTCATAGGCTGCATCGGCAGTAAAGGTGGGCGCCCGCCCTCCGCGCGCGGCAGGCGAGGGCCATGAACGTGGAAACCGCATCCTCGGCATGGAGGTAGTCGGCGAAATCGACCTCCTCGATCTCGTACCACTGAGCCGCCACCATCGGGACCGCGTCATCAGGGAGGGTGGCGAGGATGTCCCGCCAGCGATCGGGAAGTTGTTCGAGGATCAGGCCTGTGTTCCAGGGGGAGTCGGGGTCGGTGGGCTCACCCTGGGGGTACGGCGGTTCGGGCCAGATCAGTTCCGGCGCATCCTGCTGATCCGTTAAGGAGACGCCCTCGGCGTAGGCGACCAGTTGGGCCAGTACGACGTTCGGGTCCAGGCCCTTGGCGTCGATCCAGTCTGCGCCCATCTCCTCCAGCGACGTCCCGCGGAGCCAGTCGCCGTCAGGGCCGATGGCCTGGTTCACCGCTGTGGTGCGGTCGGTCGCGTGGAAGTAGTCGTACAGCACGCCCATGTCGGTCTCCGTCGTTCACCGGTCCTGTCCTGTGCCGAAGTAGAGCAGGCGGCACTGACATCGGAACGGCGGAGGCGTTCCTCTTCGCCTGTGGCCTGGTTGAAGGAGCTGCTGTGCGGCGTCAGTTCAGCCACAACTGATCATCGGCGGCCGCGACCTGTGGTCGCCTCATCGATCAACGTCCTGACCTGCTGCTGAGCTGTCGGCAGTTGTCGACGCTGGTCACCGTTGAACGCCCTTCCGCGGCTCCAGGACGGCCCGAGAGGGCGCTCGTGCGTGAGCATCGAGCCGGGAGTCCGATCCGAGCAACACAACGGCCCCGCTTCATCTGGTGCGCTGTGGCGCGCCGATGGGGCATTGATCCGCCCATCGGCGAGGAGTGATGGGGAAGACGCGAAAGGGGCGTCCGGTGCTCAGTGAAATCCCCTGCACGAGACAGTGCGCTTCGAAAAGCCGCAGTTCTACGCGCCGCCAAGCTGCCATGATCGCCGCATCGGGTGCTGACGCCACCACATCTCTCAGGGCATCGAAGATCCCAGGGTCCTGCCCGCTGCCCTGGGTATCCGACTGATAGACACCTCGCAGCTGGCTTGGGCCGGCAATCGATCCACCCATGGCCTCAACTGCCGCGTTATGGACTTGATTGACGTCAGCAGCGAATTCAAGATCTCCAGCGGGTGTACTTATAACCAGATGATGCGCGTAACTGTAGATCGCTATGCACGGTACCGGGAGGGGAGGCGCTACTTCGGCAGGTACCTGGTGCTTCGTCTTCAGCAGGTGTGTACGACATCGGTGACGCGGCTTCTAGACAGGTGCCCACCCTCCGCAGCGACGCGACGACCTTCTCACCCGGTACCTGCCGACTGAGCACCCACGGACCATCAGACCGAGAACTGCTTGGCTGCTCCGCCTCTGAGCCCTCAGTCTGGGAAGCTGCGATCACTCGCGGCTGGTGCGGGTGCTGACCTGGGCAATTGTCAGGAACCGAGGATGGGAGCCGCGTCGACCCAGCCGTGGTAGGCGTCTACGTCGACGTTGCTGCCGCACACGATGGTGACGACATGTCGGTCGGCGAAGCGGTCGCGGTCTTCGAGGATCGCCGCGATGCCGAGCGCGGCCGAAGGCTCGACGACGAGGCCGGCGTGGTCGAGGAGCATGCGCATACCGGCGATGATCGACGCTTCCTGAACCAGGACGGCGTCGTCGGCGACCAGGAGGAGGTCGTCCAGGACGGCCGGGATGGGGTGCCTGCCGGCGACGCCGTCAGCGATGGTGTTGGTCGAGTCGGTGGTGACGACACGCCGACTGCGCCACGAGTGCGTCATTGCCGGTGCGCCCAGCGGCTGGACGCAGATCACCTCGACTCCGGGTGCCAATGCCTTCACCACATGACCCACGCCGGTGGCCAGCGCCCCACCGCCGAGAGCAATCAGGACGGTGTCGAACGACGGCGCGGTGTCCACGAGCTCCAGGCCGATGGTCGCCGCGCCCTCGCAGGTCTCGATGTCCAGGCTGTCTTCGACCAGCCGGATGCCGGCGTAGCGTGCGATGGCCGCCGCCCGCTCACGAGCCATCTCGTGGTCGCCGTCGACCAGCTCCAACCCGGCGCCCAGCGCGCGGATGCGATCAAGCTTGGCCCGGGTCGCGAAGCGGGACGCCACGACGGTGACGTCGAGCCCCCGGCCGCGACCGGACCACGCGAGGGCTTGTCCAAGGTTGCCCGCGCTCGCGCACACCACGGCTCGCGAGCCCTTGTCGGCGAGCAGGCTCGCGACCACCTCGGTGCCGCGGGCCTTGAAGCTGCGCACCGGGTTCGCCGTTTCGAGCTTGATGCTCACCGTGCACCCGAGGCCGGGCTCCAGCGCCTCGCAGCGGTACAGCGGAGTGTCGAGAAAGACCGGGTCGATCACCCGGCGAGCCGCCCGGATGCGAGCAGTGTCGAGGCGCGTCTCCTGCACGACACAGCAGCGTAGCGCCACCGGCGCTGGTTCCATGAGGAACCGTCAGGAGTCCGAGGACGTGCTCGTGTACCCCAGGGCGTGGAGATCCGATACGACGTCGTCGAGCAAGTGATGGCTCAACTGAACGCCCTCGAAGCTCACTTCAGCATTCACACCTCGATCTGCCTTCCTGGCGACGGAAATTGAAGGCGGCCCCGCCCGCGTCCAGTGGGACCCCGAACGGGACCTCCCGGGCTCGACCATCCCCGTCATGACAGCTGGGAGGCCGGTTCTCCTAGGACGGACGGCACAGCCCAACCGCCTTGTCCGGGGTTTCCGGCGCTCACAGAATCGCCGTATGGACGAACCCGCTGAAGTCGATCAGGACGCGGTGCTGAGGGCACGGACGATGCTGCTCGGATCGGGGCGGCTGCCTCTCCACCAGCAGATCGAGGCGTACCGAGTGCTGTCCGACGTAAGTCCGGCCCGACTGACGAGTCCCGGCTCTGTGGTTCAGTCGGTGTCGTCGCCGCACTTGGGCTCGGCGGGCTTGTCCTGCCGAGCCGCTCGTGTCGGCGGGGGCGGCTGGGTGCCGTCCTTGGCGACCGGCTGGAAGTAGTGGTCCAGCGCCCAGGCGGCCACGTGGGTGCCGACCCGGCAGCCGGCTACGTCCGCCGTGCGGGAGTGGACGCCGCCCCACACACGGGCGTCGACGACGTCCCGGTTGAGGCCCTCGGCTGACCCGTAGAACCGCGTGGTGCCGGTGACCTCGGAGGGGACGTGGAGGTCGATGTGCGAGGTGCCGAGGACGCCGGTCAGGGCGCGTGCCACGGCAGCGGCGACGGTCGTATGGCCGGCGACGTAGTCCGGGTGTGGTGGGGTGAGGAGCAGCGGCTCCCAGGCCGGGTCTGGCGTCGTGGCGGGGTTGCCGTCGGTGTCGGCGAGACGGATGGCGGTGATCGGCCGCCAGGAGCTGTAATGGAACTTGGCGTCCCATGCCGTGACGACGGCATCGGTCGCCGACGCGTTCACCGCGGCGAACAGCCGGGCCGTCTCGGCGATGCCGAGCCGGTGCCGGGCGGCGTGGTCTCGTACGGCTGTCTGGACCTGTTCGACCAGGTTGCCGCTGAAGAAGAGGGCGGTCTCGGTCTGCTGCGCGGTCCTGCCCGAGCCGGTCTTCGCGCCCATGGTCTTCACCTCCTGGACATCCTCGGCGTAGCGGGCCGAGGAGATGGCAGGTGGTCCGCCGGGGCGGAACTGCTGCGGGGAGGCGAGCAGGAGGGGGCGGAGCTTGGCGAGCCAGGTGTCGATGAAGGGCTGGAACGCGGGCGGGGTGGGCCGCCAGACCCCTGGTGCCGGGGAAGCGGTGAAGGGAACGTTTGCGAACCTTCCGTCCCCTTCCCGGAGTTCGATGATGCGGGCGGCAGCGCGCTTTCCGTAGTCGACGCCCCGGTCTCGGGCCTGACCGGCCGGAAGAGCGGCGAGCGAGCCCGCGTAGGCCGTGTCGAGCTGCTCCTTGAAGGCGGGGAAGTAGGCGAGCAGCACGTCGTGGGCCGCAGTGGCGGCGGCCGCCGCGGAGGATGCCTTGGCCGGACCGCGCTCGTGCCACTTGTACAGGGCGTAGCCGCCTTCGATCCCCACCACGGCGTTGTACACGGCGACGGAGACGAACCCCTCCCAGATCGCTGCCTGCCCGGAGGGGCGTGGGCCGAGGCTGGTCTTGATCGTGTCGGTGGCGATGGCGTTCCACTCGCGGACCACGGCTGCCGGGGCCGCCGCGGTCCGGGTGTCCGCGTCGGGTGGACTTGTCGCGGCGGTGAGCGTCACGAGGGAGGTGGCCGCGACGGCGCAGATGAATCCCCGGACACGTGAACGCGGAGGAACGGGAAGAGGGGGCTCTTGATGCACAGCGTCCTCCATAGAGTCGAGTGCCCAAGGCATAGCAACGGCCCACGGCGGGAGCAAGACAACTCGCCGCGAACCGGACAGGCCCAAGGCACCCTCGAACGCCGCACCGCCCGCTACGAGGAGATCACCGCCGGACGGACCCTGCACCGCCCTTGGTGACCTTGGTCCGGAGTTTCACCGGGAGCCGGTGGCCGACGGCGGTGCCTCGACGACGAAGAACAGGAAGCAGGGTTTGGTCGAAAGGTCATGGAAGTCGTCGGGGAACAGCTCACGGGCCGCCGGGTCGGGCTGCGGCTCGCTGATGACGGTCAGGCGGAAACCGGCGGTGGTGAAGGCATCGGTCATCGCGTGCAGCGGCTTGCGCCAGAACCTCATCGGGACGGACCGTCCGTTGAGCGTCCAGTCGAAGGTATAGCTGGTGGTCGCGGAGTAGTCGGGCCGAGGCTCCTGGAACGTGTAGGCCACGAAAGGGTGGTCCACCGACGCGATCAGCCGGCCGCCGGGCCTGAGCACGCGCCGCAACTCGGCCAGTGTCGGCCCCCAGTCCTCCAGGTAGTGCAGCACCAGCGACGCGACCACATCGTCGAACGCACCGTCGTCGAACGGCAGGCGGTCGCTGAGGTCGACCACGTGCAGGGCTACGTCGTCACCGAGCCGCCGCCTTGCCAACGCCAGCATCCCGGCGCTGGCGTCGATACCGGTGACAACCGCACCGCGGTCGCGCAGCGCGGCGGACAGGGGGCCCGAGCCGCAACCGGCGTCCAGGATCCGGCGGCCGGCCACGTCTCCGGCGAGGGCCAACATCGCGGGCCGCGCGTAGTACGCGTTCACGAGGTTGTTCTCGGTCTCCGCCGCGTACGCCTCGGCGAAGCTGTCGTAGTCATTCGCCCGGGCCGGATCCGCGGGCTGGGCGAAGCTCCCGGGCACGTCGGTTAAGTGTTCCATCGTCGCAGCCTAGTAGTCACATGATCCGCCGGACAGGCCCTAGGCTGGTCGACGACTGGATCGGGTGACGGGGGCCGACACGGTGACGTACAGGGCACGGCGCGGGGAAGAGCCCAGACCTTCGGAGCGGGCCGCGGAAGCCGCTGTTGACGAAGAACTTCCACAACCGCTGCGGCGGGACCGTGACTTCGGTGTCTTCTGGGTCGCGCAGACCCTTTCGGTCCTCGGGGACTCCTTCGCCCTGATCGCCCTGCCGCTGCTCGTGCTGCACGCGACCGGATCCGTCGCGCAGATGGGCCTGTTGACGGCCGTCGGCGGGGCGGCCTCGGTCGTGGCCGGCGTCTTCGCCGGGGTCGTCGTCGACCGGGTGGACCGCAGGAAACTGCTCGTGACCTGCGACCTGGTCCGTATGGCGCTGTACGCGGTGATTCCGCTGGTCTGGGTCTTCGGACCGCGGATCTGGCTGCTCTATGTGGTCCTGCCGCTGTGCGAGGCCGTCGGCATGCTGTTCTCCGTCGCCTACGTCACCGTCGTCCGCAACCTCGTCGGCGTCGAGCGGATCACGGAGGCCAACGGCAGGCTGAACGCGACCGCGGCGGCGGCCGGGGTGGCCGGTCCGGTGTGCGCGGGGCTGGTGGCGGCGTGGTTCGGGCCGGCCGCCGCCGTCGGCGTGGACGCGGCGAGCTTCGGTGTGTCGGCCGCCTGCGTCGGCTTCGTACGGTTCAAGGGCAGCACACGCCCCGCACCGGGACCCGCGGCCGGAGCGGGAGCGGTCCGGCGGCTGTGGACGGATCTGCTCGCCGGGGTGTCCTTCCTGGTCCGGCATCCGGTACTGCGCGTCCTGACCGTTCTGCTGTCCTTCTTCAGTTTCCTGACACTCGGACTGAACGACCTGTTGATCTACCACCTCAAGCACGATCTCGGCCGCGACGACGCCGCGGTCGGCACCGTGTTCGCGGTCGGCGCGCTCGGCACGATCGCCGGGGCGCTCCTGGTGGCCCGGGTGCGCCGACGCCTGGGCTTCGGCCCGACCTGGATCGGTTCGGTGGCGGTGTGCGGATGCGCGCTGGCGGGTCTGGGCTGGGCCCGCAGCGTGCCGACCGTCGCCGCCCTGACCGCGGTCTTCCTGGGCTTCGGGAGCGTGGCGGGTACGTGTTCCATGTCGCTGCGGCAGGAGGTGACTCCGGAGCATCTGCTCGGGCGGGTCACCTCGGCGTTCTGGACGTTGCACTACTCGGCGGCCCCGGCCGGCGCGGCCGTCCTCACGTGGGCCGCGGGGCGCCACGGCACGGCGGCGGTGGGCGCGATCGCGGGCGCCTGCTGCGTGCTCGTCGCCGTACTGGCCCTGCTCACCCCGGTGCGCCGACCCCGTACGGACGGGACCGGCGCCACCGGTCGTCAGCCGTTGACCCCGGAGTAGTGGCCGAGGCTCCAGCGCCACAGCAGCCGCGCGCCCAGATAGGCGAGCAGCCCCACCAGCGGTGAGGCCGCCGCCAGCCAGTACGGCACCCCCGAGTCGCCGCCGTGTCCGGTCAGCACGGCGGCCGGGAAGTAGGCGACGAAGGCCAGCGGCAGCCCGAAGGTGAGGAAACCGCCGACCGCGCGCGGCAGCACGTTGAGCGGATAGCTGCCGAACGTGCCGAGCAGTTCCTCCAGCCAGCGCCCCCAGTAGTCGGCGGCCGGGAAGCGCAGCGAGGCGCAGGCCACCGCCGTGAACAGGGCCGCCTCCAGGAGCATCCCGCCCAGCACACAGACGACGAGGTACGAGATCCGGGCCGCGTTCCAGTCCAGCTGGCTGCGGGTCAGCGCGCCCACCATCAGACCGGTCGCCACCGTCAGGTCGCCGATCGCATTCGTGGGGAAGACGGAGAGCTGGAGCTGCCGGTGGACCGGCATCGGGCGGACCAGATACGTGTCGATCACGCCCTCCTGGATGTGCCGCGCCAGTCCGTGCACCCGGCCCAGGACGAGCACGAACAGACCGTGCGCCAGCATCCGCGTCGCCGCGATCAGCAGCACGTCCTGGCTCGCCCAGCCGCCCATCCCGGTGAACCGGGTCAGCAGCACCGTCGCGAACACGATCACCGACACCTGCCAGATCGCGCCGATGGCGATCATCAGCAGGAACTCGGAGCGGTACTCCAGCTGCGCGCGGAAGTTGAGACGGGTGATGCGCCACACGATCCGCAGGGATGTGAGTGATGTGGTGAGCTTGGCCGTCATGGTCAGCCTCCCTGCGAGATCACGCGCCGGGCCGCCCGGCGCCACAGCAGCCGGGTGAACAGGGCGAGAGCCGCCACCCACGCGGCCTGCAGGGCGAGTTGGGGACCCGCCTGCGACACCGGGATCCGGCCCACGTACAGCGACAGCGGCACACTCAGCGTCGCCTGGAAGGGCAGGAAGCGGCTGAGCGTGATGAACCAGTCGGGGAAGAACCACAGCGGCGCGTACACCCCGGACAGCAGGTTCTGCGCGAAGACCAGGATCAGGATCGCGGCGCCGTTGCGGAGCGTCCAGAAGCACAGCTGGTCGATGACCAGCATCACGTAGTACAGGACCCACTGGCCCAGCAGCACGCTCAGCCCGAACACCGCCGCGACGGCCGCCGACCCGGGCGGCTGGACGGACCCGACGGCCAGACACACCGCGTATCCGGCCAACGCCCAGACGAATCCGTAGAGTTGCTCGCCGAGGGCCCGCAACGCGTAGTAGCGCTGCGGGGGCAGCGGGCGCAGATACCAGTACACGATGGTGCCGAAGTGCATGTGCTGCTGGACGGTGTCCCGGCCCGAGTACTGGTCCAACGCCCTGATCCGGGTGGCCAGTACGGCGAGCACGGCATAGGTGACGGCCTGGTCGCGGGTGAGGCCCGCGGTGGTGCCGGTCGTCGCGTACAGGCCGCGCCACAGCGAGGCCACCAGCACCACCTGCACGACGAGGCGCAGCAGCGCGGCGGTCATCCGGGGCGGGGTGTGCAGCTCGCCGAGCGGGGTGACCCGGGCGGCCCGCCAGCCGCCGGGGACGGTCGCGCTCACGCGGCCTCCGCCTGGACGTACGCCGCCCGCATCACGTCCTCCAGGTCCGCCTCGTCGATCGCGAGGTCGGTCACCTCGTACCGCTCGACGACCTGCTTGAGCGCCTGGTGGACCGTCGGGGCGCCCGGCCCGTCCGGCCCGAACACCACCTGGAGGCCCTCGCGGCGCAGCAGCGCGATGCCCGGCGGCGGGGCGATCGCCGCCTGCGGATCGGCGAGCGTCGCCCGCACCTGCCAGGTCGAGCCGAACCTGCGCCTGATCTCGTCCAGGGTGCCGTCGAGGACGAGCCGACCGTGGTTGATGAGCACGACCCGCTCGGCGAGCCGCTCGACCTCCGTCATGTCGTGCGTGGTGAGCAGCACGGTCCGGCCGCGCTCCTCCACCTGGTGCTTGAGGAAGCCGCGTACCTGTTCCTTGACCACCACGTCCATGCCGATGGTGGGTTCGTCGAGGAACACCACGGGCGGGTCGTGCAGCAGCGCGGCGGCGAGGTCGCAGCGCACCCGCTGGCCGAGGGAGAGATGGCGTACGCGGGTGTCCCAGAAGGAGGAGAGGGCGAGCAGTTCGTCGAACTCGCCGAGGCGGACGCGGTGTTCACGCTCCGGCACCCCGTAGATGTCCCGCAGGATCGCGAAGGACTCACGCACCGGCAGGTCCCACCACAGCTGGGTGCGCTGCCCGAACACCGCCCCGATGTTGCGCGCGTTGCGCTCGCGCTCCCGGTACGGGACCACGCCCGCGACGCGCGCCTCGCCGGAGGTCGGGGTGAGGATGCCGGTGAGCATCTTGATGGTGGTGGACTTGCCGGCGCCGTTCGGGCCGAGCAGCGCGAGCAGTTCGCCGGGCGCCACCTCGAAGGTGACGTCGCAGACGGCCTCCTTCGCGACCCGCTCGGGCTTGACGAGGGACTTGAGCGCGCCCGCGAAGCCCGGGCGGCGCACGGTGGTGTGAAAGGTCCGGGACAGCCCCCGGACCTGGATGCTGCCGCTCATACGGACGCCTTCCGGGTCAGTGCGATCAGCCACAGGGTGGCCACGAGCGAGGCCGCGGACAGGGCGGTCAGCAGCCAGGGGACGGCGTGGATCCCCGCCGCCTCGATGCCCACGCCGAGCAGCGCAGGAGCCGCCACCCCGCCGATCATCGAGGCCGCGATCACCCAGGCTCCGGCCCTCTTCGCCTGAGGGAGGGCCCTGTTGAGCCACGGCAGGCCGGTCGGGAAGACGGGCGCGATGAACAGACCCACGCCGGCGTACGCCACCGGCGCCGCCGCGGGGATCAACGCCAGCAGCAGGCACGCGGTCATTCCGGCCGCGCAGACCGCGAGGATGCGCTCGGGCGCGTACCGCAGGGTGACCGGGACGACGAGGAAGCGGCCCGCGGTCATCATCAGCCAGTAGACGGAGGTGGCGGAGGCGGCGACCGTCGCGCTGTAGCCGACGGTCTCCAGGTGGGTGGGTTCCCAGCCGCCGACGCCCGCCTCGACGCCGACGTTCAGGATGTAGAGGAGCAGGAAGCCCACCAGGACGCGGGAGAGCAGGCCACCCGAAGCGACGGGCCGCTCGGCCGGGGAGACGGGCGGCGCCTGGCTGCGGACCCCTCCCGTGCACAGGATCAGCGCCCCCGCGAGCACCGCGCACGCACCGAAGGCGTACGGATAGTCGTCGGGCCCCAGCCACGCGACCAGCGCCGGACCGAGGACCGCACCGATGCCGAAGTGCGCGTTGAGGACGTTCAGCATGGCCGTCGAACGGTCGCCGAAGCCGACCGCGAACAGCTGGTTGAGGCCGTAGTCGATACCGCCGAAGCCGAGGCCGCCGAGGAAGGCGGCGGCGAGCGCGAGCGGCCAGTTCGCGGCGAGCGCGAAGCCCGCGCCGCCCGCCGCCATCAGCGCGTAACTCACCGCCAGCAGCGCCCTGTTGGATATCCGTGAGTGGATCGCGTTGAAGGCGAGGACGCCTGCGACGCCACCGGTGAAGTGCAGGCTCAGGCCGAGGCCCGCCGCCGAGGGGGAGAGGCCGTACTGCGCGCGCAGGCCCGGGACGGCCGGGCCGTAGAGCGCTTGCAGCATGCCGATGAGGACGAATCCGATACACGACGCGACCGCGGCCGGTCGACTGCACACCTTTCTGGGGGACACCCCCAGACCCCCGTGCCGACCGGCCGCGGTCCTCGTGAGGGTGTCAGCCATGGATCTCCGAGAAGTGGAACGTGAATTCGGCGGGAGCGGGCCGCAGTTGGTACTGCTCAAGCGCGCCCGGACCGCACGACTGCGAGCCGATGCCCTGCTGCCCGTGGTCGAGATTGACCCAGACCGTGTCACCGGCCAACAGATCGGTCGGATGCTCGGCAGCGTCGAGCTGCTCCGACGTCCAGCGGCGCGCGGTGAACCAGAACTCCGGCTCGCCCTCGACCCGCAGCCCGCCGATCTCCACCCAGCGGACGTCGGCCCGAGCGCCGTTCTCCTGCGGACGGACGTACGGCGTCTGGAGTCCGTCGATGGTCGACTCCCAACGCCCCACCATGGAGGCGGACTTGGTGTCCGGGTAGGCCTCGCCGGGGCCGCCGCCGAACCACCTCGCCCCGTCCACCGAGCCCGCGAGCCCCAGCCGGATCCCGAGCCGGGGCAGCGGCAGCCTCCAGTCGCCCTCGGGTGCCACGGACACGGTCAGCCGCAGCCGTGTGCCGTCGGACGTCCACCGGTAGACCGTGCGCAGGGCCACCTCGCGGGCGGCGGGCGCCACCCGGGTCCGTACGGTCAGCGCGTCGTCGCCCAACTCCACCGACTCCAGCCGGTGTTGCATCCGGTGCAGGCCGAGCTCCCGCCAGAGCGGGCCGTAGCGCTGATCCGGCTGCCAGGCCGCCCCGTTGTCGTTGTCGGTCGGCGCGCGCCACACGTCCAGACGCAGCCCCCTGACATCGACCCCGCCGATCGACCGCAGCGCGCCCGTACGGGCGTCGAAGGCCGCCGGGCCCAGGGTGATCTGCCCCTCGCCGAGGACCGGACCGTCGCTCTGCACCACGGCGGTCAAGGGCCTCGCCGAGAGCGGGAACTGGGCCCAGGCCACCAGGTGGTCCTTCGGCCCCCACGCGGTGTCGGCCGCGAGCGTCGCCCGTACCGTCCACTGGGTCTCCCCGCTTCGTGGGTCGGCCGGCGGGTCCGGCAGCTTCACGTCCGCGGATTCGCCCGGGGCGAGCTCCGGCACCGGCAGCACGCCCGCCTCGACGGTCTCGCCGTCGACCTGGTAGGACCACTCGAAGGCCAGCGCGGACAGATCCGCGAAGTCGTAGCCGTTGGTGACGCGCACGGTCCCGTCCGCGCCGTCGCCGACGATCCGGACCGGCTCGATCACCTTCTTGTACTCGATCAGCCCCGGGGACGGGGTCCGGTCGGGGAAGAGCAGCCCGTCGCAGACGAAGTTCCCGTCGTGCAGTTCCTCGCCGAAGTCGCCGCCGTACGCGAACCCGTACCGCTCGTCCTTGATGCCGTGGTCGATCCACTCCCAGATGAAGCCGCCCTGGATGCGGTCGTACGACTCGAACAGGTGCTGGTAGTCCGCGATCCCGCCGGGACCGTTGCCCATGGCGTGCCCGTACTCGCAGAGGATGAAGGGGAGTCCGCGGCGCCTGTGGGTGCCGCCGTCAAGGCCGCGGCCTATCCTCTCGACCTCGGCGTGGTCGGCGTACATCCGCGAGTAGACGTCCGTGTCACGGCAGCCGATGTCACCCTCGTAGTGGATGAGCCGTGAGCCGTCCCGGCCGCGGATCCACTCGGCCATGGCGGTCAGCCCGCGCCCGGTGCCGGCCTCGTTGCCGAGGGACCAGACGACGACGGAGGGGTGGTTCTTGTCGCGCTCGACCATGCGGGCCGCCCGGTCGAGCAGGGCCGGGGTCCAGCGGTCGTCGTCGACGGGGTTGTCGCGCCAGGCCTGCTCGGTGAATCCGTGCGTCTCGAGGTCGCACTCGTCGACGACCCACAGGCCGTACTCGTCGCACAGTTCGAGGAAGGCGGGGTGCGGCGGATAGTGCGAGGTGCGCACCGCGTTGATGTTGTGCCGCTTCATCAGCAGCACGTCCTCGCGCATGGTCTCCAGGTCCAGGGCGCGGCCCCGCTCCGGGTGCCATTCGTGCCGGTTGACGCCCTTGAAGAGGAGGGGCGTGCCGTTGACCTTGATCAGGCCGTCCTCCAGGGCGACCGTGCGGAAGCCGACGCGCAGCGCGACGCGTTCGCCCTCGGTCGCGAGCACACCGTCGTACAGCCGGGGTGTCTCGGCCGTCCACGGCCGCACGGGGACGGTGACCGACTCGCCGGTCGCGACATCGATGTCGAGGGCGGGCACGGTGACCCGGCCGTCGACGTCGGAGTCGACGCGCAGGGTCCCGAGGCCTTCGACGTGGTCGTAGGAGGCGTGCACGAAGAAGTCGAGCACGCAGCCCGCCGGGCGGTGCAGGAGCGTGACGTCCCGGAAGATGCCCGGCAGCCACCACTGGTCCTGGTCCTCCAGGTACGAGCCCGCCGACCACTGGTGGACACGGACCGCCAGCACATTGCCGCCCGGCTTGAGCAGCCGGCCGACCGCGAACTCGTGCGGCAGCCGCGACCCCTTGAACTCCCCGATGTCGGTGCCGTTCAGCCAGACCCGGGCGCAGGACTCGACCCCGTCGAAGCGCAGCACCGCCCCGCCGTCCGAGGGCCAGTCGGACGGCAGGTCGAAGGTGTGCAGATGATCGCCGGTCGGGTTCCCGGTCGGCACGCGCGGCGGGTCGACCGGGAACGGGTAGAGGTGGTTGGTGTAGATCGGTGAGCCGTGCCCCTGGAGGACCCAGTGGCCGGGGACGGACACCTCGGCCCAGTCCCCGGCATCGAACCCCTCCGTCGCGAACGAGTCGTCCTCGGCATCGGCGGTGGGGGACAGACGGAAGCGCCAACTGCCGTTCAGTGACAAGGACCGCGCGTCCGAGGACGCGTACCGGGCGCGTGGCGGGAGCGCCCCACTGCCCGGCGAGACGTCCTCGACGTAGTCAATGGCGGAAGTCGTGCGGAAAGACATCGGTCTCCTAGATCGTCCCTTGGGGCCCGTTGAGCCTGTCGATCAGCCCTTGATGCCCGTCTGCGCGACCCCTTGCACCAGCCAGCGCTGGAGGAAGAGGAACACGAACACCAGGGGCAGGATGGAAACGGCGGTCGCCATGAAGATCAGATGGAAGTTGACGACCTGGTTGGTCATGTACGAGGAGAGCGCGATCTGCACCGTCCAGGCGCTCGGGTCCTGGCCGATGACCAGCGGCCACAGGAAGGCGTTCCAGCCGCTGATGAAGGTGATGGTCGCGATCGCGGCGAAGAAGTTCAGGGAGTTCGGTACGACGATGCGCCAGTACGCGCCCCAGTAGCCGAGCCCGTCCACGCGCGCCGCCTCCTCCAACTCCTTGGGGAACCCCAGGAAGTACTGCCGGAAGAGGAAGCAGGCGAAACCACTGAAGAGCACCGGAATGACGAGACCCCGGTAACTGTCCACCCAGCCCAGCGAGGAGACCAGCACGAAGCTCGGCACGAAGGTGACGGCGGGCGGCACCATCAGGGTCCCCAGGACCATGTAGAAGATCTTGTTGGCGTGCTTGTACGGGATACGGGCCAGGCCGTAGCCGGCGAGCGAGCAGACCAGCAGGGTGCCCACCGTGATCAGGACGGCCACGACCGCGGAGTTGAACAGGGAACGGCCGAAGTCGACCGTCGTGTCGTGGAACAGCTCGGTGAAGTTGCTCCACTGGGGGTTCGTGGGGAAGAACTTCCAGTTCTCGCCGGTGATTTCGGGGTCCGTCGACAGCGCGTTGCGGACGATCAGATAGAAGGGGACCAGGAAGAGCACGGCGGCGACGCCGATGGAGACGTACAGGCCGGTGTTGCCGATGACGCTGCCGCGCTTGATACGGCGTGGCTTGTCGACCGGAGCGACCGGAGGCACTGTGGTGGTCACTTGTCGTCACCCCTTCCGAAGCCCAGGAACTTGCCCTGCGCCAGTGTCACGATGAGGATCAGCAGGGTGAGGATCACCGCGCCCGCGCTGCCCTCGCCGTAGTCCTGGCTCTCGCCGAGCGCGGTGTAGTACAGCTCGACGAGCGGCGGCCGGCCCCAGGTCGTCTTCGCCAGCAGGTTGTAGAACTCGTCGAAGGCCTGGTAGGCGGCGATGACCAGCAGCAGGATCACCGCGGTCGAGGTGGCCCGCAGCTGCGGCAGGGTGATGTGACGGAAGGTCTGCCAGCCGGGCTTGGCGCCGTCGATGGCGGCGGCCTCGTACAGCTCGGGCGGGATGTTCTGCAGCGCCGCGAGGAACAGGATCATGTAGAAACCGGCCTGCAGCCACAGCCGGAGCGTCACGATGACCAGCCAGTACCAGGGCGGATCGGGGTTGGCGAGCCAGGCGATGTTCTCGACGCCGAACCAGCCGAGGATCGTGTTCATCAGGCCGAAGCGGACCCCGCTGAACATCGACATCTTCCAGATCAGCGCGGCGGCGACATAACTGCACGCGGTCGGCAGGAAGAAGACGGACCGGAAGAACGCCCTCATGAAACGCAGCCGGTTCACCAGCAGGGCGAGACCCAGCGACAGCGCCCAGGTGGCGGGCACGATGAAGGCGGCGAACACGGTGAAGGTGACGAGCGAACCGGTGAATTTGCTGTCCTGCAGCATCTGCCAGTAGTTGTCGAAACCGACGAACTTGCTCGGCGTCACCGTGAAGCGCGCCTCGAAGAAGCTCAGCCAGAGGCTCCAGCCGATCGGCACATAGACGAAGACCGTCAGGCCGATGAGGAAAGGGCTCGTGAAGAGCCAGAAGTTGAAGGTGCTGCTGCCCCGCAGCCCCCGCCGCGGCCTGGCCGGTGAGGCCTTGGCCGAGGCGGGGTGCGCGACACCGCGCGTGGTGGTGGTCGACATGTCGAAACCCGTCCGTCGGTCTCCGTCCCGGCCTATCCGAAGAGCTTCTTGAGCTCGCGGTTGACGGTGACGTCGGCCTTGGAGAGCTCGGCCTCCGGGTCACCGTTCTTGCGGACGCTGTTGGCGAAGACGTCCTCCAGTGCGGTGATCATGGCCTGGGTCCAGCCGATGTTGTCGAAGTGCCCGAAGTCGTTGAAGAGCTTGACGCCCTCGGCGGGCAGGCCGGTCTTGAGCTTCGTGGCGGACGCGGCGATCGAGGTGCGCGGCGGGATGTGGAAGCCGTACGAGAGCGCGAAGTCCTCCTGGTACTTCTTCTGCTCGATCCACAGCCACTTCACGTACTCCTTGGCCACGTCGGCGTTCTTGCCCTTGGCGTTGACGAACATCGACCAGCCGCCGTTGTAGACCGACTGCTTGCCGGAGTCCGTGACCTTCGGGAAGGGGAAGATCCCGAGGTCGTCGCCGAGCGCCTTCTGCATGACCGGCATGGCCCACATACCGCAGAACTGGATGGGGGTCAGACCCTGCACGATCGCGGAGGGGTCCCAGTAGTCGGTCGGGGCGTCCAGGAGCAGATGGCCGCTGGTGAACAGCTGGCGCATCTTCTTGATGCCCTCCTTGACACCCTCCGTGTGGTACGCGATCTGGTTCTTCGCGTCGAGAGTGTCGGCGCCGGCCGACCAGATCATCGGGCTGATGACCGCGTGCAGGTCGTTGCCGATGAACAGGCCCTTGACCTTGCCGGTGGTGAGCTTCGCCGCGGCCTCGATCAGCTCGTCGAGGGTGGTCGGCGGCTGGATCTTCGCCTTCTCCAGCACGGACTTGCGGTAGAAGAAGAACTGCGGGTCGTCGATCATCCGGACGCCGTATATCTTCCCGTCCACCGTGTGCGAGGCGATGTCGGCCGGGTTGAAGTCGGACTTGACCGGATCGATGATGTCGCTCAGGTCCGCCACCTGACCGCTCTTGATGAGCTGGATCTGCGGGTGGAACTCGAACACGTCGGGGGCGTTGTCGGTGAGCAGCGCGGAGAAGAGCTTGCTCTCGTAGTCCGCGCTGGTGATCCACTGCGTGTTCACCGCGGCCTTGTCGTAGCCCTTCGCGTACCGCTTGAGGGCGTCCTCGACGCCGGCCTCCCCGTACGCGTGGAAGTACTGCTTGACGGACTTGCCCGAACTCCCGCCCCCGGAACGTCCGTTGTTGCTTCCGCACGCGGCCAGCGGCCCCAGCGCGGCCAGCCCCGCGGCGGCTCGCAGGACGGATCGACGGTCCCAGTTGCTGCTCATTGCCGACATGGTGACGTCCTTGTCTCTTGTACGGCTGCGGCTCGAAATCGCTGTGCGGTGCGGGACGCTAACCTTCGGTTAAGGCTTCGGCAAGGGGTTGGACGAAGTCTGTTCGAAGCGTTGTCTGCGGTTCGGCCGATCGAACAGGGGCGTGGGCGGGGCGAGTTGGCGGACCGCAGGCCCGGCGGCCCACGGTCCTCCCGAGGGCGGTGTGGCGGGGGACGGTCCTCTAGAGGGCGGTGCGGCGCGGGACGGTTCTGCCGCCGGCGGGCTTCTGGCCCACCGGGTTCAGGGCACCCTCCAGGGCGAAGGTCGCGGCGCCCAGGCAGACCGGGTCGGTGGGGATGGGGGAGAGCACGATCTCGGTGGCGGCCAACGGCCGCCGCAGCGCGTGCCGGGCGACGGCCTCGCGCACCTCGCGCAGCAGCGGCTCGCCGAGCGTGGCGGCCACCCAGCTGCTGAGCACGACGACTTCGGGGTTGAGGAGGTTGATCAGGTCCGCGATGCTCGCGCCGAGATAGCGGGCGGTGTCCCGGACGACCTGGAGCGCCACCGGGTCGCCGGCGGCGACCCCACGGGACAGGGCGTCGATGGTGGCGGTCTGGTCGTCGGGATGCAGCAGCGGGCTCCGCGGGCTCGACTCCCGCAGGTTCCGCATGATCCCGGGCGCCCCGACGTATGTCTCCACGCAGCCGTGGTTGCCGCAGTGGCACGGCCGCCCGTCGAGGACCAGTGTCGTATGCCCCCACTCGCCCGCGCTGTTGCTCACCCCGCGGTGCAGCCCGCCGCCGAGCGCGAGCCCGGCACCGACCCCCGTGCCCAGGTTGACGACGACGGCGTCCCCGCGACCGCGGGCCGCGCCGAACCACAGCTCGGCGACCGCGCAGGCGCGCAGCGGGTTGTCGAGGTGGAGGGGGTAGGCGATGTGCTCGGCCAGCAGGTCGAGCAGCGGCACGTCGTGCCAGTCCCAGTTCGGCGCGTATTCGGAGATGCCGGTGTCGCGGTCCACCTGGCCCGGCACGCTGACCCCGACGCCCAGGACGCGCGCGCCCTCGACCCCGGCCTGCGCGACCACCGAGCCGACGGCCGCGGCGACATGCCCGACGACCTGCTCCGGGCTGCTCTCGCCGGGGCGCATGTCCTCGGTGGCGCGGGCGAGCACGTTCAGCGCGAGGTCGAACAGCTCCACGCGGACGTACGTCTCCGCGATGTCGACGCCGATCAACGCGCCCCCCGACGCGTTGACGGCCACGAGTCCCCGGGGGCGGCCCCCCGCGGAGTCCTCGAACCCGACCTCGGTCAGCATTCCGAGGTCGAGCAGTTCACCGACGAGCGTGGCGACCGTGGCCAGGCTCAGCCCGGTGGCCGCCGCCAACTCCTGCCGTGAGGTGGGGGACGCGGCGATGATCTGACGCAGCACCTCGTAGCGGTTCGCGGTGCGGATGTCACGCGATGTCCGCTTCACCTGCTTTGCCACCTCGGTCCTCCGTACCGCACAGCGGGGCTAGGGCCTGTCCGGCGGATCATGCCGCAGACGTGACCCCCATCGCGTCGACGCCCCCCGCCGCCTTGCAGCTGCACGCACCAAGCCCCACTCGCCGGCGTCGATGAGGCACCGCCCGTTTCCTGCGACCTGATCCGCCGGACAGGACCTGGGCGGTCCCGGCGCGGCGCAAGGCTATGGCCTGGCGGGGACGTTCGACAAGGGGTTAGGAAAGGGGGTGAACAAAGTCCCGCACGAAGGTGTTGGTGAACGTGCCCGCCGGGTCCATGGTTTCGGCCAGGGCCCTGAAGTCGTCCAGTCGCGGGTAGCGCCCGCGCAGCACCTCCCCGGGCGTGGTGAACACCTTGCCCCAGTGCGGTCGGGGGTCGAACGGCTCCAACGCCTCCTCGACCCGACGCACCACCGGCAGGACGGCCGCCGTGTCCTCGACCCAGGTGAAGTGCAGGGCCACGGTGTCCCGGCCGTACGCGGGGCTCAGCCACTGCCGGTCGGCCGCCACGGTGCGCACCTCGCAGATCTGGAGCAGCGGTGCGATGTGCTCGCGGATCGCGTCGAGGACGTGCAGCGCCTCGAGCGCGTGCGGGCGCGGCAGCAGGTACTCGGACTGCAGCTCGGCCCCGCTGCTCGGGGTGAACTCCGCCCGGAAGTGCGGCAGCCGCTCGTGCCACGGTCCTGGCACCCCGAACTGCTGGGTGCAGTTCTCCGCGGGCATGCCCGGCACGGGGTGCATCGCCTCGGTGGCGGGCGCGGCCCAGGGGAAGTCGGGCAGCGGCTGGTCGGTGCGGCGCTTGAGCCACACCTGCCGGAAGCCCGGACGCCCCCAGTCGGTGAAGAGACTCACGCTGTACGCCGTCGCCGCCACCGTCTCGAAGTCGAGCCCGGCGAGGGGAAGTTCGGTGAAGACGTGCTGGCTCACCTCGAAGTCCGGTTCCACGTCGAGGGTGAGGGCGGTGACGACACCGAGTGCGCCGAGGGAGGTCACGGCACCGTCGAAGCGTGTGTCGTCGCGGCCGATCGTGACGGTCGAGCCGTCCGCCGTGACGATCTCGACCTCGCGCACGGCGGAGGCGAGGGAACCGTTGGTGACGCCCGAGCCATGGGTGCCGGTCGCCACGGAGCCCGCGACGGAGATGTGCGGGAGGGAGGCCATGTTGTGCAGGGCGAACCCGTACTCGTGCACCCGGCGGGCCAGTTCGGCGTACCGGACGCCGCCCGCGACCCGTACCGTACGGGCGGTCGAGTCGACGTCCACGGTCGGGGGCAGCGCGGTGAGCGAGACCAGTACGCCGTCGTCGCCGGGCTCGGCGATCTCGTTGAACGAGTGCCCGCTGCCGAGGACACGGACGCGTGCGCTCTCCGCGACGAGCGCCGCGAGGGCGTCGTGCGTGTGCGGGCGGTGCAGTTCCTTGGCGGTGTACGTGATGTTGCCGGCCCAGTTGGTCAGGGTTTCTGTCATCCCTGTCGTTCCTCCCCGGGGGGTTGCCGTGCGCGGCCGTGCGGTGGCCACTGCTGGAAACTACCTCGGGAGTCCGTCGGTCCGGTGTTCCGGCCCTGGCCACGCTCATCGTGGCGGTCCCACCCACGGCCTCTGTCGCGCGGCGACACCCGACGATTACGGTGGAGAGCGCTTGCTGTTGCCGCGTCCGTAGTCACCGAGCCGGAGGGTAGCTGCTGTCGCTGGAGTGCACTCGAGCACGTTGTGGTGAGCGGGAGCGAGTGCCGGTGGGAGGTGTCGCGTCACGTGCCTGGAGGGAACCGGTGTTCTTGTGTCGAATGGGTGACCTTTGCGGGTGGTGCTCGTTGGATGCGGTGACGGGATCTTCGGGTGCGGGCAGAAGGCCTCCAAGAAGGCGCCCGGGGGTTACCGGTCGAAGCGGGAGTGGCATGCCAAGGCACGTCGCCTGCAGGTGCTGGAAGACCGGCTGGCCGCCGAGCGGGCCGACCGTGAGGCGGGGCTCGTGCACGTCGTACGCGGCGGCAAGTACCTGGCCCGCACCCGGCATCACCTGGATGCCGCCCGCCTCACCGAGGCGCAGTGGCGTGAACTCTGGGAGGCTGAACGGTGGTTCTGCCAGGCGGATGGCGAGTCCGGGAAGCGGTACGGCAACGAGACGATCCGCGTCAGTCCCGAGGGCGAGGTGAGTATCAAGCTGCCCGCGCCGCTCGCGCATCTGGCGAACGCCGGGCACGGCCGGTACGTCCTCGCCTGCCGCGTCATGTTCCCGCACCGGGGCATTGAGTGGGCCGACCGCGTCGAGGCCAACCGGGCGGTCGCCTACCGCATCCATCTGGACGTGGGCCGGGACCGCTGGTACCTGACCGCCTCCTGGCAGATCCCACTCATCCCGACCATCCCCATCCATGCCGCGCTCGCCGACGGCGTGATCGGTGTGGACATGAACGCCGACCACCTCGCCGCCTGGCGCTTGGACGTCCACGGCAACCCGACCGGCACCCCGCGCCGCTTCTTCTACGACCTGACCGGCCACGCACAGCACCGCGATGCCCAGGTCCGCCACGCCCTCACCCGGCTGCTGCACTGGACCAGGACCTGCGGCGTGAAGGCGATCGCCATCGAGGACCTGGACTTCGCCGCGGACAAGACCCGCGAAAAACACGGCCGCAGGAAACGGTTCCGGCAGGTCATCTCCGGCATGCCCACCGGCAGGCTCCGCACCCGGCTGACCTCCATGGCCGACCAGACCGGCATCGCCATCATCGCCGTGGACCCCGCCTACACCAGCCGCTGGGGCGCCCAGCACTGGCAGAAGCCACTCACCAGCAGCAACCGTAAGACGACTCGCCACGACGCGGCAGCGGTGGCGATCGGAAGACGCGCCCAGGGACACCCGATCCGGCGACGGATGGCACCGCCCTCGCACGACCAGAGCGATCGTGCGAGGCATCGGACCGCCCAGGCCCGACCGGAGGTCTCTGGGCGTGAGGGAACCCGCCCCCGCATTCCCGGACCACGGACCCGATCCGTGCCGCCCGGACGCGGAGCGAACGCGGGGGACCAGTGTGCCCAACACCGTCCGGGGCACGCGGCTGAGCACGGGTCTTGGCAACAGGACTCACTCCCGCTCAGTCTTTAGGAATGGTTGACTCCTTGCCCGAGCGTCCCGTGGCGATGTTCGCCATGTCCGCCGAGAACGTGCCGCAGATCTTTCCGCCCGAGGTGATGGCCCGACTGCGTGAGGTCGTGGACATCGATCCCGCGCTGGTGGCCGAGGACTTCTCGGGGCCTCGTGTCCGCGAGGCGCTCGCCGGGACCGAGATCCTGATCACCGGCTGGGGCTGCCCGCGGCTGGATGCGGTCACGCTGGACGCAGCGCCGAAACTGCGTGCCGTGCTGCACTCCGCGGGCTCGGTGAAGGGCTTCACCACCCCGGCGGTCTGGGACCGCGGCCTCGTGGTGTCCTCGGCCGCCGTCGCCAACGCGCTGCCCGTCGCCGAATACACCCTCGCCATGATCCTTCTCGCCGGCAAGGACCTCTTCGCGCAACGCGACCGGTTGCGTGCGCGGCGCTCTCTGCCCGGGTGGGCTCTCGTTCCCGGCATCGGCAACTACGGCCGCCGTGTGGGTGTCGTGGGAGCGTCCCGTATCGGCCGCCGTGTGATCGAACTGGTGCGTCCCTTCGATCTGAGGGTGAGCCTCACCGACCCGTACGTCGACGAGGGCGCGGCGGCCGAGCTGGGGGTCCCTCTCCTCCCGCTCGACGACCTGCTCGCCACCAGCGACATCGTCACCGTCCACGCCCCTCAGACCCCCGAGACCCGGCACCTGATCGGTCGCCGTGAACTCGGTCTGATGCCGGCCGGGTCGGTTCTCATCAACACCGCGCGGGGTTCGCTCGTCGACCACGACGCGCTGATCGACGCGTTGCGGGCCGAGCGGGTGAGCGCGATCCTCGACGTCACCGACCCCGAGCCGCTGCCGGCCGACTCCCCCCTCTACGACCTCCCCAACGCCTTCATCACCCCCCACCTCGCCGGCTCCCAGGGCAACGAGCTCACTCGGCTGGGTCTGACGGTTCTCTCGGAGGCGGAGCGGGTTGTTGCGGGGGAGGGGGTGGAGTTCGGGGTGGATGTGGGGGTGTTGGAACGGGGGGCGTGACGTGGGTGTGGGGGTGTTGGAACGGGGTGTGACGTGGACGCGGGGGTGTTGGAACGGGGTGTGACGTGGACGCCGGGTTTTCCTCGCCCCCGCCGCCCCTACCCGTCCCATCCCCCGGGGGCTGCGCCCCCGGCCCCCGCTCGGGGCTGCGCCCGCGGCCCCCGGTTGGGGCTGCGCCCCCGGCCCCCCGTTGGGGCTGTGCCCGTGGGACCTCGTTCGGGGCTTCACCCCCAACCCCGCCCGGGGCTCCGCTCGTGGGACCCCGCCGGGGGCTGCGCTCCGGGCCTGTTCTCGGGGCTGCGCCCCCGACCTCAACTCGGGGCTCCGCCCCGAGCCCGCTCTCGGGCTCGTCCTCGGACGGGCTCTCGGGGCTCTGGCCCGACCACCCCCCCCCGGACCAGCCCCCGGACCAGCCCCCGGACCTGCGCTGAGGGGTGCGCCCTGGACTCGGCCCGGGGCTGTGCCCCGGACTCCGCGCTGGCGCCGGACGTGGCTCCTCCCGTGTGCGTCGCGCGCCGCGAGGGGACCCGGCAGGGCTGGCGTGCAGGCAGGGGCATACCGTGAGGAGTCGAGTACGGGGACTTGAACGGGTCGGGAGCGAGGAGAACGGGATGGTCGGCAGCCGCACCGCGTTGGTCGAGGATCTGATGGAGCGGTTCCCGCACGTACCGCGGGAGGCCGTCTTCAAGGAGGACCTGCTCCGAGGGGGTGTGGCCTTCGACGAGTCGGCGCTCTCCGACAACGAGGACGGTGACGTCAAGCCGAAGTCGTACTTCATCTTCTCCTTCGACCACGGCACCCTGCCCGAGCTCGGCGAGGCCGCGCTGCGCCGCCCGCCCGAGGAGATCATCCTCACGGGTGGGCCGTACGACCTCCGGCGGACCGTGGTGTCCGTGCGGGTCAATCCCACCTCGCCCTACCGCGTCGCCGCCGACGAGGAGGGGGTGCTCGGGCTCTACCTCGACGGGAAGCGGATCGCCGACGTCGGCGTGCCGCCGATGCCCGAGTACTACCGGCACACGCTCTCCAACGGGAAGTCCGTGATGGAGGTCGCCCCCACCATCCAGTGGGGCTATCTGATCTACCTCACCGTCTTCCGGGTCTGCCAGTACTTCGGCGCCAAGGAGGAGTGCCAGTACTGCGACATCAACCACAACTGGCGCCAGCACAAGGCGGCGGGGCGCCCGTACACCGGGGTCAAGGACGTCGAGGAGGTCCTCGAAGCCCTGGAGATCATCGACCGGTACGACACGACGAAGGCCTCCACCGCGTACACCCTCACCGGCGGCGCGATCACCTCGAAGCTGCAGGGGCGCGACGAGGCCGACTTCTACGGCCACTACGCCAAGGCCATCGAGGAGCGCTTCCCGGGGCGTTGGATCGGCAAGGTCGTCGCGCAGGCGCTGCCGCGCGACGACGTGCAGCGGTTCAAGGACTACGGCGTGCAGATCTACCACCCCAACTACGAGGTGTGGGACCGGCGGTTGTTCGAGCTGTACTGCCCGGGCAAGGAGCGTTATGTCGGCCGCGACGAGTGGCACAAGCGCATCCTCGACTCCGCGGAGGTCTTCGGCGCGCGCAACGTGATCCCCAACTTCGTTGCCGGCGTGGAGATGGCGGAGCCGTTCGGCTTCACGACCGTCGACGAGGCCATCGCCTCCACCACCGAGGGGCTGCGCTTCTTCATGTCGCACGGCATCACGCCCCGCTTCACCACCTGGTGCCCGGAGCCCACGACCCCGCTCGGCAAGGCCAACCCCCAGGGCGCGCCGCTGGAGTACCACATCCGGCTGCTGGAGGCCTACCGTTCGACCATGGAGGACTTCGGACTGTCCTCCCCGCCCGGATACGGCCCGCCCGGACCCGGCCACGCGGTCTTCTCGGTGAGCTCCTTCATGGACAGCCTCCCGGCGCGGGAACCCGCGGTGACGGAAGCGGCCGAGCCGAAGCTTCCGTAGAACCTCTTAAAAGTCGACGACGATCGAGACGTATCGGCCTCCCTTCCGTATCACCTTCCATACGGCGGGAGGGAGGCTGCGCGCGCTCGGACGAACGGCGCCGCAACCGCTTGCCACGCTAATTGAATACCTCGCTTGTCAGTTGTGTGGAAAGCGTGAAAGGCTCGGGCCCCGTCGTAGAGACGGCCTCAACTCCCCTGTACAGAGGGTGAGTTGACGATCACGTTGTTCAGACGTTTCTAGACGTTGCACCTGGAAGCAGTTGATGCAGGAGCCCCCCATGCCTGACCTGCCGACCCCCCAGAACGCCGCCGAGGCCGCGCTGCTCTCGGAGTGCTGGGACGCGGTCCTGTCGTACGCCGATCTGTGCACGTCCGGCTCGGCCTCGGCCACGCAGTTGGCGACCGAGGCGTTCACGCACGGCATCGACGAACTGCGCGCCGCCACCGCGGCATCGAAGAGTACCGGTACCGGACGCCGGGCGCTCAGGCTGCCCCGCATTCCGCTGCTGCTGGCCTCCGTCCGTACCGTGGCCGCCGCCTGGGAGACGAACGGGCTCGGCCATCGGCTCGACCCCGACCTGCGCCTGTGGCTCCACTCCGACAAGGCCGCCCGCTACATCGGACCGCCGCTGCACCGCCCGCTCGCGCTGCGCGGCCTCAGGGACATGCAGGAGCCGGACGCCGTTCTGCTGTGGCTGGCCGAGGTCGAGTCGCTGCCGATGTCCGCGGTGGCCCGGCGGCTCGGTCTCGATCCGGCGGCCGCGTCCTCCGAACTCGCCCAGGTGCGGGCGCTGTTCCGGGACCGCTGCCACCGCAACCACCTCGACACGCCGATGAACGCCTACTGCCGCAGCTACGCGCGGCTCCTCGACGCGGTCACCCGCTCACCCAGCGCCGAGACGCCCGAGGACCTCTCCCGGCACCTGGCGCGCTGCGTCGAGTGCGCGGAGGCCGCCGCCTGTCTGCGGCTGCACGGCGGCGGGCTGCCCGCGGCGCTCTCCAGCGGTGTGATCGGCTGGGGCGGCCTCGCGTATCTCGAACGGCGGCGCCGGGCCGCCGAGGCCGGCATGATCGGCGGACGCACGGACGCGGCGGTGGACACGGGGCTGAACGAGGGCAAGCCGGTCCGGCCCCGGATCGGCCGGACCGGGATCCTGGTCACGGCCGTCCTCGTGTCCGCACTGGCGCTCACGGTCTCGCTGATGCCCTTCGGCGGCTCGAAGGGCGACGACGCGAACGCCGCGCAGGGCGAGTCGACGGACGGGCAGTCCCTGGCGGACCCGGGCCCCTCCCTCCCCTCGGGCTCGACGACGAAGTCGGGGTCGAAGTCGGGGTCGGGATCGGGGACGGCGGGCTCGCCCGCGGTGGCGGACTCGACCTCGCGTCCGGCGGGCAACTCCGATCAGGAGGCCCAGGGCGAGTCCTCGTCGCCCGCCGGGAAGCAGGGCGGGGCGACGGGTTCCCCGAAGAGCGCCGCGCCGGACTGCCGGGTGAAGTACGAGATCGTGAGCGAGTGGCCGGACGGCTTCCAGGCCACCGTCACCGTCACCTCCACAAAGGCCCTCGCCACTTGGAGCCTCGGCTGGACCTTCAAGGACGGCCAGCGCGTGGGTCAGATGTGGGACGGCACCTTCACCCAGAACGACTCCCACGTCACGGCCACCGCCGCCGACTACAACAAGACCGTCGCCGCGAACGGCACCTTCACCTTCGGCTTCCTCGGTTCCTGGACCGGCTCCAACTCGGCCGCGCGCAACTTCACCCTCAACACGGCCAGTTGCCAGGCCGCCGGCTGAGCATCCGGCCGACCGGTACGACGCGCGAAGAGCCGGTATGACGCGCGAAGAGACCGTGTGACGCGCGAAGAACCGGACACCGTCCCCTCACCCCGTCACCACCTCCCCACCACCCCTCCAGCGGCGGAAACCTGATTTTCCGCCAAGTCCGCCGCCCTGGCCGGTTCCCCGTCTCGACGGGGTCGGCCGTTCCGCGCCGGTCCTGACCTCAAGGTCGTCGGTGGGGCGGGAGTGGAGGCGGACGGTTCGATCGCGGTCACCGGTGGTGGGGGCGTCATGAGGGGACGGCACCCCGGGCGACCCACCTGGCACTTCGCCACTTACCGACCAGTACGACCGATCTGGCGTAATTCACTCGTCTCAATGCTTCGCTCTGCCACCATCAACGCCTCTGAAAAGTCAGGCGGCACGATTGCGGCGGGGGGCGTGGCCATGGGGCTGCTCGGCAATGAGCTGGCTTTCGCACGCGCTCTGACCCCTCAGGAGCGCGAGAGCGTGATGGCTCTCGGCAGCCGGAAGCATTACGCGGCCGATGCCCATCTTCTGACGGAGGGTGACCGGTCCAGTCACGTCCTGATCATCATTCGGGGCTGGGTGACCGTTTCCGTGGCGACGGACCGGGGTGCCACGCGGCTGATACTCGGTCTGCGGGGTCCCGGTGAACTGCTCGGCGAGATGGCCGCCCTGGACCCGCATCCCCGCAGCGCCACCGTGCGCGCGCTGGGTCCGACCGAGACCCAGGTCATATCCGGGGACGCGTTCCGCCGGTTCCTCGCCCTGCACCCCCGCGTCAGCGGTCTGGTGATACGCCAGCTCACCTTCCGACTGCGCAGCGCCGACCAGGAGCGGTCCGCGCTCGCCTCGCTCACCGTGCTGCAACGGCTGGCCAGCCGGCTCACCGAACTGTCGAGAGCCGAGCCCTCCGGCCCCTACCACCCGGCCGTACCGGGCGGCGCCATGCACACGGGCACCGTCGTCCAATTGGCCCAGGACGAACTGGCCGCCACCATCGGAGCCACCCGGGAAGCCGTCGCCAAGGCACTGAAGCTGCTGCGCACCCAGCACGTCGTGCGTACCGGCAACCGGATGGTGGAGATTCTCGACCCCGAACTGCTCGCACTCCTCGCGGACGGTCATCAGGAGTAGACCCACGCCTTGTCGTAACCCACGCCTCGTCGTGTGTAAACGGCTACAGACGGCCTTCGTCCCCGGGCCCGACGCTGAGGGGGACGGCAAGTGGAAAGAACAAGGGGGCACGGGGTGGACCACGACGCGATGGATCTCACCGCAGCACGCTACGAGTTGGTGATCAGCGTCGACGCCCGGCGTTCCGGGGAATACGACGACGTCGACAAGCAGCGCATGCGCGAGCGGATCTACCGGGTGCTGGAGGCGGCCTTCACCCACGCCAAGGTGGCGCGGGACGCCGTACACATGGAGGACCGCGGCGACGGTGTGCTGCTGTCGGTGGTCGGCCGGATCGCGGTGACCCGGCTGCTCGGCCTGTGGATGGTCGAGGTGCACGAGAATCTGCGGGACGAGAACCGCGGCCTGCTTGTCCCCCTCGGGCTTCGGGTGGGCATGCACGTCGGGCCTGTCCGGCACGACGGCCGGGGCATCAGCGGGCGCGCGGTCGACCTCGCCTGTCGGCTGGCCGACTCGCCGCTTGCCCGGCGACTGCTGGACACCGAGCGGGCCGACCTCGTGCTGGTGACCTCCCAGTCGCTCTATGAGGACGTGGTCAGCAGCGGCGGCAAGTTCATCGAGCCCGCGCACTACTCCTCCGCCCGCCTGGAGCTCAAGGAGGGCGAGGTCACCGCCTGGTTCCACCTTCCAGGCCGACCCGCTCCGCAGATCCCCGACGCACCGGTACCGCCTGCCGCACCGGCCGGTGACCCGCCGCCCACCGCGGACACGACCGCCGGTCACGCCGATGACGTCGAGGAAGGCCAGGACGTCGAGGAAGGCCAGGACGTCCAGGACGTCCAGGACGTCAAGTGTGACGACCCGGCCGACGGTCCTGGCGCCCGCTACACCGTCCACGGCGACATGTCGCAGCACAGCGACAACGTCTACCAGCAGCCCGTGCACATCGGGCGGATCACCGGCGACGCCGGCCGACGGAAGGGCTGATCGCAGTGACCGACGATCAGCAGGCGGCCGGCGGCGCCGAGCCCGCACCCCGCAAGGGGGCCGAGGCCCGTGCGCCCGAGGCCGACGGGAAGGCCAGGAATGACCCGCCCCGTGCCGACGAGGGCAAGGCCGAAGGCGACGAGCAGGCCGCAGGGAACGACGCCGCGGAAGAGGGCGACGTCAAGAAGGACCAGGGGAAGAAGCAGGAGGAGGAACGCGAGCGTGCCGCGGGGCGGTTCAAGGAGCACACCCGCGACCCGCTCGCCGAGGAGCAGGGCGAGGACGGGACCACCGACCTCGCCGCCGCCTCGCGGGCCCGCCGCGCCACCCGGATGCTGTTCGACACCGGCCGGGACCTGAACAGCTTCGACCGCTCGTACTTCCGGAGCGCCCACATCGGCGACATCCACCTGCGGATGGACGCCCGCCACTCCGGTGCGGGGATGCGCAGCGGACCCGTGCCCGACGAGGAACTGCGCAGTCTCCGCCGCGTCCATGTGGAACCGCAGGGATACGTACAGCTGCGCAAGGCCCTCCACACCCGTCGGCTGCTGGTGCTCGGCGCCGCCCCCGGCACCGGACGCACCAGCACCGCGCTCTCGCTCCTCGACGAGGTCACCGGCCCCGCGGCGGACGCCACGGGCACGGAGCCCGGGGCCGGATCCCGGGTGCGCCGGGTCGATCCGGACGGTGGGGTGCGGAAGTTGGCGGGCTCCCTGGCCGACGAGGGCGAGGAGACGAGGCGCGGCACCGGGTACCTGCTGGAGCTCTCCCTCACCGGGCCCGGTGCGCTGCCCCCGGACGAGATGGACCTCGACGGGCTCGCCGCGGCCCTGGCCCGGTGCGAGTCGTACGCGGTGGTCGTCGTCACGGTCGGGTCGGCGGCCAACCCGCTGCTGGCCGGGCGGTACGGCAAACTCTGCCCTCCCGCACCTACCCAGGAACTGCTCACCACCCGGTTACGGGAACGGCTGGAGGAGCGTGTCGCCGCCGCCCCGGACGGTGAAGTCCGGCTGGAGGACCTGCTCGCCGGGGCGGAGGAACTGGCGGTCCGCCAGGACGTCACGGACGCGGTCGGACTGAAGGACCTGCGCCCCGCCGAGGCCGAGGTGCTCGCCTCGCTGCTGGCCGCACACCAACTGGGGGAGGTCTCCCGGGACGAACTGCTGGCCGGTTGCCGGAGCCTCGCTGCCGACCAGGCCCAGGAGTGGTTCGCCGGAGTGGACCGGGCGCTGACGGCGCCTCCCGCCGAGCCGGAGGGCGGCGCGGGCCGGCCGGGTACGGCGGCCCTGTTCCACCCGGTGGCGTTCCGTATAGCGCTCGCCGTACTGGGCGGCGCCTCGCACAGCGCCGTGGCCGCCGCCGCCCACCTGCTGACCTGGGAACTGTCGGTACAGTGCGATCCGGACCACACCCCGGCCCGCCCGCTGTTCTGCGACGACCCGGAAGCCGATCTCGCTCTCTCCCGCGCCGAACTGACCGACGGTCGGCTCGAGGTGGCCGGGACCGAGGTGCCGGCCCGGCTGATCTGGTACCGGGGATCCGCTCTGCCCTCCGCGGTGCTGACCGAGATCTGGGACCGGCACTTCCCCGTCCGGGCACCGATCGTGCGCTGGCTGCGGCTGCTCGCGGACGATCCCCGCCCCCAGGTGTGGATGCGCGCCGCCGTGGCCGCCGGGGAGCTGTGCGCACGGGACTTCGACCACGGATACGCGGAGCTGATCCGGCCGCTCGCCGAGGCGGCCACACCCAGGCGGAGGATCTTCGCGGCCACCACGCTCGACCAGGCGGCCGGTCACGCCTCGCACCGCAAGGCGGTGCGCAAGCTGGTCGACGACTGGAGCAGGTACGGGACGAAGTCGCTGCGCTGGACCGCGGCGATGGCACTGGGCTACGGGAACGCCGCGGACACGACGGAGGACGCCCTGGACGCCCTGGCCCGGATCGGGGTCCGCGACGACGGGGAGCAGCTGGCGGTCGCCTCGTTCAACGCCGTACGGCTGCTGGCGCTCCCGGACGGTGCCAAGGTCCTGCGGCGGATGGCCGACTGGACCCACCACAAGCGCGCGGAGTACCAGGACCTCGGTCTGGTGACCACCGTCCGGCTCGCCGTGACCTCGGTGGACGAGGTGCTGTCCGACGAGCCCGACTCCCCGCTGGCCGACCGCGCCGACTGGCCACTGCCGCTTGCCCTCGCCGTCCCCCGCCCCGAACTCGTGCTTCCCATGGCCGACTTGATGTGGAGCGCGCTGAACACGGCGCGCTCGAAGGATGTGGCCCTGGACGCGCTGGAGTCCCTGCTGCGTTCGGCGGTGCGCGGGGACGGCACCGAGGGGACCCGGCCGGGGCTGGCGGCGCTGCTGCCCGCGCTGGCGACCGAGGAGAACGACCGGCGGCGGCTGGACTGGCTGCTGCGCCGAATGATGAACGATCCGGAGGATCCGCTCCCCGACGCTCAGGCGCGTGCCCTGTGGTGGCTCGCCGTCCCGACGCGGGAGAGGACGGGCGAGGAGGACAGCCATGGCTGAGGACCAGGACGCGAGGGCGAAGGCGAGGGAGCGGCTGAGGGCGCGGAAGGCGGCCGCGGGGCCCGCGGGGCCCTTCCTGCGGGAGTACGCGCCGACGGGCGGGTTCCCGCAGGTGAGCGCCCAGAAGGCCTCGGTGCTGTTCTACCGCAACGGCGGCTACAGCGTGGTCACCGTCTCCGGTGTCCGGCACGTCGACAAGCGGGCGCTGGCCCGGCCGTACACCGTCTGCGAGATCGCGCTCGGCACCTATGTGACGACGCTTCAGATGGAGTTGCCCGCCGCGGGCGGGACGACCTTCTTCAAGGCCGAGGTGGACATCCACTGGACGGTCATCGATCCCCATCTGGCCGCCACCGAGGTCGTCACCGACGTCGCCCAGCGGCTCACCGCCCCGGTGCTGGAGCGGCTGCGCGAGGTGTCCTCGGCCTACCGGGTGACCCAGGCCGAACAGGCCGACCGTGCCATCACCCTGGAGTGCGCCGGCAGTCGCTGGGCCGAGCTGGGCACCGAACTCGGCCTGCGGGTACGGCTGTACGTCCGCCTGCGGGTGGACGACCGGACGATCGAGCACATGGACGGCATCCGGGACGCGCACGCCTCGGCCGAGGTGACCCGGGTGCATCAGGCCGCGTTCCGCAAGATGCTGCAGGGCGGCGAGCTGGAACAGCTCAGCTACATGCTGGCGGCCGAGCCCGAGGCGGCCAAGGACTTCCTGGAGAAGATCCGCCAGGAGGGGCGGCAGGACGAGAAGGAACGGGTCGACCGGCTCTTCGCCATGGTCGCCAGCGGCCAGATCCAGTCCAACGACATGGAGACACAGGCCCTCAACCTCCTCAACCAGGGCCGCCACCCCCTCCAGGGGCCCATCGGCTCGCTGCCCGCCCGCCGCGAGACCCCGCAGTTGGCGCCTGCCGCCGACGAGCCGTTCACCCCGGACTGGGTGGCGGACGAACCGCCCTCCCGGGCGGGCCGGGGACCACGCGAGAGAGAGCCCTACCCGGGTGACCCCCAGGACGCCGAACCCGAACCGCCGCGCCGCCGCACACGCTCCCGGGACGACGGATGGTCCTGGGCGGAGGAGGACCGGTGACCGGCGACGGCCCGGTGCGCACCTCCTGCGACCCGGTCGGGCCCGTGCAGGACGGGGGTCCGCACGGGTCCGACCGGGGGGAGCGCATCGCCGAACGGCTGCTGAGCACGGTCAGGGAGGACCTCGGCCGGGCCGACGCGAAGGCGGCCGTCCTGCTCTCGGGAACGCTGGCGCTGCCCGCGTTCCTGATCGGGCGGCACGGCCCGCCCGACTGGGGCGGGCTCGCCGACGTGACGCTGATCCTCGCGAGCGTGCTCTGGGTGGTCGCGGTGACCGCGCTGGTCGGGGCGCTCATGCCGCGCACCCGCACGGTCCGCGGCCGGGACGGGGTGACGTACTTCGGCGACCTGCTGGCCCCCCGCGACCTCGCGGGACTGTCCGCCGACGTCACCGAGGCCGGACGCGACACCGCCGGATGGCTGCTCGTCCAGGCGGTGGACGTCAGCTCGATCCTGTCCGCCAAGTACCGGGCCATCCGTTGGGGAGTGGGCTCGCTCGCTCCTTCCACGGCGCTGGCGCTGGCCTGGAGCCTGACCGCCCGCTGACACGCGGCACAGCACGTACACGACACAGAGACGAACCAAGGAACCAGGGGGACGGCCGTGGAAAGCATCACGGGAAGACGGCAGACAAGAAGGGGCCGGGTGCGCCGCGCCGCGGTCGGCGCGCTCGGCGGCATGGCGGTGCTCGTGTCCCTGCTGGCACCCGCCGGTCATGATCCGGTGCCGGCGGCGGATTCCGAACCCGCCTTCCCGGCGGTCAACTACTCCATCGCCGTGGACGAGTCCGCCAGCCTCGCGCCCGAGGACATGAAGGCCGAGAAGGCCGCCGCCGCACGTATCGCGCTCGGCGACGTCTCCTCGTCCTCCCACGCCACCGTCTTCGGTTTCGCCGCCGCCGAGTCCGACGCCCAGCGCGCGGTGGACCCGGTCTGCCCGCGCACCACGCTGGACGCGGCGGGCCGCGAGACGATCGGCACCTGCGTCGGCAAGCTGCGCGGCCGCACGAAGAACGAGGGCACCGGCACCGACTTCCCGAGCGCGATACGCCAGGGAGTCCACGACCTCACCACCGGCACCGACTCCTCCCAGCCCCGCGTGCTGTTCCTCCTCACCGACGGAAAGCTGGACGTCCAGGACAGCCCCAAGTACGGCGACCCCGCGCACCGCAAGGACGAGGGCGAACGGCAGCTGACGCAGGAGCTCGAGAACGCCGCCGCCCAGCACGTACAGATCTGGCCGCTCGGCTTCGGACCCGACCCGGACAAGGCGCAGCTCGACCGGATCGCCGCCGGCGGATACCAGAAGGGCTGCGTCGAACTGCCCTCCGCCCGCCCGAGCGCGGGCAAGGTCTCCGGGGCCAAGGACGTCGGCCCCATGCTGGAGAAGATCTTCGCCGCCGCCCACTGTCTGCGCCACGAACAGGGCCCCAGCAAGCGGCCCCCCGCCACCCTGGAGATCGGCATCTCCCCGCTGGCGACCGTGGGCAGCATCGTCGTCGACAAGGGCGACCCCCAGGTGAAGATCACCTACCTCGACCCCAACGGCCACCAGGTCCCCACCACGGGGACGTACCGCAAGTCGGGTTTCGAGCTGGCGGGCGGCAGCGGCACCGTCGAGGCGCTGAAGATCGTCGATCCTGTGCCCGGCACCTGGCGCGTGAAGGCCGAGGCGCCGGAGGGCCACCGCTCCGTGCCCGTCGCCGTCAGCGTGCTGTGGCAGGGCGAGTTGCGCGGCGCCATCACCATGGACCCGCCGTCCCCGCAGGCCGGCGAGAAGGTCACGGTGACCATGCGCCTGCAGACCCGCGAGGGCTACGAGATCAAGGACGCGCGCGACTACGAGGGGCTGCGCGTCCGCAGTGAACTGACCGGCGACGGCTTCGAACCGCTGGCGCTGAGCCTCACCGACGACGGCCAGGGGCCCGACTCCAAGGCGAGCGACGGCTCCTTCACCGGTTCCGCGGAGATCCCCAAGAGCGCCGACGGGGCACTGAAGGTGAGCGGCACGCTGACGGCCTCGGGGCTGAGCGCCGACACCCGAAGTGAGGGCGGCCAGATCGCCCCCGGCGCACTGCCCGTCACCACCGCGCTCGAACTGCCCGCCGCGAACACCCACCCCGGCTCCACGGTCACCGGCACGCTGGCCGTCCACAACACCAGCGACACCCCGCACGCCCTGCGGCTGTCCGTCGCCGACCTCAAGTCCGGGCTGCTCACGGTGACCCCGGCCGAGATCCAGGTGAAGCCCGGCGAGTCCGGCACCCGGAAGGTCACGGTCGAGGTCGCCCCCCGCGACGTCTTCGGCGACCGCCTCGGCGACGGCGGACTGCAACTCGGCGGCACCGTCACCGTGGTCGACACCACCGACCACGACCGGACACTGGTGCGCACCCCGCTCTCGGTGCGGGTGACACCCGAGCCGGGTGTCTGGGCGAAGTACTGGTGGGCGTTCGTGTCCGCCGCCGCACTGATCGCGCTGGCCACCGTGGCGGTCCTCGCCTGGCTGCGCCAGCGCCGCACCCGCAGGGACCCGTTCGGCCTGGTGCTGCGGCTGGTCTCCGCGGAGGGCGACGTCCTCGGCGAGCACCTCGCCGGACACGGACACAAGCAGTGGTACGAGTTCGCCGTCGTCGAACCCCACCGCAGCCCGCGCATCGAACGGCGCGCCCACGGCCCGTACGCCGTCCAGCGCAGCCCCGAGGGCGGAGCGGTCCTGCGCAAGCGCGGCGGCGGCCGGACCCCGCTGCCCGCCCGCGGCCAGGTCCAGTTGACCGACACGCTGAGCCTGGCCCTCGGCGAGGACACCCGCGCCTCGAAGGTCCGCCGACCCCGGACCTCCGCGCGGACGACCGCGGGCTCCACCACCTCCGCGACCGGTACCGGCGAGAGCGAGAGCGGGAGCTCGTACGGGTCGTACCTGTGACGCCACGGGCGGCCCGACGCGTCACCGGGCCGCCCCCGCGCACCGCACCGCGGCCCGGCCGCCGTGCCACGCGCACTGCACGGACGTACCGAGCACGAACCGGCCGCCAGGGCGGCCGCAAGCGGGGAGGAAACCCATGAAGATCTTCCAGCCGATGCTCTTCGTCGGCCTGGGCGGCACCGGTGGCCTGGTCGGCGCCGAACTCGAACGCAAACTGCGCGCCGAGCTCTGCGGGCCGGACGGCGTCGCGCTCAGCCACCTCAGCGGACACGCCCCCTACCAGCTGCCCGACTGCCTCCAGTTCGTCTACGCGGACTACAGCGAGTCCGACCTCCAGCGGCTGCCCCAGTTCAACGTGGACCCCTCGCTGCGGGCCGCGTACTCCCGTACCTCCCGGGCCACCCACAACCTGCTGCCGAACTTCGACGCGTCACCCGAACTGACCAAGATGCTCAGGGCGAGCCTGCGCGACGAGGTCGCCGACTGGCTGCCGCCGCGCATCGACGAACCGAAGGTCACTCCGCTGCACAACGGCGCCGGCCAACTGCCCACCGTCGGACGTGCCGCCCTGTTCGCCACGCTCCGGCACAGCCTCGCCCCGGTCCTGGAGCCGCTGCTCCAGGCGATCGACGCGATCGCCAAGTCGGCCGGTGAACTGGCCGAGCTCGGCGGCGGCAAGGTCAACGGGTGCGACGTGTTCGTCGCCTTCTCGGTGGCCGGAGGCACCGGCGCCGGGATTTTCCTGGACTATCTGCACCTGATCAACCACGCCTTCCAGCTGCGCCGTTTCGACGGGGTGAAGATCTACCCGTTGGTCGTGATGCCGTCCTCGTTCTCCTCGGCGGGCGGCGGCGGACGGGAGGCGGAGCTCAACGCGGCCCGTGCGCTGGTCGACCTGTTCCGGCTGGTCGACGCGCAGAACGCGCCGAGCGAGGGCACGGAGATCGGCGACCTGGACCTCGACCTCGACTCCGGGCTCGGCATCCGCTATCCGGGCACGACACCGATCCGCCTGCGCACCGGGATCCTGCCCACGGCCTTCCTGTTCAGCCCGACCGCCGGCATCCGCCAGGACGACCTGCGCCGCTCCATCGTCTCCCTGGTGATGTCGCTGATCGGCACCGAACTGGGCGACAGCCGCCCCCGGGGCCGGGCGACGGCCACCGACGACGACTTCCAGACCTTCGCCGCGAGCTTCATCAACCGGGGCGTGCACCGCAGCGCCGTGTCCCCCACCGGCATCGGCCGGCAGGGCGTCTCCACCAGCCTGGTGGCGTCCATGACCGCCCCCATGGACCAACTGGCCGACCTGGTGGCGGGCCGGCTGCTGCGGGAGGCGGTCACCGACCTCGTGGAGCGGCCCCGCACCGCGCTGCGCGACAACGCGGTGCCGCTGATCCGGCAGCTGTTCGCCGACTCCCACCTCGAAGAGCTGTGGGAACGCGCCCAGTTGGCCGTCCCGGAACCCGATCCGCTGCCGCGCGGCGGCAAGGCCATCGAGCAGGCGCTCGGCGAACGGATCGGGGACATGCAGCGGCTGCTGTCCGACCTCCAGTCCCTCGCCGACCGCCAGGCCGCCTCGATGGCCGACCGGTTCGCCCCGCGCCCCGCCATCGACAAACTCCTCCAGAGCGTGGACCCCTTCCTCGCCGAACGCATCGTCAGAGGCGTTCCCGGCAGTGACGAACCGATCGCCCGGCTCGGCTTCCTCGGCATGCTCGACAGCCGCTCCCGTGCCCCCCAGCGCCCGCCGGGCGTGACCGATCAGCCGCCCAAGACCCCCAGGATCAAGGGTCGGCTGGCCGGCATGTCACCGGCCCGTTGGGGCGACGACGACGTGCAGGCGGCGCTCCAGGAGCAGGACCTCTGGTACCAGTGGCGCAGCCGGACCGTGTGGCACGAGGCCTGGCGGGAACAGCAGCAGCAGTGGCAGCCCCCGGCGGCCACCGCCGGGGCCGACCTCGGACGCCTGGTCAACGCCTTCCGTAAACACTCCGACCAGGAACGCAAGATCTCCCAGCAGAAGGGCCTCGAACTGTACGAGGACCGCACCGGGATCTCGTATCTGCTGCCGCCGCAGCGCACCCTCAACCACTTCTACGAGGACGTGGTCACCCGGCTGATCCGCCGGGAGGGCATGCGCGAGAACGACGACGAGGCCGCGCTCCTGCTCAGGATGATCGACGGGGACACCTGGCGCGAGGTCCACACCCTCAGCCGTCGCAATCCGGACAACGCGGTCGCGGTCGTCAAGGCACAGCTGGAGGGCCGCATCACCCGGCTGTTCGCGGAGAGCGGCGAACACCTCGAGGAACGCCCGCTGCTGCCGGCCATGGGCACCCTGCTGGCCGCCGCGGCGGGCGACGCGGACGCCGCCGACCAGGTCAGCAAGGAGGCGCTCGACCTGTTCGGCCGCAAGCTGACCGGGCTGCTGCCGGTGGGCTTCACCCCGGAGGGCACCGGACCGCTGCGGGTCCTGGTCACCCACCCGCGGGTGCAGGCCGTGGAGGAGGTGCAGGAGTACCTCGGCAAGGCGCTGCGGCTGCCGTCCGACGCCAAGAACTCCGTGGAGTACCGGGGAGTGGAGAGCGACTCCGTCACCGTGGTCCTCTTCCGCAGCGAGATGAGCCTCACCCAGGTCCCCGAGGCCCGCAAGGTGCTGCGCCAGTGGGCCAGGGCGAAGGACTCCGAGCAGGCCCAGGACGTACTGCGCTGGCGGCAGCGGCTCGGCTACCGGGACAGCTGGATGGTCAGCAGCGAGGAGGACCGCCGCGTCATCCTGCACCGGCTGCTGTGCTGCATGTGGAACGGCCAGGTCGACGTGGTGGACGGCGACCCGGCGTCGCCGGAACGGCTGAGGCTGCGGCTGTACCCCGAGAAGGGCGCGCATGTGCCCGGCGTCCGGCTGCGGCTGGGGGACTTCCCCGGCGGGGTGTCGAGCTGGGCGGAGCTGCTGCGCAGTTACGAACGCTGGACCGTCCTCGACGACGAACGGACCGTGGAGGACTACTGCAGTCAACTGATGGGGGCTCAGCCGCTCGGTCTCGCCAGGAGCGCGAGCGAACCGCATCCGCTCTTCGTCGAACTCGTCGAGAAGACCGCCCCGCGTCAGCTGGAGCTGCTGGCCGAGCGCCGGGAGCGCGGCGGCGAGCGGGTCGAGGGATGGGTGCGCCCGCTGTGGGAGTTCTGGGCGAAGACACTGCCGGCCGCGCTGGACACCGAGTTCGGGGACCAGCGCGCCGTCCAGCCGACGCTGCGCACACTGCTGGAGCACGTACGCGGCGCAGCTCCCGCGCCGCACGTCCGCAAGGAGCTCCCCGAACCCCGGCGTGCCGTGCCCGATGACGACGACTGGGGCACGGCACCGCGCGCCTCCTTCGACAAGTACCCGAACGGCACCGAGGAACATCCGCGCCGCGCGTCCGTGGACGACCACGACGACGGGTACGACGCCGACCGCGGTGATCGGAGTGATCGGAGTGATCGGAGTGACCGCGGCGAGCGGGGTGACCGCGTCAACGGGCGCTCCGGAGCCGCCGACCGGCCCTCGGTGCCCTGGGACGAGCCCGGTGACCCCGGCCCGTACGGCGACGACGACGGCGAGCGCGAACGCCTCCGCCGCAACCCCTGGGACGGTGACCCGGAGTGAAGACGTCCGAAGACCTCGGCACCGTCATCCAGCTGGACCTGCGCAGCGGCGCGGCGGAACTCGACACCGCCAACGCCCTGCGGGCCGGTGTCGCCCGGCAGTTGGGCAGGGCCGGGCTGCCCGAACCCGACGACCCGCTGTTCCTGGTGGTCGACACCCCGGCCGGGCTGACCGACCACCAGCGGCAGTACGAACTGCTCACCGCCTACCGGGCCGTGGGCGAGGTCAGGATCCTGGTCCTGCTGGTGGGCAGCGCACCCGGTTCGTACGCGGGCGAGGACGAGGCCTTCCAGCCCGACCGGCGCCTGGTGCGGCCCGCGGTGCTGCGGGCCTCGGGCACCGCCCTGCTGTGGGCGGGCGATCTGCGCTCCGCGCGCACGGCGCTGGAACAGCCCGAGCCCGACGCCCCGGAGGCGCTCGCCGTCCTGGTGGACGTGCTGTCGGTCCCGGACGTCTACCTGAAGGTCCTCGACGTCCTCGGGGCGCTGCCCGACGCCGTCGCCGCGCCCGGCGTGCGGCTGCTGGAGCAGGACCTGCCGCTCGAGGTGCGCGACCGGGCCTGGCGCGACGCGCTCCTCAGGTTCGCGGGCGAGGACACCGAACTCGCCCCCGACCTGCTGGTGACCGCCTCCTCCGGTGCCGATCTGCCGGAGCCGCTGCGGAGTCTGGTGGCGGGCCGGGGCGGCCGCGACCAACGGCACCGCGAGCCGGGCGGCGTGGCGGACAGCACGTACGCCGCCTGCGCACAGGCCCTCGACTACGCCGAGGACGCGCTGGCCGGACTGCGGTCCCTGCCCGGGCTGTTGTGGGCCTCCCGCAGGCAGGCGTTCGAGGCGGACCTCGACCAGGCGCACCAGGCGCTCGGCGAGTACCGGGACCTCGTCGGCACGGCCCTGCGCGGCGGCGGCTCGGGTACGGCGCCGTCCGCCGCCGAGACGGCGGCCCGGCTCGGGGCCCTCGGTCTGCGGGTGCCCTCGGCCGAGGGCATGGGGGAGCGGATCGGCGAGGGCCTGCGGGAGTTCGCCGGAAAGCTGCTGGGACAAGGGCTCGCCCTGCGGTCCGTGGCCCAGCGCTTCACCGGGCTGGCCGGGCGGGTGGAGCCCGTACCGGGTTCGGCACTGGTGCGCAAACTCGCCGACCACTCCACCGAAGCGGTGTCCCGGCGGCCCGCCGTGGGCAACGGCCCCGTGGCCACGGGGCTCGGCGCGCTGCCCGAGGCGGCCGTGGCGGGGCTGCTCGGGGCCCTGTGGCGGGGGCCCCTGGCGGCGCTGGCGATCGCCGTCCCGCTGGTGTTCGTCGCGGTGGCGCTGCTCGGCGCGTCCAGGCTGCGGGGCGCGGGACGCCCGGGCCGCTGGGGCTGGGGTCCCCGGGCCGCGGCACTCGGTGGCGCCGCGGCCGGTGTGGCGGTGGCGTACGCGGTCGAGCCCCCGCTCTGGCTGAGCGCCGTCGGTCTCCTGGCGGGCCTCGGTGTCGCGGTGGAGACGGCACGCCGGCTGTGGCGCGCCGCGATCGACTCCTGGGCGGCCTTCCACGCCACCACCGCGCTGCGGGGGGCCCTGGCCGGGCTCGACGAGCTGCTGGCCGAGGCGGTCCGTGAACACTGGGCCGTCGAGGAGCGCCTGCACTGCGCCGACGCGGCCCGGTCCGTCGCCGGCATGCTGCGGGCGACGGCCGCCGCCGCGGCCGCCGCCGCGGCCGCCGAGTCGGTGCCCGAGCCCGAGCGGCCCACGGTCACCGGCGCGCCCGGTCCCGAGCCGCTCGACGCGGACGACTGGCTGACCAGCACCTCGGTCCTGGAGACGGACGCGTTCGCGGTGCCCGACGACGGGGACAGCGACTGGGCGAGCGCCTACGCCTGGCAGGACGGGGCTTCCTGGAGCGAGCCCGGCGAGCCCGAGGCGCGGGGTGAGTTCGCCAAGTCCCCGGGGCCCGCCGACCCGTCGGCGGAGCGCACCGCGGGAGTTCCGCGCTGGCTGGACCGCGAGAGCGGCGAGGGCGGACCGGAGCTCGTCGCCGTCCTGGCCGGTGATCTGACGGACGCCGCCATGGTGGCGATGGAGCCCTACTGGGGTGCCGTCGAGCGCGGCCAGGCCGGCGCCCTCGCCGTCCGGCGCACCGAGGAACGGGTCCGCGACCTGCTCTCGACGGCCCGCCGCCACCTCCAGCACAACGGCGTACTGGCCCCGCCCCCGTTCGCCGCCGACCACCGCACCCGGGCCGGCTCGGCGAACCTGCTGGGCACCGACCCGCGCCGGGTGGCCGACCTGGTCGGCGCGGAGGCGGACCGGCAGGCCGTGGTCCAACTCTCCTCACCCGAGCAGGGAACGCTGCTCAGCCGGGACCCGGCGGCCGCGGTGTGGATCAGGTTCGCGCCGGAGGCCGTGCGCGACGAGGTCGAGAAGACCTGGCGGACCACCGGTTGCGTACCGCCGGAGCAGACGCTGTGGACCTCCTCGGGACGCTACGCCGGCCTGGTCCGGCTCACCCCGCTGCGGATGGGCGTGGTGGACACCGTCCGCTCCCGCCAGAACTCCCCGGCCGACGGGCTCGACCCGTACGACCGCGAGAACGCGTACGACAGTGAGGACGGCGACAACTGGTGACCAGCACCTCGCACCCCCACCTGACGGAGCCGGACGGTCCGCGCTGGAAGACGCTCGCGTTCACCGTCCCCTCGGGCCGGCGCCGGGTCGCCCCCGTCCGCTTCGGCCCCGAGTCCCGCCGCGATCCGCTGCTGCCCCAGCTGATCCGCAACGCACTGCTCGACGACGAGGGGCAGCAGTGCGTCCAGGTCCGCCTGAACGCCACCGACGCGGCGAACCCGGCCGCGCGCGCCCTGCTCGACGCGGAGGCGGGCACCGCCCTGCACCTGCACCGGGCGCTCGACGACACGGAGTACACGGCGCTCTTCCCGAGGATCGTCGGCTACGAACTGGACGCGGCCGAGCCGTTCCTGCTGTACGCCGCGCCGCGCGGCGCCGCCATCGCGCGTACCCATGTGATGTCCGCGACCGACCAACGGGTCCTCACCCGCGACCTGATGCTCGCCCTGTGCCTGCTGGACAGCCAGGAGCTGGTACTGCGGGGCATCTCGCCCGCCACCGTGCTCTGGGACGGCGCCTCGGTCCAGCTCTGGGGACTGGAGGGGGCGGCCCGTACCGGAGGGCCGAGGACCCGGTGGGGCCGGGCGCCCTACTGTTCGCCCGAACAGCGCAGGGGCGAGGGGCTCGTCGACTCCCGGGACGCGGTGTGGAGCGCCGCTCAGGTGCTCTACCAGCTGGTGACCGGCCGGCCCGGTCCCGGTGACCGGGCACCCACCGACCTCGGCGAACACCGGGTGCTCGCCGAGACGTTGCGGGGCGCCTTCGCCCCGCTGGCGGCCGACCGGCCGACCCCCGCCCACCTGCTCGACTTGCTGGCGCCGGGGGCCGCCCGGCGCGTCACGCTCACCGTGCCCGCCGACGAGACCCGCGCGCACCGGGAGGCGTTCGAGCAGGCGCTGCGCCTCAAGCGGCAGGCACCCGTCACCCACCAGGGGCCCGGGACACCGGCCGGGCGCAGCAGCGACGGCCAGGTGCTGTGCCCGTACTGCCTGGAGCACATCCAGCTCGACCTCGCCCAGCTCTTCGTCACCGACAGCAGGATGCAGTACAAGCCGCTGGACGTCTCGACGATCGGCAACGCCCTGCGCCGCCAGGACGTCATGCGCGGTGCCGTCCAGAAGTGCACCGCGGACCGGGACTTCCCTGAGCACTTCATCCCGGTGCCCTACCTCACCTACGGCCGCCCGCTGACCGTCGCGATGGTCGGCCAGTCGTCCACCGGCAAGAGCCATCTGCTGACCCAGATGATCGCGGAGATCACCGACGGCGGCCTGGAGCCGTTCGGCCTGAAGTGGCAGTCCGTCAACCCGGAGCAGCACGCGCGGTTCGTACGGGAACGGGTGCAGCCGCTGCGCAACGGCAAGGTCCTCGACCACACCGGCGCCCTCGGCCTTGACGGCTTCGCGCGTTTCGTGGAGTCCCTCCTCATCACCGACGCCCACGGGCAGGTACGTCCGGTCGCCTTCTTCGACCTCGGCGGCGAGGACCTCGTACGGACCGACGCCGCGCTGCGCTTCCTGCTCGGGATCGACGCCCTGATCTTCGTCGTCGACCCGGCGCTGGCCCTTCCGCTGCCACATCTGGACCACGCCAGGGAACGCTGGGGTGTCGAGGTGAACCGGGACGGCGACCTCGCCTTCGGCACCGTCCTCGACCGGCTGCCGAAGAACGGACCGTATCTGGACGTGGCCGCCGCGATGGTGCTCGGCAAGGCGGACCTCCTGCGGTTCCAGCCGCCCGTCGACCGGTGGCTCGGCCGGGCACCGGCCACCTCCCTCGATCCCGAACGGACGCGTGAGGAGAGCCGGGACGTGTACGGGCTGCTGCGGCAGCACGCCGGTGCGGCCTGGCTGCGTCCCTTCGACGCGATCCGCCGGTGCACCCTGCACGTCGCGTCGGCCACCGGCGGCCAGGAGGACCAGGGCCGCTATCCGGCGGGGGCGGGGCCCCGGCGGGTGCTGGAGCCGCTGCTGGCGCTGTTGGCGCTGCACGGGATGGTCGAAGTGCCGGGCGGCGCCGAGGCGTTCGCCGTGGGAGAGGCGCCCGCGTTCGAGGCGGTGCCGTCGGCGAGGGCCGGACGGACCGGGGGAGCGGTGGGAGCCGTGGGATCCGCGCGAGGTGAGGCGAAGTGAGCGACTTCCAGGATCGAGTGAGCGACTTCCAGGATCGTAGGAGTCCGGCCGCCCACGGGGAGCAGGCCGGCGCGCACGGGCCGGGCGGTGGTGGTGCCGGGGGCTCGGTGCACCAGGTCGTCTTCCGGTGGGACGGCAACCAGGGCCGCCAGGGCACCGGCATGAAGGCCGTCGCCCACTCCTGCCCGGCCGAACGCGCCGAGGAGCTGGGCCGGGAGCTGGGCCCGCTGCTGTGGGTGTCCGGTACGGCCGCCGCACGGCAGAGCGTCGTACGCACCCTGTCCCGCGACGGCGACGTCATGCTCGTCCAGCGCTGGCCCACCACCGACCGCGGCGGCCGGCCCAGCACGATCAGCCATGTCCTGATCGGTGACCCCGGAACCCTGAAGACCCGCCAGTGCCTCGGCCTCTCGTACGGCGGCTGGGGCAGCCGGGAGTCCGCCGAGAAGGCCTCCGGACGCCTGCGCGTGATCGAGTGCGCCCAGCTCGACGCGGTGGCGCGCAAGCGGCTCCCGGCCATGCTGGAGCTGCTGCCGGCGGTCAAGCACGCGCTGATCCTGGTCGCCGCGGAGTGGCTGCGCGATCCGGCGCAGCGGGTGTCGCTGCTCGCGGAGGAGAAGGGGCAGCCCGGCTGGCCGGACCAGGACACCGTGCCGGTGGCGTATCTGGGGCTGTTCCTGCTCTTCGGGCGCTGGCTGGGGCAGGAGTGGACGTTCGCCACCCACGACACGGTGGACACCCATCAGCTGCGTCTGACGTGCGTCCCGCACTGGGAGCCGGACGCGGGCGGGGCCGGTCCGCTGGCCCGGGTCACGGGCCGTCGGGTCACCCCCCACTTCGAGCACCAGGCGGCCGCCCGACTGGTGGACCACCTCCTGGATCACCTCCTCGCGCATCCCGACGCCGCCGCCGGGGTGCCCCAGCTGGTCGATGAGCTCGCCGGCGGCGCGGGGCTGGAGTGGGCGCGGCGGCGCGTCCTGCTGCGCGAGATCCTCAGCACCGACCGCCGGACCGGCCCGCGCACCGACGCGCCCGTGCCCCGCTCCGCGGAGCAGGGCCCGGTCGGGGAGGGGGACGAGGGGGATGAGGGGGACGGGGACCGGGAACAGGCCGAGACGACGCCCCCGCCGCGGCCCCCGAAGCCGTACGCGTACCCCGCCCCGCACCTCGACCCGCATCCGGATCCGTACTCGGACCCACACCCGGATGCGTACTCGGACCCACACCCGGATGCGTACTCGGACCCGCATCCGGACTCGTACGCCGACCCGTATCCGGACACCTACGCGGCCCCGGCACCCGAGGATTCTCCCTCCATGGCCCCTCCGCGGCCGCTGCGGACGCCGGTCCGGGCGCCGGTCCGGACTCCCGCCCACGAGGCGTACGGGCTCCACGAGGACCTCCGTGACCATCGGCGCGGGAACCATATGCAACGCAGCCTTCTGGCGGCGCGTCTGCGCACCCTGCCCGACGAGTTGCTCCTGGGCGAGCTGCGCTCCGGCGATCTGCCACCGGAGTCCGTGGAACTCCTGCTCGACGAGCTGGGGAACGAGCACCGCCTCCAGGAGCGCCGACCGGAGATGCGGCACGACCTGTGCGCGGAGGTGCTCCACAACGGCCTGTACTTCACGCCGTACGGACAGGGCCCGGAACCCGTGTCCAGGACGGCCATGGTCACCCGGGCTGCCGACCTCTTCACCTGGGCCGTCGCCCCGCTGGCCCGGGAGGAACGCTATCTGCGCGATCTGCGTGAGCTGCTCCACCGCATGACCCGGGACAGCCACCCCACCGGGGGCAACTGGCTCCGCCAGAGCATCATCGCCCCGGCGAACGGCCAGGTCCCCGACCTGCCGCCGGTCCTGTGGCAGCAGATCCTGCGCGACGTGCTCAGCCGGGGCGAGCGAGCCCCCTCCGCCCCGCAGTCGCTCTCCGCCCCGCAGCCGCCCTCCGCCTCCCAGCCGCCCTACACCGTCCCGGCCCCCACGACGGTCCCGGAACCCTCCTCCACCCCGCCGAGACCCCCCACCCTCACGTCCCGGCTCTCCGACCTGACGAACAACCCGGGCTGTGTGATGGGAGTCGGCTTCGCCGTGATCGCCGTGCTCATCACGATCGTCCTGATCGCCCTGTGAACCCGGGTGTGCCCAGGTGCGCCCAGGTGTGGCCAAGCTACGGAAACGCCACATCGTGCTCGCGTTCACACCCGTCGTGCTGGAGGTGCAGTCGACGGAGGTCCTGCAGGGCGGCGACGGGAAACGGGTGCTCGAGCCACTTCGTCAGATAACCGTCCTCACCGTGGAGCCGAAGCACCGATTGAGCGGCCTCCATGACGACGTGCCCGAGGAGGCTGCGGGTCTGCGTGGAGGTCCAGGAGGGTGTGCCTTCCCGGTCGGGCGCATCGAAGCTCGTGGACATGTCGGGAAACCGATGGATCGCGATGTCGACCTCCGAGCCCCTGCTGCGGAGGACCCACCTCGCTTCGGCCGGTTCGAGGTCGAAGGAGAAGCGCTGGACGGCGAAGGTGCCGTAGAGACCCGCGACGCCGTGGAGCAGGTCGGCCAGGGCATCGGTGAGGTAGCTGGCGAAGCCCTGCCACTCCGAAGAGCTGTCCGCGATGCGGCAGGTCGCCCAACCGGTGCCGCTCAGTTCCCAACCGAACCGGAGATCAATCGTCATCCCGCCCCTCCCGGTGATCGTCCCCGGAGACGGTACAGCGGAGGGATGCCGCCAGTCGCGCTCGTGCCGCCGCTCTCGGCGGGTGGGCGCGTCCCTGGGCGATCACGGGTCACGGGTGGGCCATGGCCGCTCGGGATCACCAGTGCTAGAAAGGTCACATGGCGAATCGTTTCGCCGGTTTTCGACGCCTTTCACTCAGGCCACTGGTCAGCAGGAGCCCGCGAAGCGTAGCCGGGCAGGTGTTCGTTCTTCAGGTGGCCCTGATCGTGCTGCTCGTGGCCTGCGGTGTGTTCGCCCTTGCCCTGCAGTCGGAGCGGGACACCACCGCCGAGGCCAAGCGCCGCTCCGTAGCCACGGCGGAGACCTTCGCGCACTCTCCCGGGGTCGTGGCGGCACTGCGGACCCCCGACCCGAGCAAGATCCTCCAGCCGGCCACCGAGGCGGCCCGCAAGGCCGCCGGGGTCGACTTCATCGTGGTCATGAACACCAAGGGCATCCGCTACACCCACCCCATACCGGGCTTGATCGGAAAGCGGTTCGTGGGCACCATCGGGCCGTCGCTGGCGGGGAAGGTCTACACGGAGAGCGTCCACGGCCCGCTCGGCCACGAGGTGCAGGCCACCGTCCCCATCAAGGACACCGGGCACAAGGTGGTGGGCCTGGTGTCGGCCGGTCTGAAGGTCAAGAACGTGACCAGTGAGGTGAACCGGCAACTACCGATCATCCTGGGCGCCGGGGCCGGAGCGCTCGTGGTGTCCACCGGGGTGACGGCACTGGTGGTCAGGCGGCTGCGACGGCAGACCCACAGCCTGGCCCCGGACGAGATGACCCGCATGTACGACCACCACGACACGGTGCTGCACTCCGTACGCGAAGGAGTGCTCATCGTCGCCGGCGACGGGCGTCTGCTGCTGGCGAACGACGAGGCCAGACGGCTGCTGGAGCTGCCCCCCGACGCCGAGGGACGACTCGTGTCGCAGCTGTCGAGCCTCGAACCCGAGATGGTGGAGCTGCTCGTCTCCGGGCGCGAGGCCACCGATGAGGTGCACTTCGCCGGGGAGCGGCTGCTCGCGGTCAACCAGCGGCCCACGGGGCGCGACGGAGGCGTCGAGGGAACGGTGGTGACGCTGCGCGACTCCACCGAGCTCCAGGCGGTCACCGGCAGGGCGGAGGTCGCACGGGAGCGGCTCAAGCTGCTGTACGACGCCGGACTCGGCGTCGGCACCACCCTGGACGTGCGGCGCACCGCCGACGAGCTGGCGCGGGTCGCGGTCCCCCGCTTCGCCGACTTCGTCACCGTCGACCTGGCCGACGCCGTGCTGCACGGCGAGGAGCCGGCCACCACGGCGACGGACCTGCGACGCATCGCCGTGTGCGGCCTCCGGAACGACCATCCGCTCTACGAAAGGGGCCGACTGATCGACTTCGTGCCCTCCACGCCCCAGGCGCGCGGCTACGGCAGCGGTCGCTCCGAACTGGTGACCGATCTGTCGACCGCCGTGGGCTGGCACGCGCAGGACCCGGAGCGCACCAGGGCGATCATCGACTACGGCATCCACTCCCTCATCGCCGCCCCGATCCAGGCCGGCGGTGTCGTGCTGGGCGTGGCCAACTTCTGGCGCGCCAAGCAGCACGAGCCCTTCGACGAGGAGGAGCTGTCGCTGGCGGAGGAGCTGGTGGCCCGTGCCGCGGTCAGCATCGACAACGCCCGCCGCTACACCCGCGAGCACGCGCTGGCGGTCACCCTCCAGCGCAGCCTGCTGCCGCGGGCCCTGCCCGAGCAGAGCGCCCTCGACGTCGGTTACCGCTACCTGCCCGCCCAGTCGGGCGTGAGCGGGGACTGGTTCGACGTGATTCCCCTGCCGGGGAGCCGGGTGGCGCTGGCCGTCGGCGACGTGGTCGGCCACGGCCTGCACGCCGCCGCCACGATGGGGCGGCTGCGGACCGCGGTGCACAACTTCTCCACCCTCGATCTGCCCCCCGACGAACTGCTGAGCCATCTGGACGACCTGGTCGGCCGGATCGACCAGGACGAGCGGGACACGGATGCCGCCGCGGGCGTCGTGGGCGCCACCTGTCTGTACGCGATCTACGACCCCGTGACACGCCGCTGCGTCATGGCACGTGCGGGGCACCTGGCGCCCGCGCTCGTCCACCCCGACGGAGCCGTCACCTTCGTGGACGTGCCGACCGGACCTCCCCTCGGCCTGGGCGGCCTGCCGTTCCAGACCGCCGAACTGGACATCCCGGAGGGCGCCCAGCTCGTCCTGTACACCGACGGCCTCATCGAGGACCGCAGACGCGACCTGGACGTGGGCATGGAACTGCTCCGTGACGCGCTGGCGGGGCACCCCGACCGGTCGCCCGAGGAGAGCTGCCAGGCCGTGCTGGACGAACTGCTGCCGGGGCGTCCCAAGGACGACGTCGCCCTGCTCATCGCCCGCACCCAGGGGCTGCCGCCCGACCGGATCGCCGACTGGGACGTGCCGCTCGACCCGGCGGCCGTCGCCGGGATGCGCGAGACGGTGTCCCGGAAGCTCGACGAGTGGGGCCTGTCCGAGCTCGGCTTCAGCATGGAACTCATCCTGAGCGAGCTCATCACCAACGCCATCCGCTACGGCTCCGAGCCGATCCACGTACGGCTGATCCACGACCGTACGCTCATCTGCGAGGTGGCCGACAGCAGCAGCACCTCGCCGCATCTGCGGTACGCGGCGACCATGGACGAGGGAGGCCGGGGCCTGTTCCTGGTGTCGCAGATGGCCGAGCGCTGGGGCACCCGGTACACCCCCCAGGGCAAGGTGATCTGGGCCGAACAGGCACTGCCGCGGACCACCGGGCAGCCCGGCCCGGGAACGCGGTCGGGCGCGCGGTAGTTCGATGGCGCCGCGGGTCCGTGTGCCGCCATGGTCGTGACTGTTCGAGCGGTGACCGATGGTCGCCGCGGGTGACTCGTGCCGGGTCGCCGTCGAACCCGCGGGCAACCCGCGCCACGTGCGCACGTATCTGCCGCGCCGTACCGCCTTCGTACGCTCCACCTCCTCCAAGCGCTCCGAGGCAGATCCTGGCGGCCAACGTCGACTACGCCGTCGTCACCGTGTCCCTCGCCCTGGAACTCGGCCTCGGCCTCCTGCCGCTCCCTGGTGCCCACGGGAAGCTGGGGTGCCGGGAACGCGACGAGCCCCGGCCAACTCCCAAACCCGTCACCGCACTTCGGCCCGCGCCGACCGGATCGCAGTGAGGGCCTTGGGCTCGGCTGCGGCGAGGGGGTCGATGAGGCGGGAGACCGTGGGGTCGGGCGCCACCAGTCCGAACACGCCGGGCTAGCAGCACCGACCCTGCCTGCGGGACCGCACACGCGGATATGCCCCGCTACTCTTCCTCGCCCGGGAATTGTCTCTTTTGCTGCCGCTGCGGTTCGAGCGTGCGTGACGCATTCCGACCAATGGAGCTGTGTGCCTTGTACTTTTAGGCGGACGTCGATCGAGAATTTCTTCAGGGGTAGTCGGTCACTCCATCGGCAGAACGGAGACGCAGGTCGTCGCTCCGGTGCTTCGCGCCAGGAGCCTGCTGCCAACGGCACGCGCGTCGCTGCCAGGATCGGACTTCTCGAGGGCCAGGGAACAGGCGCGCTACGGTCTCGGGCGGCTCGGCAGGGTTCACCTGCCCTTGGGCGAGTCTGCTCGTGAACGCGCGAGGCTGGGTTCTGCCTCACTCCCTCGATCGCGCTGCTTTCCGGTGTTTCATGGCGAAGGCGCCTGCGCCGGCGGCCGCCAGGAGGGCGGCGCCGCCCGCGTACCAGGTGGCCGGCTTGGTGATATCCCCCAGGTCCGCGGTCCAGGTGGAGCCGTTGGGCGGAAATTCCAGGGTGGCCGAGACCTGTTGTCTGACCATGCCGCTCTCGAGTTTCAGGGTGGCTTTCCACGGGCCGTCGGGCAGCTTTGGATCCAGGTTGGTGGAAACGGTGCCGACTTTCCCTGGCAGCAGCGTAGTTCCGGGTTCAACGTAGAATGGTCCGGCGCGCAGACCGCCGGGTCCGTCGGCCAGATCCAGCTTCCCTTTCAGGTCCAGCGCGCGCCCTCCGGTGTTGCGGACACGCGCGGTGACGATGGGAATTCCGGCCTTGGTCCTGTGCGCCAGGAGCGCTTGGATGCGGAATGCGGAGGGTGGCTCTCCGCCCTCGCCCACATCCAGGTACATGCGGATCCCGACGCGGCTGATGACGCCGACGTTGTGGGTGGAATCCGTCGTGTCCTTGTTTTGCGCCCAGATCACCGCGTAGCGCTCTCCCGTCGAAGCTGACCGGGGAATGGTGACCTTCACCCTCGCCAGGGCTTTTTCGCCAGGCTTCAGGGACAGTCACGGCAGCTGTAGTTCCAGCGTCCGGGCTGGTCAGCGTGTTGCCGGGGCGGGTTGCGGGCATGAGTACGGCCACAGTGATCATGAACGTTTGTGACGACGTATCAAGACGCGGTGGCCGTGGAGGCAACGATAGCCGAGCGGGCGTGGGGCGAGGCGTTCGGGAGGGCGATGCGGGAGGTCGCGGGCTGCTTTGCGCGACGTGAAGCCCGGGCGACGGCGGCGGAGTTGGTCGCGGGGCTGTTGCCGGAGGTGGACACGCGGAAATGCTGGACGCTCGCGCAGTTCTGGGACATCCGGGCCCGCACCGGCTGCAGCACCTGCTCTCGCGCGCCCGGTTCGACCATGAGCGGGCCCGGCAGGAGATCGCCTGCCTCGTGATCGATGAACTCGCCGGCCAGAGCGTGGTGTTGGTGGCGGACGAGACAGGGGATGCGAAGTCGTCCACGGACTGCGTGGGCGCCGGCCGGCAATACTCCGGTGCAATCGGCGGTGTCGGACTGTGCCAGGTGGCGGTGCACCTGGCGGCGGTCACCGCGACGACGAAGGTGATCATCGATCGGGCCCTGTATCTCCCGGCGGACTGGGCTGCGGACGAGGAACGCCGCGAGGTCGCCGGAGTGCCGCTGGAGATCACCTTCGCGACGAAGCCGCAGCAGGCGCTGGCCATGGTCACCGACGCGTTCGCCGCCGGCCTGAAGGCCCGCTGGTTCGCGGGCGACGAGGTGTACTGCGGGCGCGAAGTACGCCGGGGCATACGGGCGCTGGGGCTCGGCTACACCGTTGGTATCGCCGCCACGTACCAGGTCATCGACGGGACCGGACGCCGGAGGCCCGCAAAATGATCAACAAGGTACGGCCCGGGCAGTGGATGCGCCGGCAGACCGGACACGGCACCAAGGGTGCCCGCGAGTACGACTGGGCCTGGCTCGATGTCCGCCCCGACGACGCTCCCGACGAGAACCGGAACGAGAAGGAGTCCGGGACGAGTGTGCTGGTCGCGCGGCGGCACCGCTACACCGGCGAGGTGTCCTACTTCCGCTGCTGGGCACCCGGCGACGTCTCGCTCGGCACGCTGGTGGAAGTGATCTGTCGCAGGTGGCGGATCGAGGAAACCTTCCAACTCGCCAAGGGCTTCACCGGACTCGACCAGGGCCAGGTGACCTGCTGGAACTCCTGGATGCGCTGGTCACGGTTCTCCCTGATCGCCGCCGCCGTCCTTGCCCTCACGGCCACCGCCGTCCACGACGCCGCCGAGGACGAGCCCGCGCTCGTCCCGCTGAGCTGCCCCGAGCTCATCCGGCTCCTGCGAGCCCTCGTGCTGCCGCCACCCGTCCGCGACCGCGAGCACGTCCTGCACTGGACCGCCTGGCGACGCCATCACCAAGCAGTCGCGACCGCCTGCCACCAGCAAAGACACCACCGTCACGACCAACCATGATCAAGAACTACAGCTGCCGTGTCTGTTGACGACTTCGACGTCGATTCCGAGGCTGGCGCCGTGCTCGATGACGGCGTCTTGAAGCCGGTGTCGACCCAGCCCTTGGAGATGGTCGGGTAGGTCTTCTTGGCCTGGTCGAGGAGGCGTATTCCGACGGCGTTCTCGGAGAGGCTCGCGGCGGTGACGGTCCCGGCAAGGATGAGTCCGAGCGTGTCGGTGAGGATGCCTCGTTTCCTGCCGACGATCTTCTTGGCGGCGTCGGTTCCCTGGCTGGTCAGGGGCACGTTGGTGGTCTTCACGCTCTGGGTGTCGATCACGGAAGCGGTTGGTTCGGGCTTGCGTCCTTCCTTCACGCGGGCCAGGCCGGTCAGGCTGGTGGATTTGGGCCAGCTCGAGTGGTCGTGACCAGGTCCTGCTGGTGCTTCGAGTGGCCCGGATTCGCCGATTCCGGGACGGATTCACCGCTCAACTTCGAAGAACCGACATGTCTCGTTTCCGAGCCCGGCCCGGCGGAGGGGGGCGTTTGCCGGTCTCTGCCCTCTCCGGCTCGGTCGGCACGGGCACGCTGATCGCGGGCGCCTCGATCGCCATGATGGTCGCCATCTGCTGTCTCGGTGCCGGGTCATCCGCGCTTCGGATGTTCGGGGGCGTGCTGACGCAGGCGTACATGACAAATTGAGCCACTAGTGCCGAAACGTGGCGATTTTGTGGAGCGAACGTGAAGTACTTCACACCCCGGCTTCACTTGATTAGTGGATCTCGTGGCCTTTGTCCACTTGTGAGTCTCTGGTTAACGGACTGGAAGTGCCCGTACCTTGCGGTCTGTTTGATTGAAAACATCCAGTCATAGCCCAACGCGGCGTTGTGGGGGAGCAGTTCATATGAATACGCACGGGGGGAGACGTCGGCTACGCGCAGCCGGCGTGGTGCTCTCCGCGGCCTTAGTGCTGGCGGCGAGCGCATCCAACAGCGCCATGGCAGTGGCCGGCGAGAACGCCGATGCCTCGGCCGTCGATGCCGCCAAGGCCGTCGGGACCGCTGAAACGGGTGGGGCGGCCAAGGCCGCTGGAGACGACGGAGGTGGCGAGGACTCCAAAGCGCTGGACGAGGCCGCACGTACGGGTAAGTCGGTAGAGATCTTCTCGTTGCGCGGTGAAAGCAGCGAGGTGTACGCCACCCCGGAGGGGCACTTGGAAGCCCGGGAGCATTTGCGTCCGGTGCGGACCCGGGTGGATGGCGTGTGGCGGGACATCGACACCACTTTGACCCGAGGCGCGAACGGAGCGGTGGTACCCAAGGCCACGACCGTCGGTCTGACGTTCTCCGGCGGGGGTTCGTCCCCGCTGGTGCGGATGACGAAGAACGGCCGTGAACTGGCGCTGTCCTGGCCCAAGGACCTGCCCTCCCCGGAGCTGAACGGGAACACCGCCACCTACCCGGACGTGCTGCCCGGTGTCGATCTGCGGATGACGGCGCAGCAGGACAGCTTCTCCCAGCTCTTGGTCGTCAAATCGGCTGAGGCCGCGGCGAGTACGGAACTGAGCGAATTGCGCCTGAAGCTGGACACCGAGGGCATGCAGATCAAGGAGACCGGTGACGGCGGCCTGGCGGCGATCGACCAGGGAGCCGGAAGCGCGGTCTTCGAGGCTCCCCGCCCCGTGATGTGGGATTCCAGCACCAAGGCGCCCGGCACTGCGAGGCAGTCCCAGTCCGCCACCGGGCTCGCCCGAACGGCGTCGCCGAGCACCTCACGGAGCTCGGTGGCCGGGGCCGCCGGCACCGAAGCCGCCGCCAGCCCTACCGCCGCCGCCGGCCCCACCGCGTCCGAGGGCGGGTCGGACGCCTCCGAGGCCGTCGCTGCGGAGTCCGGAAATGTGGCGCCGGTCGGCGTGGAGGTTCCCGCCGCGCAGGACACTCTGGTGCTGACACCGGACACCGGCGTGCTCAGGGGCAAGGACACGGTGTACCCCGTGTTCATCGACCCCCAGTGGTACTCCCCGAAGGCCGCGGCGTGGACGATGGCCTCCAAGTACTGGGCGTCGTCGCCGCAGTGGAAGTTCAATTTCGACTCGGACGCGGGCCTGGGGTACTGCAACTGGTCGTACTGCGCGCCGTATGACACCAAGCGGCTCTTCTACCGCATCCCGACCTCCAAGTTCGCCGGCCGGACCGTGCTGCAGGCGGAGTTCGTGGTCCGCAACACCTGGTCGGCGTCCTGCTCGGCCCGGGGCGTGGAGCTGTGGCGTACCAAGGACATCTCCTCCTCGACGACCTGGAACTCGCAGGACAACGACGCCTTCTGGATCGATCACCTGAAGACGGAGTCGTTCGCCTACGGATTCACCGGCTGCGCCGCGAAGGACGCCGAGTTCGACGTGAAGTCCGCGGTGCAGCAGGCGGCGGACAAGAAGTGGTCGACGATGACCTTCGGCATGAAGGCCGCGAGCGAGACCGACGGAAACGCCTGGAAGCGGTTCTCGGACGACGCCTATCTGCGCGTGCAGTACAACCGCCCGCCGCCGCAGGTCAAGATGTCGCAGCTGACCATGGAGTACGGCGGCTCGTGCAAGAAGCCCGCCGCCGCCGCGCGGGTGCGCACGCTGGGCAAGATCTACGCGAACGACATCACGGACCCCGACGGCGACTCCGTCTCCGTGGAGTTCCGGGCGAGCTGGGACACCGGTGACGGCAAGGGTGTGGTCACCCGCTGGAAGTCCGGTCTGACGACGGCGAAGAAGTCCGGCTCGGACTTCGCGATCACCCTGCCGTCCTCCATCCCCGCCAACAAGACGGTGAACTGGTACGTCCACTCCTACGACGGGGCCCAGTACTCACCGTGGTCGTACACGGGTGACCCGACCGCCTGCTACTTCGTGTACGACACGAGCGTGCCGAAGGCGCCGGCCATCTCTTCGGCCATCTACCCGGCCTCCAATCCCGACGACCCCGACGACCCCTGGTACGACGGAGTGGGTCAGTACGGCGACTTCGTGATCACCGGCGCCGTCTCCGACGTGACGAAGTACTGGTTCGGCCTCAACGGCGACCCGATCTCGGCCAACACGGTCACCACCTCGAGCGGAGCGGCAAAGATCGTGCCGGTACTGCCGGTCAAGCCGGGCCTCAACACCTTCACGGCGCGGTCTTTCGACTCCGCGGGCAACGGCTCCGAGATCCGCACCTACCAGTTCCGGGTCAAGGCGGGGCAGCGTGAGCGTGCCGACTGGTCCATGGACGAGGCGGCCGGCGCCACCCAGGCAGCGGGCAGCGCACCCGAGCAGACCGCGACCCTGCACAACGGCCCGACACCGAACGTGGAGGGCAAGTTCGGCAAAGCGGTGCAGTTCGACGGCGTCGACGACTACGCCGACACCGACACCGCCACCATCAACACCGACGTCAGCTTCTCGGTGTCGGCCTGGGTCAAGCTGTCCGCCATGCCGTCCGGAGCGGCGGTCGTGGCCTCCCAACGCGGCAACAACGCACCGGGGTTCGAGCTGTACTACTCCAAGGGGTATGACCGCTGGGTGTTCAACCAGTACAGCTCCGACAGCACCAGTGCCACCCCAGTCCGGGCCATGCAGGCCGCCGCGGGCGGAGTCAAGGCCGGGGAGTGGACGCATCTGGTCGGCATCTACTCCGCCGGCGAGCAGCTGCTGAAGCTGTACGTCAACGGTGCGCTGGCCGGGTCCACGGCCTACTCCACGGCCTGGAACGCGCGGCGCGGCATGGTGATCGGCGGCAGCTTCCTCAGCGGCACACCGACGGCGCCCTTCCCCGGCGCCATCGACGAGGTGAAGACCTTCGAGAAGCCGCTGTCGGCGGCCGACGTGGCGAGCCTGTACAGCTCGAACTCGATCGGCGGCCGTCCGGCACGCGCGGTCTTCCACATGGACGACGCTGCCGACGCGACCGCTCTGAGCGGCCGGGCCGATGTGAACCCCGCGGTCCTCAAGGGCGGCGCCACGACGGGCGCGGCCGGTGTGGACGGCAACGCGCTCACCCTGGACGGGACCGACGACTACGCCACCACCGGCGCCCCGCAGATCAACACCTCGTACAGCTTCGCCGTCTCGGCCTGGGTGAAGTTGTCCAAGACCAAACCGACGCACACCGCGACCGTCTTCGCGCAGATCGGCAGTACGGTGACGGGACCGGCGCTGTACTACTCCAACTCCTACGACCGCTGGGTATTCGCCCAGCGCAGCGCCGACACCGCCGACTCCACGGTGGTGAGGGCCATGCAGCCCGAGGGCACCACCGCCTACGGCGGTGAGTGGGCGCATCTGGTCGGCGTGCAGGACACCGTGGCCGACACGCTCTCGCTGTACGTCAACGGCACCCTGGCCGGAACCGTGGCCCTGCTTCCGACCTGGTACGCCGGGGGCGCGGTGCAGATCGGAGCCGGCGCGTTCGAGCGTACGCCCACCGTGTTCTTCCCCGGCCAGATCGACGACGTGCGGTTGTTCGACCGGCCGGTGTCGGCCGGTGAGGTGCAGCAGTTGTTCAAGCAGCGCGCGGTGGTCAAGGGCCGCTGGAAGTTCGAGACGGCCACCGGCTCCCCGCTGACCTCGCCCGATGCCTCGTCCTCCGGTAACGCCATGACCCTCTACAACGGCGCCCAGGCCGGGAAGGGTGGGGTCGAAGCCGGCTTGGGCGGCGTCGACGGTACCATCACCCTCGACGGCACGGACGACTACGCGGCGGCTCCCGTGGTGCCGGTCGACACCAGCGCCAGCTTCACCGTCAGCGCCTTCGTCCAGGCGGCCGCTACTCCGACGAGTCCGGTCACCGTCATGAGCGCTCCCGGATCCAAGAAGAGTGCGTTCGCGGTGCGCTATGAACCCAGCGCCACCCCGGCCACCGATCCGGGCCGCTGGCGGATCGTCACGGCTGACTCCGACAGCGACTCTGCCGCTGTCTCCGACATCGGCAACGGCATGTTCTACGGCCCCACCGACTGGAACCACGTGGCTCTTGTCTACGACGGTTTCTCCAAAGAGGTCCGCCTCTATGTCAACGGCGAGCTGCAGGAGACCGCGTGCGACGACAGCAACGACGACGGGGTGCAGGACGACCCGAGCTGCACCGACACCGTGTCATGGGCCGACGACGTACTGACCTACAAGGCCGCGAAGACTTTGCAGCTCGGCCGTGACACGACCGGGACCACGTCCGGCCAGTACTTCCCCGGTTCGCTCTCCGACGTCTGGGTCTTCCAGGGCGCACTGACCGAGACCCAGATCGATCACCTCGCCGCCGGTGCGCCGGGCGTGGAGACCGTCGTTCCCAGCGGCGACTGACCGGCTCAGCCACCGGGAACGGGCCGGCCGCCGCACACGGTCGGCCCGTTCCCAGGCCAACTACCTCACTTCGCCGTGCGCGGCTCCCCGCTGCCCGCGGAGTACTCAACGGGAGGAAGACAGACCCGCATGAAGACCAGACCACGCATAAGAACAGGCCGGCCATGGCGCCGGGTGGCCATGGCCACGGCCGCCGTGCTGACCGCGACACTGTTACAGGCGTCGGGCGTACCCGCCGTCGCCCAGGGCTGGCGCAAGCCCAAGCTGCCGCAGGCCGAGTCGCCGGTCGCCGGTGGCCCTGCGGGCAAGGCGGTGCCCCGTAAGGTGATGAAGGGGCCCCGTACGCCCGCCGAGGCGCCGGCCACGAGCTGGCCGAAGGCGAGCGCGGCGGCGGTCACGCTGCGGCCGGAGACGACCCGGGTCAAGGGGCTACCGCTCACCCTGGACACCAAGGGCGAGCGGTCGGCGGACGCGGCCATCGGCGCCTATACCGTGAACACGCTGTCCCGCGAAGCGGCGCGGAAGACGGGGGTCGACGGACCGGTCTTCACACTGACTCCTCGTCAGGGCGGTGCCACACAGCGCGCCGGCAAGGTGCGCGCCGGGCTGGACTACTCCTCGTTCGCCGGCCTGTACGGCGGCGGTTACGCGTCTCGGCTGACCCTGGTCCGGCTGCCCGCGTGTGCGTTGACGACGCCGCAGAAGAAGCAGTGCCGTACGACCCAGCCGGTGGAGAGCGTCAACGACACCGAGAAGCAGACGCTGACCGCGGACTCTGTCGCCCTCAGCGCGAGCACGGCGACCGTCCTCGCGGCGACCGCTTCGGCGAGCAGCGCCACGGGCGACTACAAAGCCACGTCCCTGTCCGCCTCGTCGACCTGGAGCACGGATCAGAGCAGCGGCTCGTTCGCGTGGTCGTACGACATGGCGGTGCCGCAGGTGCCCGGCGGGCTGACCCCGAAGGTCGGGCTCTCGTACTCCTCCGGCGGCGTCGACGGCCGTACCGGCAACACCAACAACCAGGCCTCGTGGGTCGGTGACGGCTTCGACCTGTCGCCCGGCTTCATCGAGCGCAGTTACAAGAGCTGCTCCGACGACGGGGCGACCAACGCCGATGGGAACAAGCCGGGCGACCTGTGCTGGGCGTACGACAACGCCACGCTGTCGCTGAACGGTTCGGGCGGGGAGCTGGTGCCCAACGGCACCGACTCCTTCAAGCTGCAGAACGACGACGGCACGAAGATCGACCGGATCTACGGCTCGTCGACCGACGTGCGCTCCAACGGCGCCCGCAAGGACGAGTACTGGCGGGTGACGACCCCCGACGGAACCCAGTACTACTTCGGCTACAACCGGCTGCCGGGCTGGGCGAGCGGCAACGAGACCACCGACTCGACATGGACGGTGCCGGTTTTCGGCAACAACGCCGATGAGCCATGCAACGCCTCGACGTTCGCGGCGTCCTGGTGCCAGCAGGGCTGGCGCTGGAACCTCGACTACGTCGTGGACCCGCACGGCAACGCGCTCGCGTACTACTACGACAAGGAGACCAACTCCTACGGCCGCAACCTGACCGCCGCCGACGACACGCCGTACGTACGCGGCGGGACGGTGGACCGGATCGAGTACGGGCTGAAGTCCACGGCCATGTACTCGGCGAAGGCGCTGGCCAAGGTCAACTTCACCAGCAGTGAGCGGTGCATCCCCGACAGCTCGACCACCTGCTCGTCCATCTCCACAGGCTCCCAGTACTGGTACGACACCCCGTGGGACCTGAACTGCGACGCGGGCACCGACTGTGACAAGGGCCGGTCCTCCCCGGCGTTCTTCACCCGCAAGCGGCTCACCAGCGTCACCACCCAGGTGCTGGTGTCCGGTTCCTACAGCAACGTCGACGGCTGGAAACTCACCCACCGGTGGGGCATGGCCGACACCGACTACCAGCTCCTGCTCGACTCCATCGAACGCACCGGCTACGACGCCACGACCTCGATCACTCTGCCGAAGGTCACCCTCGCCTACACCCAGCTCGCCAACCGGCTCGACAAGACCGGCGACGGCTACGCCCCGTACATCAAGTCCCGGCTGTCCACCGTCGCCGACGAGTCCGGCGGCCAGATCGAGGTCGGTTACTCGGAACCGGTCTGTGACGCTGCCGCGCTGCCCACCCCGGAGACCAACACCACCCGGTGTTTCCCGCAGTACATCGGTGGCAGTACGACCGACGACCCGGACCGGCAGTGGTTCAACAAGTACGTGGTGAAAACGGTCACCTCGACCGACCGTACCGGCGGCTCACCCGACCAGGTCACCATGTACGACTACCTGGACGGCGCCGCCTGGCACTACGACGATGACGACGGGATGACCAAGGAGAAGTCCAAGACCTGGTCACAGTGGCGTGGTTACGGCCACGTACGAGTGCGCACCGGCGGCCAGGGCGGCGCGTCGGCCATGAAGTCGCAGACAGACACCTACTTCCTGCGCGGCATGGACGGCGACCGCAAGACGTCCTCCGGCGGAACCAAGAGCGTGCCGGTCACCCTCGACACGGGTGAGGGCGACCCGATCACCGACCACGAGTCGCAGGCCGGTTTCGCGTACAAGACCGTCACCTACTCCGCTCCCGGCGGCAAGGTGCTCGCCAAGTCGGTGAACCGGCCCTGGTACCAGCAGACCGCGAAGAAGGTCCGCACCTGGGGCACCGTCACCGCCAATCTCACCGGCAACGCCTCCAGCAAGTCGTGGACCTCGCTGGACGACGGCGCGGGCGCCAAGTGGCGGACTACGTCGGGGTCCGACACCCACGACACGACCACCGGCCTGGTCACTCAGAGCGAGGATCTGGGTGACACGGCGACCGCGAAGGACGACCAGTGCACCCGCACCACCTACGTCTCCGGCAGCGTCCCCGTCGACGCCCCCGTACGGGTCGAGACGGTCGCCAAGGCGTGCGACGTCAGCACCAGCCGCCCGGCCGACGTGATGTCCGACGTCCGCACCGCCTACGACGGCGGGGCGTACGGCGCCGCGGCGACGAAGGGCGACGCCACCAGGACCGCGAAACTCAAGGCATACAGCGGATCCAGCGCGGCCTATCTGGAGTCCACCTCCACCTATGACGGCTACGGACGGGCGCTGACCACCACCGATCTGACCGCCGACGTCACGGTCACCTCCGCGGGCGCGCTCACCCGGGCCGCCCGCACCGACGGACGGACCACGACCACCGCGTACATCCCGACCACGGGCTTCCCGACGAGCAGCACGGTGACCACCCCGCCTGCCACGGCCGGCGACAGCACCACCGCCCAGACGTCGACCACCGCCTACGAAGGGCTGCGCGGGCAGCCGCTGACGGAGACCGACACCAACGGCAAGGTCATCACCCACGCCTACGACGCACTGGGCCGCAACACCAAGGTGTGGCTGGCGGACCGGCTCACCGGCCAGACCCCGACCTACGAGTTCAGCTACACCATCATCGACAACAAACCGGTGGCGGTGGGCACCAAGACCATCGGCAACTCGGGGGTACAGGACACCTCGTACGCCTTCTACGACGGCTTCTTGCGACCCCGCCAGACGCAGGCCCCCGGCCCGAAGGGCGGGACGCTGCTCGCGGACACCTTCTACGACGAACGCGGCCTGACCACCAAGGAGTTCGCCTCCTACTACACCGACACCACCGCTCCGTCCACGACCCTCTTCAAGCCCGAGAACGCGCTGAGCGTCGAGACCCAGAACCGCTACACCTACGACGGCCTGGGCCGGGCCACCGAGCTGCGGCAGATCGCCGGCAACGGTGACGGCGGAGCGGTCCTCGGCGTCACGAAGACGATTTACGGCGGCGACCGCACCACGGTCATCCCGCCGGTGGGCGGCACCGCACAGACCACCCTCGCCGACGCACGCGGCAACACCACCGAACTGCGCCTGCTGCACGCCCGTGCCGCCGACGCCGCCTACGACACCACCGCCTACGACTACAGCCCACGCGGTGAACTGACCAAGGTCACCGACCCGGCGGGCAACGCCTGGACGTGGACGTACGACCTGATGGGCCGGCTCACCGACACCACCGACCCCGACAAGGGCGCCGGCCACAACGAGTACGACGACCGCTCCCAGCTGACCAGCACCAAGGACGCCCGCGGCACGGTCCTCGCCTCCGTCTACGACGGTCTGGGCCGCAAGACCGAGTTGCGCGACACCTCCTCGACCGGCACGCTGCGCGCCAAGTGGGTCTACGACACGATCAGCGGCGCCAAGGGTCGGCTCGCGTCCAGCTCGCGCTACAGCGGCACCCAGGAGTACAAGACGAGCGTCGTCGCCTACGACCGGCTGTACCGGCCGCTGCGCACCTCGGTGACGATCCCGTCGACCGAGGGCGCGCTGCAGGGCACCTATCTGTCGACGACCACCTACAACGCGTCCGGCACGGTGCAGGGCGTCGGCTACCCCAAGGCCGGTGACCTGGCCGCCAACACCGCGGCCTACACCTACGAGGACGGCACACTGCGGCCCATCAAGGTCAGCGGCCCGCTGAACCTGACCGCCTCGACGGCCTACAGCTACACCGGTAAGCCGCTTCAGTACTCCATGGCCGCGAATGGCGGAAAGACCACGCTGGAGACCAACACCTACCAGCCAGGCACCCAGCGGCTGGCCACCTCACGGGTGGACCGCCAGGACGTCTCCGGCGTCGACCAGTACAACACCTACTCCTACGACGAGGCGGGCAACGTCCTGTCCGTCTCCGACACCTCCCGCTCCGGCACCGACAACCAGTGCTTCAACTACGACTACCTCGGCCGGATGACCGAGGCCTGGGCCCAGTCGACCACCAGCTGTGCCACCACCCCCACCACCGCCGCGCTGGGCGGCCCGGCCCCGTACTGGACCTCCTACGCCTACGACAAGGTCGGCAACCGGCTCACCGAAAACCAGCACGCCACCACGAGCGGCGCCTCGGACACCCAGCGGAGCTACCACTACCCCGATCCGGGCGCGGTCCGGCCGCACACGTTGGGCTCGGTGGACACCACCACCGGCACAGTGAAGTCCACCGACAGCTTCACCTATGACGTCGCGGGCAACACCCACACCCGTCTGCTGGGCAACGGCACCTCCCAGACCCTGGACTGGGACGCCGAGGGCCATCTCGCCAAGGTCACCCAGCCGGTGGAGGGCGGCAGCGACAAGGTCACCGAGTACCTGTACGACGCCGACGGCAACCGTCTGATCGGCCGCACCCCGACCGAGACCACGCTCTACCTCGGGACCACCGAGGTCACCCTGGCGAAGGGCGCCACGACCGCCAAGGGCACCCGCTACTTCGACCTCGGCGGCGGCCACCAAGCCGTCCAGGCCAACGACGGCACCATCTCCTTCACTCTGGCCGACCACCACGGCACCGCCCAGTTGTCCGTCAACGCCGACACGCAGGCGCTGACCCAGCGCCGCAGCCTGCCGTTCGGCGGGCTGCGCGGCACCGTGCCGAACACCTGGACCGGTGACAAGGGTTTCGTCGGCGGCACCAACGACACCGCAACAGCCCTCACCCATCTCGGCGCACGCGAGTACGACCCGGCCACAGGCCGCTTCCTGTCGGTCGACCCGGTCTTCACGGCCACCGACCCGCAACAGATGAACGGCTACACCTACGCCAACAACAACCCGCTGACCTACTCCGACCCGGCGGGCACGGAGATCGGTTCCAAGCCCAACTCCTGCCAGTACGACGTCAAGTACTGCAGCAAGCACCAGCAGCAGGAAGTCGGCTACGACGCCAAGACCGGCACGTCCGACTACCACCGCGGCAACATCTACAAGCGCTCCCGCGCGGCGAAGAAGACCTGGGTGGCGGTGAACACCCCCGTCACGAACGACCTCAACACTCTGGCGGACAACTTCTGGTCCCCCAGGAGTATCGGCGAGGGTACCGAAGGCGATTTCTGGTTCAATCCGGCCCACGAAAACACCCATTTCAACGGCAGCGCCTGTTACGGGCGAGAGGGATGCGCTCAGGCCTACCTCTACGTGCTGCACGGCGGCAAGAGCGTCAAGAAGGCCAAGGAGATCGCGGCCACCTACTGCGTCTACAACGCCGCCGAATGCAGCAGCAAGGCCCGGGCCGTCGCACGCGGCAACGTCATCGAAGAAGCCATCGGCATAGCCCTGCTGGGATATCTGGGCGGTGCCGCCGGATCCGCAGAGGGTGAAGCCGCTGAATCGCCCGCCAGCGGTGCAGTGCGCAAGGGGGCGATCCCCGATCAGGTTCCCCATGATTACTATGACGAGATCACCTTGCGTGCGGCGAAGCATGGTGCGGGAGAGGTGATCATCCGAGACCTCGGCGATGCTCCCAGGCTGGAGGCGAACTATGGTCCGGGCGAGTGGGTGAAGATGGAGTCCACGTTGGACGACGCCAAAGGGAAAGCCATCCGAAACGTTCACTGGTTCAGGAATCTCGACACCGGGATGAATGTCGAGTTCAAGTTCAAGCGTGACTTTCCACAGATGGAGCCAAACGTAAGATGAAGGTACAGGTAATCAGTAACTCCGGAGGGCAACTACCTCTGCCCATGCTCGACTCTAAATGGGGATTGACCAGAGAAAAAGTGTTCCCCCTCTCCGTCGGAAAGGAGTACACCGTCCATGCGATCACTGCGCTGAAGGAAGTTTTCTGGTACTACCTTCTCGACGAGCGGGACCTCCCCTATCCTGTCTGGTACCCGAGTCCGCTGTTTCGAGTGTCGGACGGATCTCTGCCTGCCCATTGGGTCGTGAACTACACCGCAAACGCCATGACGCAGGATCGCATCGGAAGTTCGCTGATCACCTTCAAGGAGTGGGCGAATGATCCATCTTTCTATGAGAGATTGGTCGAGGGTGAGCCCGGCACTGTCGCCGTTTTTCGGAACGAACGGGATATGTCTGCCTGACGGTCGTTCATAGCGACGGACAAGAGCATTCCCGAATCAATTCACATGCTCCGCCAGGTATTCACTGGCGGGGCATGTGCGGATCTTGGCGGCAACAGTGGGTGGCAGCCTCGATGGATGGGCGTTCCACTCAGGCCGCCCTGCCGGGAGCCAGGAGCCGGGAGTCGGGACTACTGACCTTTTCGGATTGCCTTCGGGTGTTCTGCGATGAGGGTCAGTCCGGTCTCGGTGAGGCAGCCGTCGATGAGTTCGGGATGACGCTGGACGTGGGCGAGTCCTCGGCGGAGGGTCCGGGTGAGGTGGTCGGGGTCCGTGAAGGCGGCGTTGGCCATCCATCCGTGCCGCAGCGGGGACCAGATGCCTTCCACGGGATTCAGGTCCGGCCTGTAGGACGACTTCTGGTCCCCCCGGATGAACGGGGAGGCTACGGACGACTTCTGGTACAACCCGGCCTACGAGTCGTCCACGGCGGGCTCCGCCTGCTACGGCCGCGAGGGATGCCGCCAGGCCTACCTCTACGTGCTGCACGGTGGCAGGGACGTCGCGAAGGCCAAGGAGATCGCGGCGACCTACTGTGTCTACCACGCCAGCCAGTGCGCGGACGAGGCCAAGGAGGTCGCCCGGTGCAAGGTCATCGAGGGCATCACCAATGAGGTGTTCCTGGCCTATCTCGGCGGGGCGCAGGGAATGGAGGACGACGGGACGCCCTGCAACAGCTTCGCCCCCGGTACCGATGTCCTGCTGGCCGACGGCACCACCAAGCCCATCCAGGACGTAAAGACCGGGGACAAGGTCCTGGCCACAGACCCGAAGACCGGCCGCACCACAGTCAAGACGGTCACCGCCGAGATCACCGGCAAGGGTCTGAAGCACCTGGTCAGGATCACCCTGTCCATCGAAGTCGACGGCAAGAAACTGACCGCGTCGGTCACCGCGACGGACGCACACCCGTTCTGGGTCCCGGATCTAGGGGCGTGGGTCGACGCGACCAACCTGATCGCCGGCGAACAGCTCGAGGCGTCCACCCGGGCCGTGGTCCGGATCACCGCGGTCCAGCGATGGACCCAACAGGCCACGGTGTACAACCTCACCGTCGCCGACATCCACACGTACTATGCGCTGGCGGGTCACACCCCAGTGCTGGTGCATAATTGCCCCAAGGCGATTCCTCCCACGCCGAGGGAACTCCCGATTCCCAGGGAAGCGAAGTATCACTACACGGCCATCAAACGAGGCAATGGAATTCCTCAACTCGATGATGATGGCGTGCAGAAGATATTTCGCGGCGATAAGCCGACCCAGAGGCAGTGGGCGGGATCGAAGGAGTGGGTCGTGCCGTCGAATCGTCCGGGGAACGAAATGAGAATCCTAGAGAACGAGGAGACAGGCCGTATGGGGTGGACTGACAACCACTACAGAACGATCCAAGAATTCCCTGAGGGCTACGGAAACTAGATCGCCCGTATTTGTGAATACGCATAGAATAACCCGGGGGCTCGCGTGTGTCGCGAGCCCTTTGGGTTCCCTCATTGAATGGACTCTCGTTGATGGACGCATCGGTCCCATCCTTCGTATTCTCGTTGCACGCAGACGATGGCAGAGAAACTTCTCTCGGGAACTTCGCTGACCTGGACGATTTCTTCATCGGCTCATCCAGTGCACTGTCCGAATTCGGTGATGAAGCGGCGAGCGAGTCGCATGGCGATGGAGCCTGGCTCCACCCGCGGTTGGTTGGGCTGACCCCCTCGGACGCCTTGAAGGAATTTTGGACCGCCGGATCGTGCGGTGAAAAGCAGCTCGGGAATGTGTGGATCAACATCCACGATGCGCATGGCGAGATAATCGGCTCGTACTTTGCAGGATCCGTGACGCTGGAAGACTGGACAGAAGGCCCGGATCTGACTGTAACGGCCGTCCTTTCCTGCTGGCTCAACGTAGTTCCTGAGCGAAGCGCCGGCGCCCTATGGAAAACCTGGAGCCGCCGTGCGCCCGCATCCATGAATGATTGGGTGAATCTCCCTCTGGGGCAGCGGGAGGGCTGGATCGAGGTTGCGCAGAAGTGTCGGAAAACGTCATCCCCGGCAAAGAAGGACGGTTGTTATGTGCTCACCGGCACCGATATCAGCGATCTCGCAAGTTTCTACTGTGCCATCGGTGAGGCTATGAACGGCCCCGGCGGGTATTATGGCAGTAACCTGGCTTCTCTCGATGACTGCCTCTTCGGTGGACACGGCCCGGCAGCACCGTTCCGACTCGTATGGCAAAACTCTGTGGTTGCAATGAACTCGCTCAGCGCGCTGCCCACTCATATCAAGAACAAAACTGTGATGGATTCCATCCTCGAATGTTTCGACCGTCGCGGGGTGACTGTCGAGTTGGCATGAGAAGCCGTATCTCAACCGGTCATGGAACGTGCGGATCGTGGAAATCAAGCGATCATGTTCGGTTGAGATACGGCTTCTCATGCAAGAGATCCTGGTGGACAACCGGTGGACAGCCGTGCGTGACACTCCATCAGGGGCCTGTGGCAGGGCGCGTTGAAGGCGCGATCGGGACGTGGAGGCGCAGGATCGTACGGGGCATCTGCGGTGCTCGGAGCGACCGGCTGGCCGAGCTTCTGGATTCCAGACCCGCTCGCTGAATGAACCGCTGATCCGTCGGCCTGCTGATCACTGCGGGTCTTAGTACTGCAACGGCGTTTGTGCTGATTGATGGGCAGTTTCAGGGGCTGTGCCCGCGTCGTTTGTAGTGACTGACGCGTGCTTGATGCTGCCGTCTGCGGCGCCATGTTGACCAGTGCAGGATGTGGTCGATGGGGGTGGGCCAGCGCTGGGTGAGCCTGTGCATCAGGCGTCTGATCTCAGCGACGCTGTAGTGGATGAGCTGGGAGGATCCGTTTCTGCTTTGTCGGTGTCGAGTTCGCGGGCTCGCAGGACGGTGAGGCAGGCGTGGGCGGCCATGGCGAGGGTCATGTGGCGGTGCCAGCCGGGGTAGCGGCGGACCTGGTAGTCGTCCAGGCCGCACTCCTGTTTCGCGGTCTGGAAGCATTCCTCGACGGCCCACCGGCTGCCCGCGATCTGGATCAGTTCGTCCAGGGTGGTGTCGGCGGGGCAGTAGGCGATGCAGTAGGAGATCTTTTCGGGACGGCGGACGCTGCGGCGGGCGATGACCCAGTGCCGGCGGTCTTCCCGGTGCCAGGGCCGCACTTCGACGCGGGCCCAGTCGAACACGCGTGGGCCGTGGGCCCCGGCGCCGCAGGAGCGGCGTTTCCACTTCTGCCGTGGCAGGCCGGGGAACAGGTCGTGGACAGGATGATCGATGGACCAGCGGGTGACGACGGTGTCGTGCCGGGTGGTGGCCATGACGTGGAAGACATCTGCTTGTCCCAGCTCGAAGCGCCAGCCCTTGCTGAAGCCGTAGGCGGCATCCGCGGTCACCCACCGAAACGGGATCTGGTCGGCGATGGCTTTGCGGACCATCGCCTTGGCCATGGCCACCTTTGTCTCGAAACCCACGGTGTCGTCGATGCCGGCCCGCCGGCAGCGTTCCCGGTCGTCCGTCCACGAGGTGGGCAGATACAAGCGGCGGTCGATCAGGGCGCGTCCGCGGCAGGTGGCGTAGGCGAGGAACACACCGATCTGGCTGTTCTCGGTGCGTCCCGCGGTGCCGGAGTACTGCCGTTGCACGCCGGCCGAGCGGATGCCCTTCTTGAGGAAACCGGTGTCATCGACGATCAGGACGGCCTTGCGGTCTCCGAGGTGTTCGACGACGTAGTCGCGCACGTCGCCGAGGACTTCGTCTGCGTCCCAGTCGGTCCGGTTCAGCAGCCGGTGGATGCGGTCCGGGGCAGAGTGACCTGCCTGTTCAGCCAGTGTCCAGCCATTCTTCCGCTCGAGCGGAGCGATCAGTCCCTGCATATACGCCAGAGCCGACTCCCTCGGCTCACTGCGGGCGAACTGGTGCTCAAACCGTTCGTGCAACCGATCCAGTTCGCCCGCCCACTGCCTGGCACCAGCAAGGTCCCCACCCATGCCCACACCAACGACCAACCTGGCCAACAGTCACGCCAAACGCCGTTGCAGTACTAAGAACTCCTAACAGAATGGCCTTGATGGCCTTGGAATGTGTTGGCCCGTCAGGTTGTTGACTGGTGCATGCGCAGGAGGGAACGGCCGCCGTGGATCGTGTCCGATGAGTTGTGGGCACGGATCGAGCCGCTGCTTCCCGTCGTGCCGCGTCGTGCTGATCACCCCGGACGCAGGCGTCTGGACGACCGGAAGGTCCTGTCAGGGATCCTGTTCGTGCTGTACACCGGCATTCCGTGGGAGTTCCTGCCCCAGGAGCTGGGCTTCGGCTCGGGCATGACGTGCTGGCGGCGTCTGAGGGACTGGAACGCCGCGGGTGTGTGGCAGCGCCTGCATGAACATCTGCTGGCCGAGTTGCATGCTGCCGGCGCGCTGGACTGGTCCAGGGCGGTGATCGACGGCTCCCACGTGCGGGCCATGAAGGGCGGCCCAAAACCGGCCCGAGTCCGGTCGACCGTGCCCGGCCGGGCTCGAAACACCACCTGATCACCGAAGCGCACGGCATCCCCCTGGCGGTCTCGCTCACCGGCGGGAACCGCAACGACGTCACTCAGCTCATGCCGCTCATCCAGGCCGTCCCGCCGGTACGTGGCCGACGCGGACGGCCCCGTCGACGGCCGGACAAGCTCTACGCCGACCGCGGCTACGACCACGACAAGTACCGCAAGCAGGTCCGGGCCGTGGGCATCACCCCGGTCATCGCCCGCCGCGGCACCGAACACGGCTCAGGACTCGGCGTACACCGCTGGGTGGTCGAGCAGAGCTTCGCGCTGCTGCACTGGTTCCGCCGCCTGCGCATCCGGTGGGAGATCCGCGACGACATCCATGAAGCCTTCCTCAGCCTGGCCTGCAGCATCATCTGCTGGCGCCGACTGAGGAACCTCACACTTTGTTAGGAGTTCTAAGTCGAGAGCGCTGCTGACCGGACGGCTCGGATCCACTGAAATCTTTCGACCCTTTCTCTGAGTACCGTGTTTGCCACACGCCGCCGATGCCTCGGCGGTCGCTGCACGATGCAACCTGCGACAGGCGCATGCCCGCCGACCCGTTTCCCTGGTAGTACGCCGGGCGGCACGGTGCCCACCCGCAGGGACTGGTACGTGGCGTCCGGCTGAGCAGTTCAGAGACAGCCGACATGATCTTCATCTCGCCCGAGTGGACCTGCGCTCATGCAGAGGAAATTCCAGCGCGGCAAGATCCCGCTAGACGGGATACACGCCATTGCACGACAGGCAGCGCTCACGCGTTCGGGGCTGCCGTGAACAGGAACTGAGCCCCGCCCGCGCCAGCAGGACCCACATGCTCTCGACCATCGGAACGCCGCCACGCCAGACAAGTTACTGCCCACGGTGTGCAAGCCCACCGCCGACGGCTTGGACCCCACCCCACAGCCCGCCACCCTGTTGGACTGCGGGCAAACCCAACCAGACGCCAGGGGACAGACACGGCAGCTGTGGTTGCGGCGTCTGCACTGGTCGGCGGCTTGCGGAGTCGGGTGCGGGCACAGGTACGGCCACCTTGATCATGAACGTTTGTGACGACGTTTCAGAACCAGGTGGCCGTGGAGGCCACGATAGCCCAGGCTACCTGGGACCGGGTGTTCCGGGCGGCGATGGATGCGGTCGCGGGCTGCTTCGCGCGGCGTGAGACACGTGCGACGGCAGCGGAGATGATCACCGGGCTGCTGACGGAGGTGGACACGCGGAACTGCTGGACGCTGGCTGAGGTGCGGGGGCATCCAGGCCCGCACCGGCTGCAGCACCTGCTGTCACGGGCGAGGTTCGACCATGACCGGGCCCGGGAGGAGATTGCCCGCCTGGTCGTGCGTGAACTCGCAGGTCAGGATGTGGTGCTGGTCGCGGACGAGACCGGGGACGCGAAGTCCTCGACCGACTGCGTCGGCGCCGGCCGCCAGTACTCCGGCGCGATCAAAGGCGTCGGGCTGTGCCAGGTCGCCGTGCACCTGGCCGCGGTCACCGAGTCGGTGCGGGTGGTGATCGACCGGGCCCTGTATCTCCCGAGGGACTGGGCTGCGGACGAGGAGCGCCGTGAAGCAGCCGGCGTCCCGGAAGGGATCATGTTCGCGACGAAGCTGCAGCAGACCGCCGCGATGGTCAAAAACGCGCTCAAGCTGGGTGTCCGGGCACGCTGGTTCGCTGGTGACGATGTGTATTCAGGCCGTGAACTCCGCAGGAGCATACGGGAGTTCGGGCTCGGTTACGCGGTCGGCGTGTCCCACACATACACGGTCACGGATGGAGCGGGCCGCAGGTGGAAGGCCCACCAGCTGATCAACAAGGTGCTGCCGCACCAGTGGATGCGCATGCAGACCGGGCACGGAACGAAGGGCACCCGCGAGTACGACTGGGCCTGGCTCGATGTCCGTGCGGACGACACCCCCAACGGACACGGCGATGACGGCACCAGCGTCCTGGTCGCCCGCCGGCACCGATACACCGGCGAGATCTCCTTCTTCCGCTGCTGGTCGGCCGAAGATGTCACCCTCGCCCAGCTGGTGGAAGTGATCTGCCGACGGTGGCGGATCGAGGAGACTTTCCAACTCGGCAAGACCTTCACCGGCCTGGACGAAGGACAGGTGACCTGCTGGAACTCCTGGATGCGCTGGTCGCTGTTCTCCCTTGTCGCATCCGCCGTCCTCGCCCTGACCGTCGCTGCCACGACCACGACCGGCCCTGCCGGACCAGCCCATCTCGTCCCGTTGACCTGCCCCGAACTCGTCCGACTCCTTCGGGCGTTCGTCCTCACACCACCAGTCCGGGACGCGGAACACATCCTGCACTGGATGGCCTGGCGCCGCCGCCATCAAGCCATTGCACGAGCCTGCCACCAGCGCCGACACGCTCTTCAGGACCAGCCATGACCAGAACTACAGCTGCCGTGACAGTGTCGCCGGGTTGACGCTTACCCAGCCGCTCAGTTCGTTCGGCGTCCGGCCAGGGCTGAATTCGAATCTGTTGTTCTTGATCTTCGCCTCGGCGGCATACAGCTCAAAGAACCGACGCTGTGACGACTTGTTGGAGACCTTGATCCGGCGCTCGATGGTCGTTCCGGGTTTGAGGTGGTCGACGATGTAGCTCAGTGCCCTCGGATCTGCGCGTCTGACAACGGGAGCGTCCACCAGGCGGTTTCCGATGAGGTCCGGGGAAGGGGCCGGCGGTGGGGCGGCAGCCGAGGCGGCCGCCGGCCCGCCGAGCAGAGCCGTGAGCGCCGTCGCCACGAGAAGCGGCCGCCGGTCATGCAACGGAATGTGTCACTGTCCCGGTGTAGGTCCCCGCGACTGCGGCGGCCGGCACGTTGACCGTCAGCGTCGGATTCCAGCTCACGGAGTTGTTGCCGTCCCCGCTGGCCCTGCTGAATGCGACGAGCGGGGCGCCCAGGTTGCCGGGCGTTCCCGCGGTGAATGGTCCATTGACGGGGTTGATCGCCGCGCCGGGAGCATAGTCCACGAGCGCCGCGCCGATGGTTTCCGCCGGTGTGCCGCCTCCCGTGGTGAACGGGGTGCTGGTCACTGTGGCTTCCCAGGTGGTGTTGAGGGTGGACCGCTCATCGGTGACCGTGGCCGCCCCCAATTGGCCCGTTGAGTCATTTCCGGGGGTGGCGGCGGAGAGGGGGGGCCGAAGCGGGAGCCGTGATGTTCAGGCCGTCCGTGGCATTGACCGTGAAGGTCACGATGGTGTCATCTGTGGGTGCGGCCCAGGCAGCGGGCGCTGCGGCCATTGCAGCCACCACGCTTACGGCAACGGATAGGGATAGCACTCTCGCGCGCATCGGTTTCCTTTTGTCGCATCCAGTGGATGCACGAACAGATATCGCAGTGCACCATTGCAGGGGTCGCGCCCCAATTGCGACTAATCCATTTGGCGGGTGAGCGGCCCCGCGTTTCATAGAGTCCGATGATCTTGTTTCAGGCGGACTGCGGGGTGACTTCCTGTTGTTGTCACCAGTTCACTCCTACCGTGTGGGTGTCGTTGACACGTTCCTGGCTGCGGTGGATCGCCCTGACCTCGATCTTTCGTGACCGCTTGCCGGCTCATCTGGCGGGCTGTTTCGGCTTGTTGGGTGGGGTGGGGTGTCGCTGTTGGTCAGCCGGGGTTCGGGAGGTCCTGCAGACGCAGTCCCATCGCTTGGTCGACCAACGGGAGTTGGTGCATCGCGTAAGGCGCGGTGCCGGGTGCCGTGATGCGAGGGGCTGATCTGTCCTGTTGGCTCAGCGATGCGGGCGAGGAGATCCATATTCCGTGGCGCTCGAGTGCGTACGTCTCTATGGCGGGTGCGAATCGTGCTTCTTCTCTCCGTGCCCGAGCGCGCGTGCCAGGGCCACCCTGGTGAAAGGTCTCCCTCGACTTCCGCTTTTCTCGCTTTCCCCTCCTCACCGAGAGCGCGCCGGGTCCGACGCGGGAACTCAGGACGCGATCCTCACGCGACAGGGCAGCTAGGGACGCGGCACGTTCAATCGCTGCAAGGTAAAGATGGTCAGGTTGGTGGCGCCGCCGGGAGCGAGCTGGGGTCGGGGCTTTGCCGGAGGATGGGGGTGTTCTTCGTCCAGGTCCAGGGTGCTGGGCTATCGACGATGAGCACGCCGCTGACCCGGTCGCGGGCGTGGTCTTCGGGGAAAAGGGCCGCGTGGCCAACCGCCACGATGAACGGCAGTGCCAGCCACGCCGTTTCGTTTGGGTAAGACGGGTGTTGAGGCGGAGACGCGAAAGGGCCTGTGGCATCAGAGGTTCCTCACCGACACTCCTTGCTCAGGTGGCGGCTCCGCCCAGTTGTTGGAGGTCCGTCGCCGCGGTCACGCATGCGTCGAGGACCACATCCGGTGCGGCAAGACCACCGGCCTCGGCCGCTTCCTCTCACGCGCCTTGAATGTCAACGCCGCCTGGCTCGAACTCAGCCTCACACCGATCGACCTGCCGGCCGGGATGCGCGTCCTGCTGCTGGACGGCGAACTCGCCTCTGCTGAGCCGAGGAAACTCCTACCCGCTGCTGCGCGTCGCCGCACGCCTCACGCGCGGCGGACGCCGCCTCCACCTGAGGACATCGGCGACCTGGCCCTGGGGCACGAAAGACCCTGAAGAACCCGGCCACCGCGTCGGGACTCCGCCATGCCCAAGCCGCGAAAGTACTCCGCCCACCCGACAACTGACGATCAGTGACGCGGTCCGGCTGCTGTGCTCTCTGTCGGTTGTCAGTGCCGCGTCCTGTCCCCGTGGCCGTATCCCGGTCACCGTCGACGCGGACGGAGCCGATCCGCTCGCGAAGACGGCCGCGATGGCAGCCCCCTCAAGGAGCCACAGATGAACGTCATTGCCAGCGGTGACGGTTCGTTAGCTCTTCTTTATCGAGCTCCGTACAACCTTTGATGACTGTGCCCGGCTTCACAGGAGGGGCGCAATCTGATGCTCTCTTTGTCCCTTTCGGGAAACGTAGGAGTTGGGTGTGCATGGTTACATGAAGGTGAATTCGAGCAGTCTTCCGGTACGTGAGCCGTCTGTTGCCATCTCCGGAAGAGGGGGACTGCGCGTCGATCCCGGCCCCCTCCATGTCTGTGCGTGACCTGCGCACCTGCTCGTCTTTGCGGCGTCGACACGGGGGATGGCAATGAGGAAGTGGGCCGCAGTGCGGGCAAGGTTCCATCGGAAGAGACTCTTGGGCACGGCGGTGGCCGCGAGTGCCCTGGCGTGGTGCGGGGTCGTGGGCGGCCCGTCCCCCGCGCAGGATGCCGGGCCGGGGGCTGTCATGTCTGTGGCAGGCGAGGCTCCGGGGTACGCCGTGGAGGACTTGGGCGGTACCGGGCAGTTGGAGATCCGGTCTGCCAAGTAGGTCCGGAAATCGGCTCGTTGCTCTCCGAGCAACGTCAGGTACGGATCCGCGCCCACGTCCGGCGCCGGAGCCGACCGCCGGCTCCATCAGACCTCCAACCGACAGTCTCCAGTTCAAGGAAATCCTCTTGCGAGCCCCCAGACAGATGCGTCTTGCCGTACTGGCAGCAGGTCCGACGGCGCTGTGCGCCACGCCCGCGGCCGCTGTCACCGGCACCACGGTCACCGACACCACGTTCGCCTACACCGCGCAGATCGTCGTCGGTGTCCACGACCGCGGCTGCTCCGGCGTCCTGGTAGAGCCCGAGTGGCTGCTCACCGCCGCCAGTTGCTTCGCGGACAACCCGGCCGCGAGCCTTTCGGTGTCCGCGGGCAAGCCCAGGCTGAAAACTCCCGCGACCATCGGCCGCTCCGACCTCAGCGGGTCCGACGGCGCGGTGCGCGAGGTCGTGCAACTCGTGCCCCGCAGCGACCGCGATGTGGTGCTGGCCCGTCTGAACCGCCCGGTCACCAACGTGGCTCCCGGCGCCACGACGTCCGGAGAGCCGTTCCTGGTGATCGGTGCGCCGGGCGAGGCCATCGGGTCCGTGCCCAAGGCGGGCATCGCGTTCTATGTGCGTGACAGCACCAGCAACGGCATCACGACGGCCAACGTCGGCATCACCCAGGACAGTACGTGCGTGCCCGGTGCCGTGGAGGCCAACGACGGATTCGCCGGCAGCATCGCCGCGGACGCCCATCACATCGCCATCGGTGCCGCCGGAGAAGCCATCGGCACCGACGTCAACGCCGGCAACGTGGCGGTCTTCAGCCACAAGTCGAACTCCGAGGGCCGCCCCACTCCACTGTTGGGTCTCGACCAGGACCTGGACACCGTCTCCGGTGGCTCCGAAGCCGGCGACATCGACGGTGTCGGCAAGGCAGACGCCGGCAACGTACTCACCTTCCGTGTCACCGCCGCGGGCACGTTCACCCAGATGACCAACTACGACCCGGGCACCGGCTCCGACGACGTGACCGGCACCTCCGAGGCCGGTGACCGCTTCGGGCAGTCTCTTACCGCCGTCAACACCGCCCCTCGCGCGGTGAGCACCGCGGCGACGATGAAACTCGCCGTCGGTATACCGGGCAAGGCGGTCGGCACCGCGGCCAAGGCCGGCGCCACCGACGCCGCGATCACGACGTACCAGCCCGGCCAGGGCGGACTCCCCGCCGCCGGCGCCCGCTTCGGCTGCGCCGCCCGCTGACCCAAGCGGCCGCATACCGAAAAGACACACGTCAGATACGGCCAAGGGCCCTGAAGGATCCGCTCCTTCGGGGCATTGGCCGTCGGGGGCTGAGTACCGATGGACCGGTCCGGCTCTCCGCGCCGGCAGAGTTCCGACTTCGGGTCACAAAGCCCCGATCAGATGTCAACAAGCAAGGGAGCAAACCGTTGAATGCCAGATGGCGAGCTGTGCCCGGATGGCGCGGTCTCGCGGCGACGCTGATAGCCCTGGTGATGGTGCTAGGCGTCGATCTGCGTCCTGCCGCGGCCGAAGGCGAAGCCTTGGTCTACTCCAGGTACGACGTGGTGGATGCATGGGAGTACGGCGGTCCGGGTGTGCGTGGCGCGGCCGCCGTGGCTCTGGTGGGGTCGGACGCGGATGTCCAGACGTTCATGGCCAAGGAACTGCCCGACTTGGAGGTGGAGGACCTGCGGGTGCAGGTCGCCCAGGTCATGGCGATCGGCGGTCCGGCCGTGCGCAAGGCGGCCGATGTCGCCCTGGGTGGTGGCGAGGAAGAACTGCAGGCCTTCCTGGACGACTCGTTCGTCCCAGCCTATGAGGAGGATCTGCGCGTCCAGGTGGCGTCGGTCATGGCCTTCGGTGGTCCCGGAGTGAAGAAGGCGGCCAGTGCGGCGCTGGACGGCACGGCGGACGACTGGAGCGCGTTCCTTGACGAGGGCCAGTACCGGGCCCGGGAGGACGACAACCGGGTCCGCCTCGCCCAACTGATTTTCTCCGGCGGACCGAACGTGAAGAAGCTCGCCGGTCAGGCTATGGACGGCACGGCCGAGGATGTCCAGGAGTTCCTGGACGACGGGTGGGCGGTCGCGGCCGCGCGTGATCAGGAGACGCTCAGCGTCACTCAGCTGGCCGACCTCGCCGACACGGCGCAGAAGCGGGCCAAAGAGCTGACCGAGACCGCCAAGGAGGCGGCCGCCAAGGCGGAGACAGCCACACAGGCGGCCAAGGCGGCGGCGCAGACCGCGGCCGCCGAGGCTCTGAAGTCCAAGGAATCGGCAGGCAAGGCGGCGGCAGCCGCGTCCCGTGCGGCAGCCGCCGCAGATCGGGCGGCCCAGGCGGCCCGTACCGCGGTGTCCGCGGCCGCGGCGGCGAACGCGACCGCACGGGTAGCCGCCTCCGCCGCGGCGCAGGCGGCCTACGCCGCCAGCCGGGCCGGGGGCGCGGCGTCCGTGGCCAGGTCCGCGGCCGCCTCGGCGGCGGGCGATGCCTCCCGGGCCCAGCAGGCCCGGCAGGCCGCGCAGAAGGCTCGTGACGCGGCCAAGGGAGCCCGCAAGGCGGCTGACGCCGCCGACCAGGCCGGTATCGCCGCCGACAACGCGGCGAAGGCGGCCTCGGCCGCGGCCAGCGCGGGCGTCAACGCCGCAGCCGCGGCCTCGGCTGCGGCCGACGCGGGCCGCTGGGCCGGCGAGGCGGGTGCCAAGGGTGACGAGGCAGCCACGGCGGCGGCCCGGGCCAAACGGCTCGCCGGCCAGGCCACGCGCGCGGCTGGCGTCGCGCAGGCCAACGCCAAGCAGGCCGCGACAGCCGCCCGGCAGTCGCGTGACGCGGCCAACGATGCGGCCACGCATGCCGAGGCAGCGGCGATCGCGGCGGACAAGGCCGCCGACCAGGCCGGCAAGGCGGTCGATGCCGCCGGGGACTCCACCGCCGCCGCGAACGAGGCCACCAAGGCCGCCGACAACGCGGTGACGGCGGCCGAGCAGGCGTCCACCGTGACGGAGCTGGCCCGCAAGGCGGATGCCGAGCGGCTGGCGGAGCAGCAGGACGAAGCGGTGCTCGCGGCAGATGAGGCGAGCAGGACCCACGACGCGCAGGTGACCGCCGCCGAATGGGAGGTCGGTCGTCTCCAGCAGCTCAACTCCGATACGCGGCAGCTGCTGAAGGACGCCGAGGCTGCCTCCGACCCGGCGGTCACGGCCGCGAAGGGACGTCAGGCCGCGGTGACTCTGCTGGGCAGTGGTGGGACCTGGGTGCGGGACGCCGCCGAGGAGGCGCTGTCCGGCACGGACGAGGACGTGGCCGAGTTCGTGCGCACCAGGCTGTCGGTGGCCATGGAACAGGACGACCGCGCCAGCGTGGCGCACATCGCGACGACCACCGAGATCCCCGCGCAGCGGCAGGCCGCGCTGGACGTGGTGGACCACCCGGTCGACCAGGTCCGTGAGTTCCTGCGGACCCGCGCCTACCCGGGCAAGGACGACGACGACCGTGTCGCCCTGGCTCAGATCGCGGCCAAGGGCGGTCCGGGAGTGAAGGCAGCCGCGAGCGAGGCGTTGGACGGTACCGCGGCCGACGTGGCTCGGTTCCTTCAGACCGGGCAGTTCGAGGCTCAGGAGGACGACGACCGCGTGGCGGTCACCGAGGCTCTCGCGGGTGGAGGACCCGAGGTCCAGGCCGCAGCGCAGGCCGTGCTGTCGGGCCCGCCGTCCGGACTGCGCCCCTTCCTGGAGGTCGGTCTGTACAAGGCGCGGCAGCGGGACGCCAACGCCGCCGCCCACATCGCCGAGGTCAGCACCCTGCTCCAGGCCGCTTACAAGTCGGCGTGGCTCGCGCAGAAGGACGCCGCCGAAGCTCAGAAGGTGGCCGCACAGGCCCGCAAGGACGCCGCCAAGGCCGTCGAATGGTCGAACAAGGCTCAACACTCTTCGGAGCAGGCGAACACTTACGCCGTGCAGGCGGACAAGTCGGCGGACCAGGCGGCGAAGTCCGCCGAAAGCGCCGCCCAGTCCGCCAAGACGGCCCGTGCCGCGGCCGCCTCCGCCCGGCAGGACGCGCAGTCGGCCACCCGTTCCGCGGAAAGCGCGCAGCACTCCGCCGGTGTCGCGGGAGACTACGCCTACGAGGCCAACACGGCCGCCTACGAGGCCGGCCAATCCGCCGAGGCGGCTGGCAAGGACGCCGCCTCGGCCGCCAAGGCGTCCTCCGTGGCGATGAAGGCCGCCGCGGACAAACTGGTCGCGGAACTCAAGGAGCAGGTGAAGCAGGAGCTCCAGCAGGCCAGCAAGCCGGTCACGGATGAGGAGCTGCGCAAGGCGCTGGAGAAGCGTCTGGTCATGTACCGCGGGGATCTACTGAGGAACGGGGAACTGAAGCCGGGCGAGACGCTCCTGGTCTGTGGCGGAGACGGCGCCGGCGGCATGGGGTGCATCACCAGTACCTATCTCGACCGCCTGATCGCCTGGTACGTGGGCGCCGACGAGATCGAGGACTGCCTCCAGAACACGAAGCCCTCGTGCTTCTCGGGGCTTGCCCTGGCAGCCCTCAAGCTCAAGGTGCTCAGGAAGCTGCCGTGCCAGAAGAACAGCTTCGCCCCGGGCACACCGGTGCTGCTGGGCGATGGCCGGACCAAGGCCATCGAGGACATCCGTGTCGGCGAGAAGGTTCTCGCCACCGACCCGGTGTCCGGGCGCACCCAGGCCGAGCCGGTTCAGGCGACCATCATCGGTCAGGGCGAGAAGTCACTCGTGAAGGTCACGGTCTCGGCGTACGGGCCCGGAGCGACCGCAACGGTGACCGCCACGGATGGACACCCGTTCTGGGTGGCGGACGCCCACGCCTGGCGCGACGCCGGGGACCTCAGGCCCGGCATGGAGCTACGGACCGCAGCGGGCACGCCGGCCCGGGTCACCGCAGTCAAGTCCTGGACAGTGCCGGACCAACGCGTGCACAACCTCACGGTGGCCAAGTTCCACACGTACTACGTGCTCGCCGGGGCCACCCCTGTTCTGGTTCACAATGCCAAGGTCAAGTGCAGCCTCGTGATCGACCACGTGGGTCAGGTCGACCAGGACTGGGTGACCAAGGGCGCCCACGTCAACCTGAAGGACGGCATGGAGGTGGCGCTCCGGCCTGACGGTAAGGGCGGCATCACAGGCGAGGCGATCCGGCTGAGGAAGGGCACGGCCACGACCAAGCAGGTGCAGGCAACCGTCGATGCGATCAAGTCGGACCCAAAGGTTCGCGAAGATATGATTCGAGTGACCAAGGCCGCCAAGGAGGTCTTCGAGTCCAGCGCCAAGGCCATGAAAGAGGGCCGCAATCCGCAGTGGCGCTTCAGCTATGACCGGTCGGCGGAACTGCAGGCTCTGATCGAGGCAATGGAGAAGATGTAGGTGTCGGTTCTGGACTTCTACGTTCATGTGGTCACACGTGGCGATCTGCTGGGGGCGGGCATCGGCTCGGACCCTGCCGAGTGGGAAGCCAAAGTCGGCACTGATTACCTGGATGTCAGTTCACCGGGTTTCATTCGTCGGGACTACGGACTTGTCGAGGTTTCCTTCCAACAGGACGGGAACGCATGGTCGTGCTTCGGTATCAACGTGCAGGTTCACCGGCTGCGTCTGGATGGCCCCTCTGCGGTGCCGGTGCCCCTTCGCAGCGCGTATGGTGCGTTCCCGGCCCGGACAAAGTTCGCGGCCCTGTGCGCGGCACTGACAGCCCAGGGCTTCTCGGTCGAACCGGACAACGACTCCTCGACAACTGACATTCACCGATATCGAGTGGCGCAGTCCGGCGCAAGGATCTTCGTCGTCGCTGAAGCTGGTGCTTCGGACACGTCGCGCAGTGGCGACGTCTGGCGCTTGAGTGTTTCCCCCGACTGGTGGAAACACGTGGGCTGACGACTTGGCGCGGCGGTGAGCCTCTCCGTCAAGCGGTAGACGCCGCTGTAAGGAAGCAAAGGCGCAATTCGGCCCCTGCTCTGCCTGGATCGTTCACGGCAGTAGCCGGTCGATATCGCGCCGGGATATCGCGTTCGTCCTGCCCGGTCGGCTCGGCCGGGCAGGACGACAAGTCGCTCGTTAAGGTCACGGGTCTCGCCCACAGGTCAGGACCAGCCGGAGCGGTGACCCCCACGGAGAGGCACTTTCTACGTGCGGGGCATCGGGTCGCGTCCCAAGAACCAGGTCAGTGCCGAGGGCTCGGGGGTGGTCGGGTATGCCGGGGCACGGTTTCTGATCGCTCTCGCTGGCGCCACCGGACTGGCGGTGATGCCGTACTGCGGGACCAGGCAGGCGTGTTCGGTTCGGTCGCCTCGAAACCGACAGCCTGGCGGCTGCTCGTCGGCACCGATGAGAGGAGGCGCGTCGACCGTCGTGTCGGCGTTGCGCCGCGAAGCCGCGCCGCGTCGACCGCCCGCATCGGCGCCGACCTCACAGCAGTCGTCGCCGGCACACCGTCCGCGCGGCTCACCGCGCTGCTGGACTCCGTCGCCGACCGGGAAACCGGCGGCACGGCATCGGTGAGGCGGTTCAGCGCGGGCGGCATCCGCCGCACCTGCCGCCTGCGTGATCCACAGCAAGGAGCCCGCCCTTCTGGCCGAACTCGCCGCCCACCGCACGTTCGACAAGCTCGGCCTGCGGCAACTGGCACCGACGGTGCTGGTCAGCCGCACCCCGCTCGACAAGACTCGCGCCGGGCTCCGGGCCGAGGGTTATGCCCCCGTCGCCGAGACCACCAACGGGACCGTACGCATCGAACAGACCGAGCGTCGTCGCGCCGCCCAGGTCTCGCCTCCGCGTCTGCCCCGCGGCGAGCCCCGTTCTCGGAACTCGGACCCTCGCGCGGTGCGGGCGCCGGCGGCCGTCGACCTGAAGGCCCTGGCTGCCCGATTGCGGGCCGCTCCGCCCGTGGTCCCGGAGCCCGATCCGTACAACGGGGTTCCCTTCGACAGCGACACCGAGGAAATCATCGCCGGCCACGCGAGCCAGCTGTCCCTTACCGATGTTCGCCAGCTCGCCCACGCGATCAACGACGCCCAGGCAGTCACCGTCGAATACGTCGCCGCCTCGGGCAGCCGAACCGTACGCGCCCTCAGCCGGCTGGATCTCGGTCCGCCCTATCTGCGTGCCTGGTGCCACTTGCGGGACGATGAACGCGTCTTCACCCTCTCCCGCGTCCACGGCGTCATGCCCGCATAGCAAGGGAGAGCGAGCGGGACGGTACCCGGACAAGTCCACCGGCAGCGGAGAGGCAGGAACCTGACATGGTGTCCGATGGGCGGCCGCCGCGCACCCCATCGCAGTTGTGGGACTCCGCGCGGACGGCTGTCAGGTGCGCCGTAATTCGATGGCGTCGTGGCCTGCCTGCCTCTAGAGTCGGAGCCGTTCGAGCGGCGACCTCGGGTTGCCGCGGGTGATGTGGTTTGTTCGGGAGGTGTGACCGATGGCTGTCGTTGAGATGGGCGCTGCCCGCATCCGGAAGTTCGTCAAGTCCACCTCCGTGGCCTCCGGCTGACCTCTCTCTTCCCGCGCCAGTGAGCGCGGCGCCGGGGCCACCCTTGTGAAGGGTCACCCCTTGTCTTTCTCTTCCTTTCAGCTGCCTTCTTCGCATCCTCTCGCCCTGTACGGCTGGGATGGGGAATGGGAGGCCGAGTTCGCCCCGTACGTGGAGCAGGGTCTGCTGCCCGGTCGTGTCGTACGGGTCGACCGTGGTCAGTGCGATGTCGTCACTCCGGAAGGCGTCATCCGTGCCGATACCGAGTTCGTTGTGCCCCGTGATCCGATGAAGGTCGTGTGCACGGGTGACTGGGTCGCCGTCGATCCCGAAGGTGACGATCCGCGGTATGTGCGGACGCTGTTGCCTCGGCGCACCGCCTTCGTGCGGTCGACCTCGTCGAAGCGTTCCGAGGGCCAGGTGCTGGCCACCAACATCGATTACGTCGTCATCTGTGTGTCGCTCGCGGTCGAACTGGACCTAGGGCGGATCGAACGGTTTCTGGCGCTTGCCATGTCCGGTTCGGGTGGTGAGGCACCGCTGCATACGTCGGCACTCTCCTGGGAGTCCGGCGTGCAACCCCTGGTCGTCCTCACCAAGGCCGACCTCGTGCCCGACGCGGCGACGCTCGGACACCTCGTCCAGGACGTCGAGAAGGCGGCGCCCGGGGTCCCGGTGCTGTCGGTCAGCTCCAACGCCGGGGAGGGGCTGGACGTACTCGCGGCGGTGCTGTCGGGGGGCACGTCCGTCCTCCTCGGACAGTCCGGTGCGGGCAAGTCGACCCTCGCCAACGCACTGATCGGCGAGGACGTGATGGACGTACGGGCCGCGCGTGACGTGGACGGCAAGGGCCGCCACACCACGACGACCCGCAACCTTCTCGCCCTCCCCGGCGGGGGTGTCCTCATCGACACGCCCGGACTGCGCGGGGTCGGCCTCTGGGACGCCGAGACCGGCGTCGGGCAGGTCTTCTCCGAGATCGAGGAGCTGGCTGCCGACTGTCGCTTCCACGACTGCGCGCACGAAGCGGAGCCCGGCTGCGCGGTGCTTGCCGCCGTCGACTCCGGGGTCCTTGCCGAACGCCGCCTCGCCAGCTATCGCAAGCTGCTGCGGGAGAACCAGCGGATCGTCGCGAAGACGGATGCGCGGGTGCGGGCGGAGATTCGACGGGACTGGAAGCGGAAGGGGGCGGAGGGGAGGGCGGCGATGGACGCCAAGCGGGGTCGTTGGCACTGAGCCTGCGCAGAACGGGGGTCCGGGGCTGCGCCCCAGGCCCCCGTGGGTGTGTTCTGCGGCTGCGGGCCCGGCGGGGGCTGGTCGCGCAGTTCCCCGCGCCCCCGAGGCGGGGGCTTCGCCCCGCATCCCCCGCCCGGCTTCAGTTCTTTGGCTGCGGGCCCGGTGGGGGTTGGTCGCGCAGTTCCCCGCGCCCCTCAAGGGCGCTGGCGCGCATCTTCAGCCTGTCCGGGGGAATCAGGTTTTGGTTTGAGTGCTGTGTCTGAAAGCCGCCGGTCGATGGGGTGGGGGCGGCGCAGACTGGTAGGTGTGATGGACGTGGAGACCAGCTACGAGGCGGTGCGGAGCAGGGACGCCCGGTTTGACGGGGAGTTCTTCTTCGCGGTGGAGACGACCGGGATCTACTGCCGGCCCAGCTGCCCGGCGGTGACACCGAAGCGGCAGAACGTGCGGTACTACACGACGGCCGCCGCGGCGCAGAGCTCGGGCTTCCGTGCCTGCCGCAGATGCCGCCCGGACGCCGTACCCGGCTCCGCGGAGTGGAACGTGCGGGCCGACGTCGTAGGGCGCGCCATGCGACTCATCGGGGACGGCGTGGTCGACCGGGAGGGGGTCGGAGGGCTTGCCGTCCGGCTCGGATACAGCGCTCGCCAGGTGCAGCGGCAGCTCACCGCGGAGGTGGGCGCGGGCCCTGTCGCCCTCGCCCGCGCCCAGCGCGCCCACACCGCCCGCGTCCTGCTCCAGACCACCGGCCTGCCGATCACGGAGATCGCGTTCGCGGCCGGTTTCGCCAGCGTCCGGCAGTTCAACGACACGATCCGCGCGGTGTACGCCTCGACGCCGAGCGAACTGCGCGCGGCCGCCGCACCACGGGGCGGGACCGGAGCCCGGCGCACGCTCACCCCCACTGCCGGGATCCCCCTGCGCCTCGCCCACCGGGGCCCGTACCAGTCCACCGCCGTCTTCGACCTGCTCGCCCACGAGGCGGTCCCCGGGGTGGAGGACCTCGACGGCACCCCCGGCCGCCGTACGTACCGCCGCACCCTCCGCCTCCCGTACGGCACCGGAATCGTCGCGGTGGACGAACGCTCGCGCGGCTGGCTCGACGCCCGGCTCCACCTCACCGACCTGCGCGACCTCACCACCGCCGTCCAACGCCTGCGCAGGCTGTTCGACCTCGACGCCGATCCGTACGCCGTCGACGAGCGGCTGGGCACCGATCCCCGGCTGGCCCCGCTGGTCGCCGCGCGCCCCGGCCTGCGCTCGCCGGGTGCCGCCGACCCGGACGAGCTGGCCGTGCGCGCACTGGTGGGGCGGGCGGAGGCCGAGCGGCTGGTGCGGCGGTACGGGAAGGCGCTGGACGCCCCGAGCGGCACGCTCACCCATGTGTTCCCGGAGCCGGCCGTCCTCGCGGAGGCCGAGCCGGACGGCCCCCTCGGCGCGCTCACCACCGCCCTCGCCGACGGCACCCTGCGGCTGGACGCGGGCGCGGAGCGCGACGAGGCGCAGGAGGCGATGCTGGCGTTGCCGGGGCTGGACGGCCGTACCGCCGCCGAAATCCGTACGCGCGCGCTCGGCGACCCCGACGTGGTGCCGCCGGGGGTGGATGTGCCGGGCGCGTGGCGTCCGTGGCGCTCGTACGCCGTTCAACACCTCAGGGCGGCCGGGGAGTTGGAGTGAAGCCCCCGGGCTGCCGTCGGGAACGTCAGTGTCGCCGTGCCGGGAGCAGGCGCGGTTCCACGCGCTCCTCGACCGCCCGGTCCCCCTCGCGCCGGACGACGTACGCCCCTTTGCCCGGTGTCTCGCTGACGGTCTCGACGAGTTCGGTACCGCGGTAGACCAGGCCCACGCCGTCGTCGGTGCAGTGGCTGAGCGGCAGCGTGCCCTCGGCGACGAGCCGGTGGACCAGGGGGCGACGGCCGGGGTCGGTGTCGTAGTGGACGCCGTTGCCGTACGGCAGGAAGCCGAGACCGTCGGTGAGCGGGCGCAGTTCGGGGCCGAAGGAGTCGGTGGTGCCGCCCTGGAACCAGCAGATCGACCCGGCGCTCACCCCGCTGAGGACGACCCCGGCCTGCCACGCGCGACGGAGGATCGCGTCCAGCCTGTGCACGCGCCAGACGGCGAGCAGGTTCGCCACCGAACCGCCCATCACCCACACCACGTCCTGCTCCAGCACCGCCGCCTCGATGTCATCGAAGTTGGGCATGGGGAAGAGGCGCAGCGGCGTCAGGTCGAAGCTCGCCACGCGAGCCGCCTCGCTCATCCGGGCGGCGAAGTGCTCGGCGTCGCCGATCGCGGTACCGACGTACATGACCCGGGGCCGGCGCCCGTGCACGCCCGACAGTTCGACGGCGTGGTGGACGAGCGCGTCGAAGGTCAGCCAGGTGCGGCCGCCGACGCGGTGACCACCCGACGTGGCCAGGACGGTGGGTTCCGTGGCGGTCATGGTCGCCGACCCTACCAAGCGCCCTCGGGGCTCCGCTCAGTCCTCCAGGCCCCAGCTGTGGATGCGCCGGGGATGGACACGGATCAGCTCCTCGCTGAAGTGCGGCCCCAAGTCGTGGGGTCCGGTGAGGAGTTCGGCCTCGCCCCGGATGTCGATGCCGCGCACCTTCCACGGCTGGTGGCTGACGATGTCGTCGACGACGAGCGCCACCTTCGGGTTCCTGCGCAGGTTGCGCCACTTCTTCGTGGTGCCCATCGCGTAACCGCCGATCAGGATCGTCCCGTCGTCCTGCGGGAAGAAGCCGACGGGGTTCGCCTGCGGCTGCCCGTGGGCGTCGACGGTGGCCAGCCGACCCAGCCGCTGTGTGGTGAGGTAGGCGCGTTCCGCCTCGCTGAATTCGGTCATGGACGCAGCCAAACACGCCCGTGCCCGGACCGCATCGGGTCCTGGCCCTAGGTCTCCCGCCCCAAAGCGGTTCGGACGTCGCTCTGTTCGGGACGATCGAACGATAGGTCCTACGAATCAGTGGTGCGGGTGAGTGGGCACGGCCAACGGTGTGACCTTTCGTTGACCGGCCCGAGGGGCAGGGAAGCGATGCCGTATGACCCGCGTGATCAAGGCTCGCCATCTCTTCACCGCCCTGGTGACCGTTCTGGCGCTCGTCCCGTCGGCCGCGAGCGCCGATGCGGGGCCCACCCGCCTCACCGGCCACGGCCACGACCAGGCCCGCTGGACCGGCACCTGGGAGACCGCCCCCTCCGGAACCGCCCCCGCCCGGCCGGGCGCCTCGATCCGCAACGTCGTGCACACCAGCGTCGGCGGCAGCGCCGCCCGCGTCCGCGTCTCCAACCGGCTCGGCACCGCGCCCCTCCAACTCGACGCCGTCACGGTCGCGTTGCAGGAATGGGGCAGGCCCATGAGCCCGAACGCCGCCCCGGGGTCGCTGCGCCTCGCCACGTTCGCCGGCCGCCGATCCGTGACGGTCCCCGTGGGGCAGGACATGGTCAGCGACCCCGTCGACCTCGCGATCCCCGCCGACGCCAACCTCCTGATCTCGGTCCACACCCCCGCCGACTCCGGCCCTGCGACCTACCACCGCTCCGCATTCCAGGCCAACTTCCTGGCCCGCGAAGGGGACCGGACCGCCGACGAGCCCGGCACCGCGTACACCGTCACCCTCGGCAACTGGTACTACGTGACCGGTGTCGACGTACTCGGCGCTCCCGCCGCGGGCAGCGTGGTCGCGCTCGGGGACTCCCTCACCGACGGCACCGGCTCGACGTCCAGCGCCAACCGCCGCTGGCCCGACCTGCTCGCCGCCCGTCTCCGCACACTCCCCGCGGACCGCAGGCTCGGTGTCCTCAACGCGGGGATCTCCGGAAACCGCCTCCTGCAGGAGAGCGGCGGCCCGAGCGCCCTGACCCGCCTCGACGCCGACGCGCTCTCCCGCGCCGGGGTGCGCACGGTGATCGTGCTGGAGGGCATCAACGACATCAAGGGCACGCCCGAGCAGAAGGATCCCCTCGCCATCGAGGACGCGTACCGCCGGATCGTGGAGCGCGCCCACGCCCGCGGGATCCGGGTCGTCGGCGCCACGATCACCCCGTACGGCGGGTACAGCGCCTATACGGAGTCCCGCGAGGCGGTCCGGCTGACGGTCAACGCCTTCATCCGCAACGCCGAACTCTTCGACGCGGTCGTGGACTTCGACGCCGTCGTCCGCGACCCGGCCGACCCGCACCGTATCCTCCCCGCCTACGACCCCGGCGACCACCTCCACTTCAACGACACGGGGATGCAGGCGCTGGCCGACGGCATCGACCTGGACACGCTCCTTCCCTAGGCAGGCAGCCCCCACCGGGGAGCATCCGCGTTCGGTCGTACCGGCGTGACGGTCAGGTCCGGGCGGTCGCCCTTCGCGGTGATGAGCGCCGACTCGCCGCGGCGCAGGGTGACTTGGATGGTCCCCTCGCCCACCGTCGCGTACCGCAGCGGCCGTCCCCGCCCGTCCCGCACGTCGATCGCGCCCGCGATGCCGTGCCGTACGACGCAGGGCGCGCCCGCCTCGCTGACCAGCCGGACCCACCGGGTCGTGCCGCCCTTGCGTACCGCGCTGAGCAGAAAGGCGCCCTGGGTGCGGAAGTCGTGGACCGTCAGGTCCGCCCAGTCGGCGGGGAGGGCGGGGAAGACCCGGACGACGCCGCCCCAGGACTGGCAGACCATGTCGTGCAGGGACTGGGCGGCCGACAGCGGGGTCTCGATGACCGGGCCCGACTCCTTGTACATGGTGTTGGGCTGGATGAAGCGGGTCATGAGCTGGCCGAGGTACTCGAGAGCGTCCTCGCCCTTGCCGAGCAGCGCGGACATCGAGGCGGCGCCCGTGAAGGTGTAGCCCTGGAGAGCGCCCTCGAAGCCCACCCAGTGCGCCAACGACTTCTCGATCAGGGCCAGTTCGTCGGGGGTGCGGCCGGTCAGCTCGTACAGCGGGTACACCGCGAGCAGATGCGAGTAGTGCCGGTGCGACTTCGCGAAGGGGATGTCCGCGCCGATCATGAAGCCGTTGGCGTCGGTCGGGTACGCCACCCGCTTGGCCAGCACCTCACGCCAGCGCGGCGCCAACTCGTCGTCGATGCCGAGGAGTTCGGCCGACTCCAGCAGGGTACGGCAGCCCCAGGTCAGCAGCATCAGGTCGTAGTTACAGTCGCGCGAGTTGCCGCCGTACTCGGGGGAGAAGGTGGCGGGAAGGTGCAACTTCCCGTCCGTGCCCGGCTCCAGGAAGTGCAGGTAGTAGTTGACCGCCTTGCGCAGCAGGGGGAAGAGGACGTCCCGCAGGATCGACTCGTCCATGGTGTGGCGGTAGCTGAGCCAGACGTTGTGCAGGGCCCAGGTGAGGTTGCCGACCTCGGGAGTGGGTGGGTCCTGGCCGGGGATGCCGACGCCGTAGCCGGTGAGGGTGCCGGCCGCGCCGTTGACGAGCTGTGGGTCCGTGGTGCGGGGGATACCGAGCGAGTCGGCGCGGTACCGGTCCGACACCTCCTTCGACAGATTGCCCCGGAACTCGCTCAACGCCCGGGTCACGGCGTCGAGTTCGAGATGGTTCGAGCCGTGGATCAGCCAGTACTCCAGCTGGACGTTGAGGTTCCACCAGGTGTTGGGCCAGGGCGTGGACTCCAGCCAGGGGCCGCTGGTCGCCATCACGGGCGCGTCCCGCCGGGCCGCCGACGCCGTCTTGTAGAGCTGGATCCAGTAGAAGCGCTGGATGCGCGCGTCGGGGAGGGAGAGGAAGCTCTTGCGGTAGTAGGCGTGCCACCAGGCGCGATGGGTTTTGGCCAGCAGGTCGTACGGCTGCGCCGAGGCCCCGCGCACGGTGGCGAGCGCCCGGCCCAGCGCCGTGGAACTGGGATACGAGTGCGCGACGTGCACGTACAGGCATCGTGTTCTGCCGCGCGTCCGCTCCCGCCACGCCGTCACATGCTGTCCACCCGACAGCAGGGGCTGTACGGCGGTGGAGACGCCGTCGTGCGTGGCGACCTCGGCGGGCGGGTTGCCCTGGTAGCCGTCCGGGAGGGGTTTGAAGTCGGCGCGCGGGCTGATCGCGTCCGCCGGGTGGAAGACCCAGCCGAAGTCGCGCTCGCCCTCGCTGGGGGTCACCTCGACGGCGAGGACCGAGCGGGAGTTGTGCACCAGGGCGCGGAGCGTGAGGGTGCCCTTGTCCGTGGTGAGCGTGCCGGTCAGTTCGGCGTCGCGCAGGCCGAGCCGCCAGTCCAGGCCCGTGATCGCCCCGACCGGCTCCAGCGTGAACCAGCCGATGGGCAGGCGGGCGAGGCCGAAGAGGGAGCCGAACTCGGGCCGGTGGTCCTGCACCTGCGAGTGCTGGACGTTGAAGCGCACGGCCGAGAAGGAACCGGTCTCCGTGCCCGGTTCGGCGTAGATCCCGGAGCCGAGAAAGCCGTTGCCGAGGTACGGGCCCTCGTACCAGGTCTTCGGCATTCGCTGCCAGACCAGATCGGCGTCGTCGAGGACGGTACGCCAGGGGTCGGAGACGTCCGTGTGCTCGGCCGCCCGGGCCTGGGCGGGCAGGCCTCCGGCGAGCAGGGTGCCGCCGACGGCGGATCCGGTGGCGAGGACGGTACGTCTGGACGGGCTGGGCATGCGGGTGCCTCCAGGCGGCTCTAGGACTGCGCTTCGGGCGATTCATCGATTCATCGGAGCTATCCCGCGATGCAACGTAGAGAAGTGGCTGCAGCCCGTCAATACGAAGGGAGAGATCCGATGTGTTGGCTCCACTGGCTCCGCTGGCTCCGCCGGCTCCACTGGCTCCGCCGGCTCCACCGGCAGCGCTGGTCAGCCCCAGATCACCGTGGCCAGCCACGCGGCCGTGACCAGCAGGCAGGCGAACAGCTCCGTCAGGACGTTCCAGCCGCCCGACCGCATGACCGTCCCCACCGCCGCCTTCGCCGGGCCGTGCCCACCCAGCCGCGGCCGCTCGTAGAGATAGATCCCGCCGAGGAAGCCCGCGACCGCGCCGACCACCGGCAGCACCATGAAACCCAGCAGTGCCCCGACCCCGGCGTACACGCCCATGCGGGGAGTGGCCCCGGCCTCCCGGAGCTGTCGGGGTGGCAGCCCCCAGCGGATCGCCTGGGCCAGCACCAGGACCACGGTCGCGCCCACCAGTACGCCCCAGGTGAGCGCCCGTGGGTCGGTCAGGGCCCACCACAGGACCGCGGCCCAGACCAGCCACGACCCCGGCACGCCGGGCACCAGTACTCCGCACAGGCCGAGCACGATCACCACGCCGACCAGCAGGAGTTCCCACGCTCCCATCTCCCCAGGTTGACTGAGCGAGCGCGAAAGCGCAGGTCAGTCGCGGGCCACCCAGCCCTTCTCGTAGGCGTGCCAGCCCAGCTGGAGCCGGGTCGTGACGCCCGCCAGCTCCATCAGCCGCTTCACCCGGCGCTGTACGGTCCTGAGGCCCAGGTCGAGCTGTTTGGCGACGCTCGCGTCGGTCAGCCCGGCCAGCAGCAGGGAGAGGATCTCCAGATCGGTGACGTCGGGGCCGTCCGGCTCCTGCTCCATGACACCCCGGCTGCCGAGCCGCAGCGGCAGCGCGTCCCGCCACACCGACTCGAACAGGCCCGACAGCAGCTCCAGGAGCCCGCTGGCGTGCACGACGAGGGCGGCGGGCTCCGCGGTGTGCGAGGTGAGCGGCACCATCGCGAGCGTCCGGTCGGCGATCACCAGTTTGGTCGGCACCTTGTCCACGACGCGTACCTGCTCGTCGCGGCTGAGCGCGGCGGACAGCTCGGTGAGGCCGGTGGGCTGGTCGAGTACGGCGCGTTCGAGCACCACGCGGTAGCCGACGCCCCGTCCCGCGGCCTGTTCCTCCGCGTCGTTGTCCATCCCGGAGACCACCATCGGGTTCCCGGTGACCAGCGCGCACACCTCCGTGGCCGCGCCGAGCTGGAGCTGGAGGAACCGCTGGGTGACCGCCGCCGCTCCGATCACCACCTCCACCAGGTCGTGCACGGCGGGTTCGGTGGCCTGGGCGCGGTACTCCTCGGCGAGCAGGGCGGCCGCCAGTTCCGCCTTCTCCAGCTCGTGCCGCTGCTGGGTGAGCAGTGCGCCCAGAGCGACCCCGGGCGGCGCCGCGACCCAGCGTCCCGGGCGGCCCGAGGACTGGGCCGCGAGACCGTGCCGCTCCAGTCGGCGCAGGGCGCGCTCGGTGTCGTGCTCGCCGAGCGTGAGCCGCCGCGCGAGGTCGGGCACGTCGGCGGCGCCCACGGACACCAGCGCCCGGTACGCCGACTCGTGCGTCTCGTCCAGACCTATCGCTCCCAGCATGCGGCGATGCCCTCCCCAAATCCCGTTCCGGCCGTGACCTGGCGGAAATCGGCCACGGCGCAAACCCGCCTCGGCACATCATCGCCGCAGCACCCGTAACTCTGCCAAGCTCACGTCACCGCGGCAGCAACAGCCGCCCGTAATGCCCGGCTTGGGCCGGACCGGCCTGCGCGGACGCGGGCGGAGTGATCTTGGGAGTGGCGCCTTGGGGAGCGCGGCAGCGCGCGTCACAGGGGAACCTCAGGAAGCAGGTCACACTCAGGGCGCCGCCGGACGGTTCTCCCGTGGGGGGTGGGATCGTCCGGCGGCTTCGACGCGGCGTCCACTTCGACGCGGCATCCGACCTTTCGTCAACCCTCCTCGCCCATACGGCCGTTCGATACGTCACCCGACATGCCGTTCGACTACCAGTCCCGTGGCCGGTTTTTCCGGATGCCCCGTTTTCATCCGGCTCTCGCGGTGGACAATTAGGGGCATGAGTCAGCAGGGGGACAGGCCTACCGGTCACGAGGACGACTGGTGGAGGCAGCTGTACGACGCCACCGGGGACACGGGGCCCACGCCCGCGGCGGATTCCCTCGACGACCGCTTCGCGTCGGCCGCGGGGACGGTGGGATCGGGGTTCGCGCCACCCGAACCGGACGGGGCTCCCGTCGTCCCTGAGCAACGGGGCGGCGGCGCCACCGCGCGCGGCGAGGCACTCGACAGGCGCCTCGCCCGCTGGGACCGCGAGCCCCCGTCCGACCCACCAGACCACTTCCTCGACCCGACACGGCCCGCCGAGAACCTGACCCCCTCGACGAGCGCGGACGCCGCCCCAGGTCCCTCGGAGGCCGGGGACGCCCTCCCTTGGGGAAGCGGGGAGAACTCCGGCCGCTCGAGGGGTGGGGAGGATTCCGGTCCCTTGTGGAGCGGCGGGGGCCACGGCTCCTCGCGGAGTGGCGGGGACTCGGGTTCGTCTCGGGGCGACGGGGACCTCGGCCTCCCAGAGAGCGGGGAGGGCTCCGGCTTCTCCCGGGGTGACGGGGAGCCGGGCCCTGCGTGGGGTGGCGCGGACCCGGGCCTTTCGTGGAGCAGCGGGGACCCGGGTCCCTCGGGGAGCGGGGAGGATCCCGGCCCCTCGTCGGCCGACGCGGAGCCCCGCCCATGGTGGAGCGGCGAGGCCACCGGCCTCTCTCGGAGTGATGTGGATCCGCGCTCCCCGGGGGGTGGCGAAGAGCCCTTGGCTTCCTGGGAACCGCCGCCCGCCGAACCGCCGACCCCAGCGATCTTCCCGCCGGGACCGACGCCGCCCGGGTTCCACGCCGAGTCGCTCCGTGGCCGTACGTCCAAGGAATCGCCCGGCGCGGCCGTGCCGCCGCGCCCCACCGCGCCGCCCGATCCCGCCCCGCCCGGCGCGGCCGCCCCCGTGGACGCCCTCCCCGAGCCTGTCCTCACCGTCTCCCACCAGCCACCTCCCGTCGACTACGTCGGCTCGGGCCCGCCCACCTACGACGCCGAGCCCACCGCCCTCCCGTCCGCCGATCCGGACGACCTCGACGACCTGGTCGCCGACACCGTCCTGGACGGGGCGCGCTACGGGGCGAGCACCCTGCGCGCGGCCTCCGTGCGCGGCGACTCCGCGCGCTTCAGGGGCGAGCCCCGCCGGGACTCCCTGCTCACGGCCCGCTTCGGAGCGGGCGAGCACGCGCTGGTGCTGGTGGCGATGGCGACCGGCGCCCGGGCGACCCCCGGCGCACACCGGGCGGCGGCCGAGGCGTGCCGGTGGATCGGGCGCGCCGTGGGCGGCAGTCACGCGCGGTTGGCCCAGGACATCAGGGCGGCCCGTCGCGGCGACCTGAAGTCGGGCCTGCACCGGCTCACCGACCGCAGTCTCGGCAAGCTGCGCGCGAGCGCCGCCGAACAGGGCATCGAACCCGAGGAGTACACCGCCGGGCTGCGCTGCCTGCTGCTCACCGGGGACCCCGAGTGCCGTACACGCGTCTTCTTCGGAGTCGGCGCCGGCGGCCTGTTCCGGCTGCGGGACGGCGAGTGGCAGGACATCGAGCCGCGGGTCGCCGAGACCACCGGCGAGGCCGTGGTCGGCTTCGGATCGCTGCCGCACGAGACCCCCGAGGGCGACCGGCTCACCATGGACCTGGGCATCACCACGCCCCCGAGCCCGTACGAACCGGCCCCCGAGCCGCCCCGCGAACCCTTCCGTTTCCGCGCCTCCGTCGCCCGACCGGGTGACACGCTGCTGCTGTGCACCGACGGCCTCGCGGAGCCCCTGCGCGGCGAACCGCAGTTCTGTGAGCACCTGACGGCGCGGTGGTCGGCGGGCGAGCCGCCCGGCCTCGCCGCGTTTCTCGCCGACACCCAGGTGCGGGTCAAGGGATACGCCGACGACCGGACCGTCGCGGCCGTTTGGGAGGCGTAACGGCGCGCCGTGTGAATTCATGGACCCGACGGATGAACCAAGGGACCCGCGGGATCCATGGATCACAAAGAGGTGCGTGCAGCATGGCCAAGCAGAACGTCGCCGAGCAGTTCGTCGACATCCTCGTCCGTGCGGGCGTCAAGCGCCTGTACGGCGTCGTCGGCGACAGCCTCAACCCGGTGGTGGACGCGATCCGGCGCAACGCCGCGATCGACTGGATCCACGTCCGGCACGAGGAGACGGCTGCCTTCGCCGCGGGCGCCGAGGCCCAGATCACCGGCAAGCTCGCCGCCTGCGCCGGCTCCTGCGGCCCCGGCAACCTCCACCTCATCAACGGTCTGTACGACGCCCACCGCTCCATGGCCCCGGTCCTCGCCCTCGCCTCGCACATCCCCTCCAGCGAGATCGGCCTCGGCTACTTCCAGGAGACCCATCCGGACCAGCTCTTCCGCGAGTGCAGTCACTACAACGAGATGATCTCCAACCCGAAGCAGATGCCGAGGCTGCTGCAGACCGCCATCCAGCACGCGGTGGGCCAGTCGGGTGTCAGCGTCGTCTCCCTCCCCGGCGACATCGCCTCCGAGCCCGCCCCGGACAAGGCCCTGGAGACCGCCCTCGTCACCTCCCGGCCCACGGTCCGCCCGGGCGACACCGAGATCGACAAGCTCGTCGCGATGATCGACGAGGCCGACCGGATCACGCTCTTCTGCGGCAGCGGCACGGCGGGCGCGCACGCCGAGGTCATGGAGTTCGCGGAGAAGATCAAGTCCCCGGTCGGACACGCGCTGCGCGGCAAGGAGTGGATCCAGTACGACAACCCGTACGACGTCGGTATGAGCGGTCTGCTCGGCTACGGCGCCGCCTACGAGGCCACCCACGAGTGCGACCTGCTGATCCTGCTCGGCACCGACTTCCCGTACAACGCCTTCCTCCCGGACGACGTCAAGATCGCCCAGGTCGACGTCCGGCCCGAGCGCCTGGGCCGCCGCTCCAAGCTGGATCTGGCGGTGTGGGGCGATGTGAAGGAGACCCTGCGCTGTCTGACGCCCCGGGTGAAGCCCAAGGGGAACCGCCGTTTCCTCGACAAGATGCTGAAGAAGCACGCGGACGCGCTCGAGGGTGTCGTCAAGGCGTACACGCGCAAGGTCGAGAAGCACGTGCCGATCCACCCGGAGTACGTGGCCTCCGTCCTCGACGAACTCGCCGACGAGGACGCGGTGTTCACGGTCGACACCGGAATGTGCAACGTATGGGCGGCCCGTTACATCTCGCCCAACGGCCGCCGCCGGGTCATCGGTTCGTTCTCGCACGGTTCGATGGCGAACGCGCTGCCGATGGCGATCGGTGCCCAGTTCACCGACCGGGAGCGGCAGGTCGTCTCGATGTCCGGAGACGGCGGGTTCGCCATGCTGATGGGTGACTTCCTCACCCTCGTCCAGTACGACCTGCCGGTGAAGGTCGTCCTCTTCAACAACTCCGCCCTGAGCATGGTCGAGTTGGAGATGCTGGTCGCCGGGCTGCCCTCGTACGGGACAACGAACAAGAACCCCGACTTCGGGGCCGTCGCGCGTGCGTGCGGGGCGTACGGCGTGCGCGTCGAGAAGCCCAAGGACCTCACCGGCGCCTTGAAGGCCGCCTTCAAGCACAAGGGCCCCGCCCTCGTCGACGTCGTCACCGACCCCAACGCCCTGTCCATCCCGCCGAAGATCAGCGCGGAGATGGTGACCGGATTCGCCCTGTCGGCGTCGAAGATGGTCCTGGACGGGGGCGTCGGCCGGATGGTGCAGATGGCCCGCTCCAACCTGCGCAACGTGCCGCGTCCCTGACCGCTGACCGTTTCCTTGCCCGGCCATCGCTGCGGGTAGGGGCCTGCCGCGCCGCCTCCCCGTCCAGTACGGCCATACCCGCAGCCGAGACTCGGTAGATGGGCCGAGCGCCCGCGGTCAACACGTCGCCCGGGAGGGGAGGCGCCGGGTGGTGCGGGTCCGCCGGGCGCGCCGCCGCCGTGCGCCGGGGCCGAACCGTGCGCCTCAAAAGGCGTTGAGCAGGCGTTGAGCAGGGCGAGCAGGGCTTTCCACGGGGCGGATCGCCGTCGCGTCGGCCTGCTCCGGAGATCCCTGACGTACGGGCTGAGCCGCCCCACGGGCCACCGCTGCGGCGCGACGCCGTGCTTCCGCTCGGGATTGGCTGGTGGTTGACCATTCGACATGACTGCTGCGTCCCCGATGGGGCATGGATTCCCGTGAACATGTTCGATCAGGAGGGGAACCCGACATCGGCATGCAGGCGGGGGTCATGAAGAGGCAGGTACGAGGGGGCGGTCCCGTGGCCATCGGGGCCTCCTCGGCACAGGCAGTGGAGGAAGAAGCGACCGAGGGCACGAGGGACCCGGCCGCCGCGCAGCTCAGGCGGCGGCTGGCCAGGGCCGATCTACGGGCGGTGCCAGAGGCCCGCAGAGCGCTGAGGGAACTCTTACGGCACTGGGGGAAGCCGGAGAAGTCCGAGATAGCCGAGTTGCTGACCAGCGAACTCGTCACCAACGCCCTCATCCACACCGACCACGACGCGGTCCTGACGGCCACCGTCGGACCCCGTGGACTCCGCGTGGAGGTAAGGGACTTCGTGGGACGCAGGCCCAGACTGCGGGTACCGATCGCCGACGACGGTACGCACGGCAGAGGCCTCGTCCTGGTCCAGTCCCTCGCGGACGCCTGGGGGGTACGCCCCCACGGCGTGGGCAAGTCGGTCTGGTTCGAACTGGACGGCGGCGCGGTGTAGTCACCGCGCCGCCGTAATTCCTGTCCGGGGTCCGGCCGTTCAGCGGCCGGACCACCCCGGTGTCTCAGCCGAACTGCTGCTCCAGGTCCTTGAGCTTGCGCTCCAGGGAGTCGAGTCGCGGCAGGGCCATCGTGTCGTCCTCCGCGGTGAGATCGACGGTGATCGGGTCACCACTCTTGCGGACGGGCTGAAGGGAGGGCCGTGAGCGTACGGGCAGCTCCGGCGCCGCTATGGCAGGCTCCGCGGTGGCCTGCGCGGGAGCACGCTCCACGGTCGTCTCCAGCTGCTGCCGGCCACCGCCGCCACCACCACGGCCGGGCAGGCCCCGGTGACCGCGGCTGAGCGCCTTGAGGTGTGCCCGCTCGACCCGCTCCTCGTTGCGCCGACGCAGACGGTTCTGCTCCTTCTGGCGCTTGTCCTCGCGGACCTCTTCCACCGCCTCGTCCAGCGTGCGGACGTTCTCCAGGAGCATCAGCGACCAGGCGCTGTACGTCTCACGGGGCGCGCGCAGCCAGCGGACGATACGGATCTGCGGCAGCGGACGCGGGACCAGGCCCTGCTCACGCAGCGCGGCACGGCGGGTCTGCTTCAGCGCCCGGTCGAACAGCACGGCGGCCGACAGGGACATGCCCGCGAAGAACTGGGGAGCGCCCGAGTGGTCCACACCCCGCGGAGCGTGCACCCAGTTGAACCAGGCGGCGGCACCGGCGAAGGTCCACACGAGGATCCGGGAGCCGAGCGCCGCGTCACCGTGGCTGGCCTCGCGCACGGCGAGGACGGAGCAGAACATGGCCGCGCCGTCCAGACCGAACGGGACGAGGTACTCCCAGCCGTCGGTGAGTCCGAGGTTCTGCTGGCCGAAGCCGACGAGGCCGTGGAAGGAGAGCGCCGCGGCGACCGCGGCACAGCAGAAGAGCAGCACATAGGAAGCCGTGCCGTAGACGGCTTCCTTACGCCTGCGACGCTCCTCGCTGCGCTCCCACGAGTCGTCGTTGTTGCTGCTCGTGTTCTCCCCGGACCGCTTGCTGCGCGCGAGCACCGCCACCGCCGCCAGCAGTCCCAGGAGCAAAACGGCGCCCGGAAGCAGCCAGTTCAGCGATATGTCGGTCAATCTCATCTGGGGTCCCTTGCATTGGGATAGGGCGTAACGCCCGCCATATTGGCCCACGCCCGTCGGCCCTCAGGGGGTTTCGGGGCAAGAGGCCGCCAAGAGAGTGCAAGGGGATGCGCAGGGCGACATTCTGCTCGAACTGCCGCGCGAGGGACGGGAGCTGAGTGCGAATAAGATTACCCGTACGGATGGTTCTACGGAAAGTTCCTGCGACAAGTGAGGAAGTTGTGAAGTGCCTGTCATCTGTCGGGCACCCGTCGGGGGTCTCCATCGGAGTTGATCTTAGAGCACCCGGGAGGCCCGTCCGTACGGCGGGGCCGGCGATCAATCCGTCGCGGTGGCCGTCAACTTGGCGATGCGGTCCGTGTCGCAGGTGCGCGGGCAGTTGACGCAGGTGTCCTCGGGATTCAGGGTGTAGAAGAAGCAGCAGCTCGCCCGGTCGCGGGTGGGCAGGGACTCCCCGTTCGGGCCGCTCAGCTCCCTGAACGCGGCGGAGCCGACGTACGGCCGGGTCGCCCCCGGCAGCAGCAGCTCCAGCTCGCGCCGCGCGCGCGGCTCCTCGCCGAGCAGTTCGGCGACGTACCAGAGGCCCTCGACGACCTCGTCGGTCGCCATGCCCCACAGGGCCCGGCCGCGGCGCCGCATGCGCGGGCCGAAGCCGCCGAGGACCGGCTCCAGGTGTTCGGCCGCCGCCGCCCGCACCTCGGCCCGCAGTGCCTCCTCGTCCGGGACGACCCGGGCGCCGGGCAGCCGGGCTGCCGGGTCGCCCGGCAGGCAGGCGAATTCCTCGACCCGGACCGCCATCCGGCCGAGCGTGCGCTGGAATGTGACGCGCTCCACAGGGAGGCGGGGCACCCGGCGCAGCAGGAACCACGGGACGGTGATCAGCAGGCAGGCCGGCCAGGCGTACCGGTGCAGCCCGAAGCTCGCCACCACGTCCGGGCGTGCCCGCTGTCCGTAGTCCCTGATGACCTGCGCCTCGTCCCAGGCGAGGAAGGTGTCGAGGTCCGCCCCGCCCGCCGCGAGCCCGGCGGCGGCGACCCAGCCGTCGCCCTCCGGGGCCGCTTCCCCGTGTCCCAGTTCCCGCACGCTCAGCTCCGGAAAGACCTCGGTCAGCCGGGTGTACGCGTCCGTGACGGCGGAGCGGGCGGCGTGGGGGTCGGCGAGGCCCGGGGTGCCTGTGGCCAGGGCGGGAGCGGACATACGGGTACCCCGCTTCACGATCGTTGACAGGTTAGGCTTACCTTACCCCCAATATCGGATGTTTGAACTGGGGCCATGTGCGCCTATGGTGCTTGACGGACGGGTAACAACCGCCGCAATGACCCCCAAGTACCACCAAGCCCGGAGGAGGACCCCGTGGAGCAGGCCGGTTCGCTGGGCGCGCGCGTTTCCACCGGGTCGGCGGCCCCGGACATCCGTACGGCGTCCGTCCGGGTGCCCGCACAGGCGCGGGCGGCGGACGTCGAGCGGGAGCGGGGTGTCGCCTCCGACGAGTCCCGGTCCGCGTCCGGGGCCCGTGGCGAGCACACCCACAGCGAGCCGCCCGTCCCGCACCCCCGCGTGGCGGCCGCGCGCCCCGTGGAGGCCGCGCGCCCCGTGGTCCAGCGGGCCTCGGTCCGCGGGCAGATCCTCGACGCCCTGCGCACCGCCCTCGTCGCGGGCGAACTCGCCCCCGGTCAGGTGTACTCGGCGCCTGTGCTCGGCGAACGCTTCGGGGTGTCCGCCACACCCGTGCGCGAGGCGATGCAGCAGCTCGCCCTCGAAGGCGCGGTCGAGGTCGTACCGAACCGGGGCTTCCGGGTCGTCCGGCGCGGGACGCGCGAGCTGGCCGAACTCGCCGAGATCCGCGCCCTCCTCGAAGTCCCGGTGGTGCTGCGCCTCGCCCGCACGGTGCCCGCCGCGCGCTGGGCCGAACTGCGCCCGCTCGCCGAGGCGGCGGCGCGTGCCGCGTCCGCGGGGTGCCGTGCCACCTACGCGGAGTGCGACCGCGCCTTCCACCACGCGATCCTCGCCCTCGCCGGCAACGACCAGCTCGTGCAGATCGCCGACGACCTGCACCGCCGCGCCCAGTGGCCCCTCGTCGGCGGCCCCGTCCCGCGCGGCCGCGCGGACCTCATGGCCGACGCCGCCGAGCACCTCGCCCTCCTGGACGCCCTGACCGCCCAGGACCTCCCGGCCGTCCAATCCCTCGTACGAGAGCACTTCGCCGACAGCTAGGTCCTGTCGTCGAACTCCCGTCGTCCGCCCGAAGGGCGGGCCTCGCGGCGTCATGGGTTGTTCGAGCGAAGCCGAGAACTTGGGGGCGCGTGCATGGCGTCGCGGGGCAGACGGGAGTTTGACGACAGGGCCTAGGGCCGGTCCGGTACGTGGCCTTCCCCTGGTGGACGTCACGGCTCCGTGGGCGCCGGGTAACAGGACGCGTCGCCGGGAACCCGGACGGTCCCGCACGCGTGTCCCCCGGTACCAGCAGCACACCGGGGGAGAAGACGATGCCCGACCCGTCCTGGCAGGCGATGCAGCAAGCTCAGCAGGCCCAGCAGATCCACCAGAACCACGTACGCCACCACCGCGCGGCGCACGACATGGCCCGGGCCCACGCCCGTCACACCGGGGCGCCCCACACGCACCGCCCCGTGCCGCACACCGGCGCCCGGGGCGGCGGCCTGCGCGGCCTCCTGGTCCTGATCATCACCGTCGGGGTCGTGGTCTACTTCGCCCACGACCCCGAACTCCGCACCGCGGTGGGGAACTTCGCCCGCAACCTCTTGGCGCACGTTCAGAGCAACTGACCCGGTCCGGCGAACGCGGGTGACTGCAGCGCCCCTTCAGGGGCGCGGGGCCGTGACACATGCGGCTCCGCCGCGCGGGCGCGACCAGCCACGATTCACCCGCACTCGCCGCACGACCTCAAGCGGTTGCGGCGGGCGGAGTCAATTGCCGCGCCAGCCACGTCGGTACACCCCCGAGCAACCGGAACAACCGCCCCGCCTCCGCCCGCAACCGCGTCGCTTCCGGCTCGACCTCGGCGTCCGCGAGCGAGGCCAATGCCGGGGCCGTGCCCACCAAGTAGCCCAACTCCTCCCGGATCCGCAGGGATTCGCCGAACCCGTGCCGCGCCTCGGCCAACTCCCCGTCCCGCAGGGCGAGTCCGGCAAGGTGCCGCCAGGTGAAGGAGAGCAGGAGCGGGTCGCCCTGGGCGACAGCGCCCGCGTGGGCACGCCGGTACGCGGCCCGCGCGGCCTGCGGCGACTGCGCGAGGTTCTCGGCGAGCAGCCCGCGTCGGAAGTCCAGCAGCGCCCGCCCCGGCGCCCCCGGGGCGATCAGCGCGGCGGCCCGCCCGAGCGCGGCCCGCGCCTCGTCCGCCCGGTCGCGCACCCCGAGCAGCGTGGCCGCGTACGCGAGCTGCCCACGCTCACAGGCCGCCGCCCCGCGCTCGTCGTCGCTGTGGGCCACCGCCTCCGCCGTCCGCAGCGCGTCCTCCGCCTCGGCCCAGCCCTGCTCGGTGTACAGGCACCGCTCGACGAGGAGCGAGGCTCTCTGCAGTGCGGGGCCCGCCGTCCCGGGCTCGAGCAGTGCGGCCGCGTCGACCCAGCAGGCGCGCGAGCGCAGCCGCCATACCGCGGTCTGGAGTGGATCGTCCCCTGCGTTCGTTCCGGAACCAGACATGGCGGTATGCGCCACGTTGCCCTCCCCGAGCACGCCATTGAGCTGTTGAGTGGTGGCATCTCAGCACGGATCGCGGTACCCGGCCAAGGGGGTGGGTGAAGGATTTCACAAAGTCGTGGGACTGGTGCGGCACTTGCTGACACGCGCCGCACGGACCCGTGACCTCAGCTCATGCGCAACGCGAGGAAGAAGTCGAGCTTGTCCTCGAGGCGGGAGAGGTCCCGGCCCGTCAACTGCTCGATGCGGCCCACCCGGTAGCGCAGCGTGTTGACGTGCAGGTGGAGCCGCGTGGCGCAGCGCGTCCAGGAGCCGTCGCAGTCGAGGAACGCCTCCAGGGTGGAGATGAGTTCGGCGCGGTGGCGGCGGTCGTAGTCGCGGAGCGGGTCGAGCAGGCGCGCGGTGAAGGCGCGGCGTACGTCGTCCGGCACGAAGGGCAGCAGGAGGACGTGCGAGGCCAGCTCCTGGTGTCCGGCCGCGCAGACCCGGCCGGGGCGGGCGGCGGCGACCCGGCGCGCGTGCCGGGCCTCCTCCAGGGCGCCGCGCAGCCCCTCGGCCGAGTGCACGGCGGCGCTGACGCCGAGCGTGAGCCGCCCGTCGTCGTTCAGGCCGGCCGACAGCGGGTCGCGTACGGCCTCCAGGAGGGAGTCCGCGAGGATGCCCGACTCGGAGCCGTCGTGCTCCGCGGAGACCGCCGGAAGGGGGACGAGCGCGATCGCCTCCTCACCCGTATGGGCGACGGCGATCCGGTCGGAGTGCTCGGGGCCGCTGGTCAGCGGGTCGACGAGGATCTCCTCCAGGAGCGACTGGGCGACCGGCCCGCCCTCGACCTCGCCGCCGTCCCACTCGACGCGGGCCACCACCACCTGCCAGTGCGGTGCGGCGCCGAGCCCGGGCAGCAGTACCGGCGCGGCGACGCGCAGCCGGGCCGCGATCTCCGCGGGGGCCGCCCCCGTCTGCACCAGTTCGAGGACCTCCTGCGCGAGCCGGCGCCGTACCGTGCGCGCCGCGTCCCGCCGGTCCCGCTCGACCGCGATCAGCTGGGTGACGCCCTGGAGCAGGTCGAGCCGCTCCGCGGGCCAGTCCCCGGCGTCCGCCTCGACCGCGAGCAGCCAGTCGGAGAGCACCGTCTCGCGTACGTCGCGGGAGGCGGCCGCGGAGCGCCCGGAGGAGCGGATCGGGAAGAGGGAGTAGGTCGTCGTGCCCAGGAGCACCCGGTGCGGTCCGCGCCGCCCGGTGCGCGCCGCCGCGAGGTGCTCCGCGGCCAGCTTCGCGGACACGTCGGCGGGCAGCGCGGCCCCGGCGAGCTTCGAACCGGCGATGGGGCGTCCGGTGGGGGAGAGCACCCAGGCCCGCAGGTCCAGGTCGGTGCCGAGCAGGTCGAGGACCACGTCGGGACCGCCGCCCGCCGGGCCGGACGTCATCATCCGCCGGTGCCGGTCCACCACGGCCGCGAGGTCCCCGGCGCGCTCGCCCGAGACCTGGCGTACGACATGCTCGGTGATCGTCGCGAACGCCACCGACTCGTGCACGGCGAACAGCGGCAGCCGGTGCCGCACGCAGGCCAGGACGAGGTCCTCCGGGATGTCGCCGAGCTCCGCCTCACCGGCGGCGAGGGCCGCGACCCCGGCGGCCGCCAGGATCCGTACGAAGGGCTCGGAGTCCGCGGCGCCGTGCCGCCAGGCGAGCCCGGTGAGGACCAGCTCGCCGCCGGAGAGATAGCGGCTGGGGTCCTTGAGGTCCGTGGTCATCACACCGCGTACGGTGCGGTCCAGCTCGTCCTCGCCGCCGAGCAGCCGCAGGCCCAGCGCGTCGGTGTCCAGCAGTGCGCGCAGCCGCATTCTCGTCGCCGCCGTTCTTGTCTCGAAATCTACGATGGATCTGAAGGTGAGCAATGGGCGAGCGGGTCCGCGAGCCGTACTCCCTGGTCCCAGCGTGTGCTGGATGTTTCCTGTCGTTTCCATAGGAAAACGAGGAGGTTACTGATGACCTCCGTTCATACGAATCTACAAGATGACCGCCCTGGCCAGCCAACTCCTTCATGGTTTCGGTGACTGACCCCGGTGGAGGACAGCGCGGTGTACTGACCTCACTCCACGTGAACAACTCATGAACGAGCCCGGGCCGCCGCACACGATCTGGCTTGATCAGAACGACCCACGATACGAAGAAGAGAGCCACTCATGGACTTCCTTCGCCCCGCCAGCTGGGAGGAGGCGCTCGCCGCGAAGGCCGAGCACCCCACCGCTGTGCCGATTGCGGGTGGCACCGATGTGATGGTCGAGATCAACTTCGATCACCGTCGGCCCGAGTACCTCCTCGACCTGAACCGCGTCGGCGAGCTGAGCGAGTGGGAGGTCGGCGAGGAGAGCGTGCGCCTGGGCGCCTCCGTCCCGTACACCCGGATCATGGAGAACCTCCGCGGCGAGCTTCCCGGCCTGGCCCTGGCCTCCCACACCGTGGCCTCTCCGCAGATCCGCAACCGCGGCGGCGTCGGCGGCAACCTCGGCACCGCCTCCCCGGCCGGCGACGCCCACCCCGCCCTCCTCGCGGCCGGCGCCGAGGTCGAGGCCGAGTCCGTACGGGGAACGCGGCTGATCCCGATCGACGCGTTCTACACCGGCGTGAAGCGCAACGCGCTCGCGCCCGACGAGCTGATCCGCGCCGTCCACATCAAGAAGGCCGACGGCCCCCAGCAGTACTCAAAGGTCGGCACCCGCAACGCCATGGTGATCGCGGTCTGCGCCTTCGGCCTGGCCCTGCACCCCGAGACGCGTACGGTCCGCACCGGCATCGGCTCCGCCGCGCCCACGCCGGTCCGCGCCAAGGCCGCCGAGGAGTTCCTGAACGCCGCGCTCGACGAGGGCGGCTTCTGGGACAACGGCAAGATCATCACCCCGTCGGTCGCCAAGCAGTTCGCGGACCTCTGCTCCGCCGCCTGCAACCCGATCGACGACGTCCGGGGCACCGCGAGCTACCGCCGCCACGCGGTCGGCATCATGGCCCGCCGCACCCTGACCTGGACCTGGGAGTCGTACCGCGGCACCGCCGCTCACACGGAGGGAGTCGCGTAATGCGTGTCAATTTCACGGTCAACGGCCGTCCCCAGGAAGCCGACGACGTGTGGGAGGGCGAGTCCCTGCTGTACGTGCTGCGCGAGCGCCTGGGCCTGCCCGGCTCCAAGAACGCCTGCGAGCAGGGCGAGTGCGGTTCCTGCACGGTCCGCCTGGACGGTGTGCCGGTGTGTTCGTGTCTGGTCGCGGCCGGCCAGGTCGAGGGCCGCGAGGTCGTCACGGTCGAGGGCCTCGCGGAGTTCGCCAAGCAGCGTGCGGAGCACGGCGGTTGCGCGACCGGCTCCTGCGGCACCTCGCTGGACGAGGCCAGGCGCTGGGAGTCGAAGCCCCAGGACTCCCACACCGGCGAGGGCGGACAACTCTCCCCGATCCAGCAGGCGTTCATCGACGCGGGCGCCGTCCAGTGCGGCTTCTGCACCCCGGGTCTGCTGGTCGCCGCCGACGAGATGCTGGAGCGCAACCCCACGCCGACCGACGCGGACATCCGCGAGGCGCTCTCCGGCAACCTGTGCCGGTGCACCGGCTACGAGAAGATCATGGACGCGGTCCGCCTCGCGGCCGCCCGGCAGTCCGAGGCGGTCTGACCATGGGAACCACGGGTACACCCACCAACCTCACGCAGGGCTCCAAGACCAGGGGCGGCATCGGTGAGTCGACGCTCCGCCCGGACGGCATCCTCAAGGTCACCGGAGAGTTCGCGTACTCCTCCGACATGTGGCACGAGGACATGCTCTGGGGCCAGATCCTGCGCTCCACGGTCGCCCACGCCGAGATCGTCTCCATCGACACCGGCGAGGCCCTCGCGACGCCCGGCGTCTACGCCGTCATGACGTACGACGACCTGCCGACCGCGGTGAAGAACTACGGCCTGGAGATCCAGGACACCCCGGTCCTCGCGCACGGCAAGGTCCGCCACCACGGTGAGCCGGTCGCGATCGTCGCCGCCGACCACCCGGAGACCGCGCGCCGCGCCGCCGCCAAGATCAAGGTCGAGTACCGCGAGCTGCCGGTCATCACGGACGAGGCGTCCGCGACCGCGCCGGACGCGATCCTGATCCACGAGGGCCGCGACGACCACCACATCGGCCATGTCCCGCACCCGAACATCGTGCACCGCCAGCCGATCGTCCGCGGCAACGTCGAAGAGGCCGCCAAGAAGGCCGACTTCGTCGTCAAGGGCGAGTACACCTTCGGCATGCAGGACCAGGCGTTCCTGGGCCCCGAGTCCGGTCTCGCCGTGCCCGCCGAGGACGGTGGCGTCGACCTCTACATCGCCACCCAGTGGCTGCACTCCGACCTGCGCCAGATCGCGCCCGTCCTCGGCCTGCCCGAGGACAAGGTCCGGATGACGCTCTCGGGCGTCGGCGGCGCGTTCGGCGGACGCGAGGACCTGTCGATGCAGATCCACGCCTGCCTGCTCGCGCTGCGCACCGGCAAGCCCGTCAAGATCGTCTACAACCGTTTCGAGTCCTTCTTCGGGCACGTCCACCGCCACCCCGCGAAGCTTTACTACGAGCACGGGGCGACCAAGGACGGCAAGCTCACCCACCTGAAGGCCCGGATCGTCCTGGACGGCGGCGCCTACGCCTCCGCCTCCCCCGCGGTCGTCGGCAACGCCTCCTCGCTGGGCGCGGGCCCGTACGTCGTCGACGACGTCGACATCGAGGCCATCGCCCTCTACACCAACAACCCGCCCTGCGGCGCCATGCGCGGCTTCGGCGCGGTCCAGGCCTGCTTCGCCTACGAGGCCCAGATGGACAAGCTCGCCGACAAGGTGGGCATGGACCGGGTGGCCTTCCGTCAGCTCAACGCGATGGAGCAGGGGACCGTCATGCCGACCGGGCAGGTCGTCGACTCGCCGGCCCCGGTCGCCGAACTCCTGCGCCGGGTCAAGGCGATGCCCATGCCGCCGGAGCAGCAGTGGCTCACCGCAGGCGAGGCGGCCGACGTACGGCAGCTGCCGGGCGGCCTCTCCAACACCACGCACGGCGAGGGCGTCGTACGCGGTGTCGGCTACGCGGTCGGCATCAAGAACGTCGGCTTCTCCGAAGGCTTCGACGACTACTCGACGGCCAAGGTGCGCATGGAGGTGGTCGGCGGCGAGCCGGTCGCGACCGTGCACACCGCGATGGCGGAGGTCGGCCAGGGCGGTGTCACCGTCCACGCGCAGATCGCCCGCACCGAGCTGGGCGTCACCCAGGTGACCATCCAGCCGGCCGACACCCAGGTGGGCAGCGCCGGTTCGACGTCCGCGTCGCGGCAGACGTACGTCACCGGTGGCGCCGTCAAGAACTCCTGCGAGCTCGTCCGCGAGAAGGTCCTGGAGCTGGGCCGCCGCAAGTTCGGTACGTACCACCCCGCTTGGGCGACCGCGGAGCTGCTCCTGGAGGGCGGCAAGGTCGTCACCGACGGCGGCGAGGTCCTCGCCGACCTGGTGGACGTGCTCGGCGACGAGTCCGTCGAGATCGAGGCCGAGTGGCGGCACCGCCCGACCGAGGCCTTCGACCTGCGCACCGGACAGGGCTTCGGCCACGTCCAGTACACGTTCGCCGCGCACCGCGCGGTCGTCGAGGTCGACACCGAACTCGGGCTGGTCAAGGTCATCGAGCTGGCCTGCGCCCAGGACGTCGGCAAGGCGCTCAACCCGCTGTCCGTCGTCGGCCAGATCCAGGGTGGCACCACCCAGGGCCTGGGCATCGCGGTCATGGAGGAGATCATCGTCGACCCCAAGACCGCGAAGGTGAAGAACCCCTCCTTCACGGACTATCTGATCCCCACGATTCTCGACACGCCGACCATCCCGGTCGACGTGCTCGAACTCGCCGACGACCACGCCCCGTACGGGCTCCGTGGCATCGGCGAGGCCCCGACCCTGTCGTCCACGCCGGCCGTCCTCGCGGCGATCCGGAACGCGACGGGTCTGGAGCTCAACAGGACGCCGGTTCGCCCCGAGCACCTGACCGGCAAGTAACCCTCTGTTCGTCTCGGGCCGTCCCCCGGGTCGTGCACCATCCCAAATCCCGCAGCAACCACCGTGGTTGCTGACGCGGGTGCCCCTGTGAACCTTGGGAGATGGCACCATGACCCAGCAGTCAGTGGAGCCCAGGACCGTCGCCGACGACGCGGGTGCGGGAACCCGCGTCCCGGCCGGGCGGTCCTGGCTCGACCGTTACTTCCACATATCCCAGCGGGGATCCACGGTCGCGCGTGAGGTGCGCGGCGGCGTCACCACCTTCATGGCGATGGCGTACATCCTCCTGCTCAACCCCCTGATCCTGTCCGGCAAGGACGCGGCGGGTCACACACTCGGCCAGAACGCGCTGATCACCGCGACCGCGTTCGCGGCGGCCCTCAGCACGCTTCTGATGGGCTTCTTCGGCAAGGTGCCCCTGGCCCTCGCCGCCGGACTCTCCGTCTCCGGAGTGCTCTCCTCGCAGGTCGCCCCGCAGATGACCTGGCCGCAGGCCATGGGCATGTGTGTGATCTACGGAGTGGTCATCATGCTCCTGGTCGTCACCGGCCTGCGAGAGATGATCATGAACGCGATTCCGCTGGCGCTGAAGCACGCCATCACCATGGGCATCGGCCTGTTCGTCGCGCTGATCGGCTTCTACAAGGCCGGTTTCGTGCACCAGGGGAAGTCCACCCCGGTCACCCTGGGCCCGGCCGGTGAACTCGCCGGCTGGCCGGTCCTGCTCTTCGCCGCCACGCTGCTCGCCATCTTCATGCTCCAGGCGCGCGGCATCCCCGGCGCGATCCTGATCGGCATCGTCGGCGGCACCGTACTCGCCGTGGTCCTCAACGCTCTTGGCGTCATCGCCCCGAAGCAGTGGGCGAGCGGCGCCCCCGAACTGCACGGCGGCGCGGTCTCGATGCCGGACTTCTCACTCTTCGGCAAGGTCGAGTTCGGCGGCTGGGGCGACGTCGGAGTGATGACGGTCGGCATGATCGTCTTCACGCTGGTCCTCGCCGGGTTCTTCGACGCGATGGCCACCATCATCGGCGTCGGCACGGAGGCGGGGCTCGCCGACGCGCAGGGCCGGATGCCGGGTCTGTCCAAGGCGCTGTTCATCGACGGCGCGGGCGGAGCGGTCGGCGGGGTCGCGGGCGCGTCGGGCCAGACGGTCTTCGTCGAGTCCGCGACCGGGGTCGGCGAAGGCGCCCGTACGGGCCTGTCCTCCGTCGTCACGGGCCTGTTCTTCGCGGCCTGCCTCTTCTTCACGCCGCTGACGGCGATCGTCCCCGGCGAGGTCGCGGCGGCGGCACTGGTCGTCATCGGCGCCATGATGATGATGAACGCCCGCCATGTGGACTGGGCCGACCGCGCCACCGCGATCCCGGTCTTCCTGACCGTCGTCGTCATGCCGTTCACGTACTCCATCACCGCGGGCGTCGCGGCCGGAGTGCTGTCGTACGTCGCCATCAAGATCGCCCAGGGCAAGGCCCGGGAGATCGGGGCGTTCATGTGGGGCCTGGCGGCGATCTTCCTCGTCTTCTTCGCCCTGAATCCGATCGAGAGCTGGATGGGCGTGCACTGACACGCCTCTTCCGGTCGACGACCCTCCACGCACCCCCTGTCAAGGAGACCGAGACATGCTGGACATCGCCGAAGAGCTGCACCGGTGGGTCGAGCGGGGACGCGACTTCGCCGTGGCCACCGTGGTGGCCGTCAGCGGCAGCGCGCCCCGCCGGCCCGGCGCCGCACTCGCCGTCGACGCCGACGGCACGGCGATCGGCTCGGTCTCCGGCGGGTGCGTGGAGGGCGCGGTCTACGAACTGTGCCGGCAGGCGCTCGAGGACGGCGAGAGTGTCCTGGAGCGCTTCGGATACAGCGACGAGGACGCCTTCGCCGTCGGTCTGACCTGCGGTGGCGTCATCGACATCCTCGTCACGCCGGTCCGGGCGTGCGACCCCGCCCGGCCGGTGCTGGGCTCCGCGCTGGCCGCCGCCGCGCGGGGGGAGGCGGCGGCGGTCGCGCGGATCGTCGGCGGTCCCGCCGAACTGCGGGGCCGGGCGCTGCTCGTCCGCCCCGACGGCTCGTACGAGGGCGGCTTCGGCGCCCATCCCGAGCTGGACCGCACGGTGGTCGGCGAGGCGGGCGCCTTCCTGGACGCGGGTCGCACCGGCATCCTGGAGATCGGAGAGCAGGGCTCTCGTTGCGGAGCGCCGCTCACGGTTCTCGTCGAGTCGTCCGTGCCGCCCCCGCGCATGATCGTGTTCGGCGCGATCGACTTCGCGTCGGCGCTGGTCCGCATCGGCAAGTTCCTCGGATACCGCGTCACGGTGTGCGACGCCCGCCCGGTCTTCGCGACCGCCACCCGCTTTCCCGACGCCGACGAGATCGTCGTCGAGTGGCCCCACACGTACCTGGAGCGCACGGAGGTGGACGCCCGGACCGTCCTGTGCGTCCTCACCCACGACGCCAAGTTCGACGTACCGCTGCTGAGGCTCGCGCTGCGACTGCCGGTCGCGTACGTCGGCGCGATGGGCTCCCGGCGCACGCACCTGGACCGCAACGACCGCCTGCGCGAAGTCGGCGTCACCGAGCTGGAGTTGGCGCGCCTCAGGTCCCCCATCGGCCTCGACCTGGGCGCCCGCACCCCGGAGGAGACGGCCCTGTCCATCGCCTCGGAGATCGTGGCCAACCGACGCGGGGGGAGCGGGGTGTCGCTCACCGGGGCACACACGCCGATCCACCACGACGTGACGTCGGCCGCGGCGCGGCGGATCGGGTCGGTGGCCTGAGCCGGGTCGGTGTCGGGGGAGTGCGGGGGCGATGCGGCCGCCGGTCGGCTACTGGGGGGCCGGGCCCGGCAGTTCCCGGTCCCCGGAGGTGAGCGCGTCGAGGTCGCGGGCGAACTCCTCGGCGTCCAGGAACGGAAGGTCCAGGACGTCGGTGGGCAGGCCGGTCGGGCTCTCCGGGCCGAACAGTGGCTGCTCGGTCCAGATGCACTTTCCGGTCGCCGTATAGCGGGTGCCCCAGCGCCGGGAGAGCGCGGTGACGAGTTGCAGTCCGCGTCCGCCTTCGTCGGTCTCCGACGCCCGGCGGATGCGCGGCATGGTCAGACTCCCGTCGAAGACCTCGCAGACCAGCTCGGGGCCGTGCAGGAGGCGTAGCCGCACGGGTCCCTTCGCATGGCGCACGACGTTGCCGACCAGCTCGCTGGCGAGGAGTTCCGTCGTCGGCGTCAGGTCGTCCAGGCCCCAGGTGTGGAGCTGCTCGCGGATGTGGCAGCGGGCCTGCCCGGCCGCTCGCGGGTCCTCGGGGAGCAGCCAGGAAGCCATGTCGTCGTCGGCCAGCGCGTGGAGGCGGGCGATGAGGAGGGCCGCGTCGTCGGCGGTGGAGTGCTCGGCGGGGAGCAGCCCCGCGGTGACGGTGTCGCAGAGGTGCTCCAGGTCGGCGGCCATCTCACCGGGATCCTCGTGCGCGGCCCGCAGCAGCCGGGCGAGTTCGGCCATGCCGTCGTCGATCTCACGGGTGGCCGACTCGACCAGGCCGTCGGTGTAGAGGACGAGCAGGCTCCCGTCCGGCACCGTCATCTCGAAGGTCTCGAAGGGTGGCTCCGCCGCGCCGAGCGGCGGATCGGGGGCGACCTCGGGGAAATGCACACTGCCGTCGGGGTGGACCACGGCGGGCGGGGGGTGCCCGGCGCGGGCGACGGAGCAGATCTGGGTGGTGGAGTCGTAGAGCGCGTACAGGCAGGTGGCGTAGGACTCCTCCGCCATGCCGCCGACGATGTCGTTGAGGTGGCTCATGACCTCGTCGGGGGGAAGCTCGAGGTCGGCCAGGGTGTGGACCGCCGTGCGCAGCCGCCCCATGGTGGCCGCCTCGGGCAGCCCGTGGCCCATCACGTCACCGACGACCAGGGCGACCCGACCGCCGGAGAGCGGGATGATGTCGTACCAGTCGCCGCCGACGTCCATGCCCTGTCCGGCGGGGAGATAGCGGGCGGCAGCGGTGCACGCGGGCAGTTCGGGCAGGCCGCTGGGGAGCAGACTGCGCTGGAGTTCCTGGGAACGGGTGTGCTCGGCGTCGTAGAGCCGGGCCCGCTCCAGGGCCTGTGCGACGAGGGCGCTGATCGTGGTCAGCAGGGTGCGCTCCTCGTCGCTGAGACGGCGCGGCCGGTCGAAGGAGACCACGCACGACCCGAACGTGTGCCCGGACACGGTCAGCGGCATGAACGCCCAGGCCTGCTTGCCCGCCTGGCGCGGTCGGGCGGCGAGTTCGGGGTAGCGGGCCGTGTACTCGGCAGCTGAGGAGATGAACAGCGGCGTGCCGGTCAAGATCGGGTCCCAGACCGGGTCGCGGGCCACCCGCATACGGCCGTTGATCGTGTCGAGGAAGGCGGGCGGATAGCCGACGGCGCCGACGTTGTACGTCCGGTCGCCCTCGATGGCCTGAACCAGGAGGCCAGTGGCGCCGAACGGCGGCAGCACACGCTGCGCGACCGCGTCCACCACGTCCCGGGAGGTCGTCGCCTTGGCGAGGGACTCGGTCAGCTCGGCGATCCGGGCGGCGCGCTCGGCGGCGGCCCGTTCGGCGGCGGACCGTTCGTCCTCGTGCCGCCGGACCTCGGTCACGTCGGTGAAGTAGAGGGTGAGGCCGTCGGCTCCCGGGACCAGCCGCAGGTGGAGGCGGCGCCCGGTGTTCGGAGTATCCACGTCGAAGCCGGCGGGCTGTTGCGCGGCGGCGGCCTCCCGGCAGCGCTTCTCCAGATCGGGGACCTGCCGGACGGAGGGAAGCTCCCACAGGACGCGGCCGAACAGCTCCTCCTCGGAGGAGCCCAGCATGCGCTCGGCCGCCAGGTTCAGGAAGGTGATCCGCCAGCGGTCGTCCACGGCGAGGAAGCCGTCACTCATGTGGCGAAGGGCCCGGCTGAGCGCGTCGCGGGCGGAGCGGGACTCGTTGCTCTCCCATCCCACGCCGATCATCCGTAGGGGTTCGCCCTGAGCGTTGTAGGTCGCCCGGGCGCGGGCCTGGGTCCAGCCGTACGTGCCGTCCAGGCGGCGCACCCGGTACTCGGCCTCGAACACCGTACGGTCCCGGAGCGCCTTCTGCGCCGCCCCCAGGGTCGGCGCCAGGTCGTCGGGGTGGACGATCCTCATCCAGTTCTCGATCCTGCCGGTGAACTCGGCCGGCCTGGTGCCGTAGAGCTCGAGGGCGGCCTCGTCCCAGACCAGCTCGCCGGTCTCGACGTTCCAGTCCCACGAGCCGACCCGGACCTCCTCCAGCGCCTGCCGCAGCCGGTCACCGCTCAGTTCCTCCCGGGGCGGCCGAGCGGGCGGGGGTGCCTGCTGCATGCGCTCCTCGGTCCAGGCGATCACGGCCTGCAGGAAACCCCACTGCTCGACGGTCGGCTCCCCCTGGCCGCCCATCACCACGGTGAGCGCGCCGATCCCCCGGTCGCCGCTGAACACCGGCACGGCCGCCAGTCCGGTCCCGGGCCATGAGACCGCACCGGATCCGGGCTGTTCGCCGGATCCCGGCGCAATCCACACACCCCGCCCCTGGTGCAGGGCCCGGGCCGGGGCCAGCGGGCCATCCTGGTCGATGATCTCCCAGGGCCGGGTGAGGACCGCGGGAAGGCCGGTGGCCGACACCAGACGCAGCGCGGACATGGGGCCCCGCAGATGGATCATCCCCCCCAGGGCACCCAGCTCCCCCACCGCGTGCTGGAGCGCCAGCCGGAAGATCTCACTTTCCGTGACACCAGGGTCCACCGCGCTGAGCAGAGCCAGCCGTGTATTCATGATGCAAAGCCTACAATTTTCCCGTTTCATGCAAGGGCGCGCGACCCGCCGCGAGCACGGAGCGTCACGATTCGGGCCGCAGCAGCCCTCTCACCGCTCGCCCGAACATCCACCGCCCCGCCCACCCCAGGGGTCGGTCGAGGAACCGCGGCAGCCACCGTACGTTCAGGTCCTCCCGCCAGAGCACCCGCGAGCCCCCGCCCGCCACCGGGCGGACCTCGATCTCGGCCCACCCCGTGACGAACGTGCCGCGCTTGACCAGCCGGCACCTTCCCGCGCCCCCGTCCCGGGGTGGCCGCCAGGTGACGACCTCCATGGGATCGTCGAAGACCAACGGGCTCACCCCCGACCGCGCGACGAACACCGTGCCCTCGCCGGTCGGCGGCGGGGTGCGCACGGTGACCCGGGTCAGCGGGACGACGGCGGCATGCCGGGGCCAGTCGGTGAGGCGAAGCCAACTCTCCTCGACGGAAGAAGGGGACACGCGTTCCAGCTGGAAGAGAACCACGAACGGATCGTAGGCGGCCCGAACGGCCCGCAGCCGCGATGCAACGCGAGGGGCCGTCCCGGTGCGTCGCAAGCCTGTCGCTTACGTTCGGATCGAGCAGCGGCTCCCTTGCCCGGCCCACGTCTGATCCGGCGGCGACGGGCTCGACGTACCGCCACGGCCCCGACCCACCCACGACCTCGCGGGTCAGCGCGGCCCGGCCGCGTCTGTCTTCCGGCGGTGCCGCCCCACGTCGTAGAGCTGCCAGAAGTACGGCCCCTCATCGTCACTGGCATCGAGAGAGGCCAGGATCTCGTCCCCGCGCGGATCGTTGCGCAGGGCCAACTGCACGGCCGCGGTGACCTGTACGTCCTCCGTCTCGTCGGTGAGACACGCCGCGAGGGCGTCCGAGGCCTCGGAACCCGCGGGCGCGGAGACCAGTGCGGCGCAGGCCCCCCGGCGGACCTCGGCCACCTCGTCCCGGGTGCACGCGAGGACCGTGGCCAGGGCGTCACGACGCCCGGCGTCGACTCCGTACTGCAGACCGAAGACCGCCCACTCCCGAACCCCGCTGTCGGCATGCCGGGCGAGGTCGTGCAGGGGTCGCTCGGCACGGGGATCCAGGGCGCCGGACAGTCCCGCGGTCAGGGGCCGCAGCACGCGCGGATCCGGTTCGCGCGCGGCCCACGGCAGGAAGAGATCGACCAGCGGGGCGTCGAACGGTGCCTCGTCGCTGTAGTCGAAGAGGTTGAACAGCCGGAGCACTTCCGCACCGAAGTACCGCTCCCGCGGGTCCGGCCGGTCCCGCAGGGCGGCGGCCATGTCCCACGTGGCGCGATCTCGGCGCTCCTGGAGGACGCCCGTCGTCACCCACCAGATCTCGTGGTCGACGTCCGGTTCGGCCAGCGCCCTCGACAGCAGCTCGGTGAACGAGGTCCTGATCCCGTACCGGGGCTCCAGCGCCGTCAGGATCGCGCTGTGCGCGGTACGGACCGTCAGGCCGGCCAGCGTCAGCTCCTCGACGCTCGCCCCGTGCTCGTGACGAACCGTCTCGCGCCGCACCGTTCCCGCCGAACCGCTCCTGCGGCGCAGCTCGGCCACGGCACCCGTCTCGTGCCAGGACCGGGCCAGCGCGAGGGCGTCACGTCCTTCACGGTCCGTGTGCCACAGCTGCGCCCCGTGGTTGATGAGCGCGGTCACGATGTCGGAGGCGCCACGGTCGACCGCCCGCAGCAGCGGGGTCCGGCCGTCCACGACCCGGTCCAGCCGGGCGGAGCGCATCAGGACCTCGACAGTGGCCAGGTCGAAGCCGTCCACCGCCAGGCAGAGCGCGGGCGTGCCCCGGTCGTCGACAGCGTCGGGATCGCCGCCGGCATCCAACAGCGCCGTCACCGCCTTCACGTCCCCATTCCGCACCGCCGCCGTCAGCGACTCCCCGCCCATACGCCCCCGCTTCCCTCACCAAAGCCCCGCCCCACGGCACGAGGCCGACGGCACGCGATGCTAACCGCGCCGCCCGACCACCCGCCCGTCGATTTCGCCCCGGCCGCACGCAACTCCCGCCAGCCCTCGCGCTGTTGACACATCGTCCGCCACCCATCAGGCTATCCGGGGAGCACTCCCCGTTTGCACTCCACCCCCGTGACCAACCGGTCCAGAGAAGGTCCGGAGAAGGTCCAGAGAACAGGAGTCCACGTGCCGGACCAGCCCCACGTCATCGACCCCGCGGGCGCCGACCTCCACGGCGAGGCGGATCTGCTGCGCGAGCGCGGCGCCGCGGCCCTCATCGAACTGCCGGGTGGGATACGGGCCTGGGCGCCCACCCAGTACGAGATCCTCAAGCGGCTCCTGGCCGACGACCGGGTCTCCAAGGACCCCAACCAGCACTGGCCCGCCTGGATCGGCGGCGAGTACCGCGAGAGCTGGATCACCCTCTGGGTCGGCGTGACCAACATGTTCACCGCGTACGGCGCCGACCACCGCAGGCTGCGCAAACTCGTCTCGCCCGCGTTCACCAAACGCCGTACCGACGCGCTCAGGCCCCGCATCGAGGAACTCGCCGCCACGCTGCTCGACCGGATGGCCGAGGCCCCCGACGGGCGGGTCGACCTCCGGTCCGCCTACGCGCACCCGCTCCCGATGCAGGTGATCTGCGAGTTGTTCGGCCTGCCTGAGGACCGGCGCGCCGACACCGCGCGCCTCATCGAGGCCAACATGGACACCACCATCACCCCCGAACAGGCCATGGCCACCTACCGGGAGATCCACGAACTGCTCGCCGGACTGGTCGCCGCCAAGCGTGAGCGGCCGGGCGACGACCTGACGACCGCCCTGATCGCGGCCCGGGACGAGGAGGGTTCGCAGCTCGCCGAGAGCGAACTGATCGACACCCTCCTCCTCGTCATCGGCGCGGGCCACGAGACCACGGTCAACCTGATCGGCAACGCGGTCCACGCCCTGCTGACCCACCCCGAGCAGCTGCTCCGGGTGCGCAGCGGCGAGATCCCCTGGAGCGAGGTGATCGAGGAGACCCTCCGCTGGGCCCCCTCCATCGCCAACCTCCCGCTGCGGTACGCCGTCGAGGACATCAAGCTCCCCGACGGCACGCTGATCGCGCGGGGCGACGCGATCCTGGCGACGTACGCGGCGGCCGGCCGTGATCCCCTGCGGCACGGCGAGAGCGCGGGCCGCTTCGACCTCGGCCGCGCGGACAAGGAGCACCTCGCCTTCGGCCACGGCGTCCACTACTGCATCGGCGCCCCGCTGGCCCGCCTGGAGGCGTCCCTCGCGCTCCCCGCGCTCTTCGCCCGCTTCCCCGACCTGAGCCTCGACGACACCCACGGCCCGGCCCGCCTCGCCGAGTCCTTCATCGGCCACGGCTACCGGGTGCTGCCGGTGCGGCTGGGCTGACGCGCGGCCGTCAGGGGCGGTAGACGGTACCGGGCTTCGCCTTCCCCGGCGCCAGCAGCTGCGGCACGGTCACGAACACGTACCCCCGCTCCTTGAGCGCGTCGATGATCCCGGGCACCGCGGGCACGGTGCCCGGGTAGAGGTCGTGCAGCAGGATGATCCCGTCCCGGCTCGACTGCTTCAGGACGCGCTGCTGTATGACCTTGGGGTCGAACGTCTCGTAGTCCTTGGCGGTCACGCTCCACAGGACCTCCGAGAGGCCGAGTTCGCGGCTGATCTTGTGCACGGTGTCGTCGGTCCGCCCTTGCGGCGGGCGCATGAGCGTCGGTCGCTTCCCGGTGAGCTTCTCTATCGCGTCGTCGGGCTTCTCCAGCTCCTCGCGTATCTCCGCGGGCTTGATCTCCGTCAGGATCTTGTGGTCCCAGGTGTGGCTGGCGACCTCGTGTCCCTCGGCGGCCATCCGCTTGACGAGCTCGGGGTACTTCTCGATGTGCCGCTTGCCGAGCAGGAAGAAGGTCGCCGGGACCTGCTTCTCCTTGAGGATGTCGAGGAGCTTGGCCGAGTGCTCGCTCGGCCCGGCGTCGAAGGTGAGCGCGATGCACTTGGCCTGGCGGCAGTCCACGGTCCCGAACTTCGCCGGGGCGCCGGCGGCCTGCGTGCGGGCGGCGGCCGGCGCGGTGGTGTGGAGGGTCGTGCACCCCGTCAGCGGCAGAGCAAGCGAAACGGCCGCCAGAAAGGCGGCCGTCGAACGCAACCAGGTCCCCGGTCTTTTCATCTTCATGGTCAGCGAAGGCATGCGGAGACTGTACACCTGGTGTATACACCGAATTCATAGGGGTTCCTGTGACACTCGGATCCCAGAGAAACCCCTGCTCGGACACCAGCAGCGCCCGCGCCCTCCGTCCGCTCCCCGAACGGATCGGCCAGCATGCGGACATCCCCGCCGCCGTGGCCCCCCTCGCCCGTCGGCACCTTCATCCGTGTGTGGGTCTTGTAGTGACGTCCGCGCATTACCTAGGGTCGCTTCTGGTGCAAGCGCTTTCCGGAGGGGAGGGCCACCGGCAATGGCGCTCACCGCGATCGAAGTACGAGACCAGGAGCCCCAGTGACAGCCCGCAAGACCTTCCTCGCCGCGCTCGCCGACACCGGTGTCCCCCTCGACACCGCGTTCGTCGAGTTGCTCACCGCGACCGCCGAGACCAGCGCCAAGGCCGTCCTCGACGGGTACGCCGCCGATCTCGTCGAACTCCGTGACGGCGGCGAGGCCCGCGCGGCCACCCGGGCGCTGCGCACCCTCGTCTCCGTGTACGTGCACGAGGGCTCGGCGTACCACCACTCCGCCACGCTCCTGGGCCCCGCCGCCGAACTCGCCGACGCGCTCGCCGAGGAGCAGTACGACAACGGGCTGTGGGAGCACGGGGCGGACGGCAACCCGGCGGACACCGCCTTCTCGATCGTCGACCTCAACCTGATCCACCACCTGCTGGAGGAGGACGCCCACGAGGCGACCACCGGACTGCGGGCGACGGTCGAGCGGATCCTGCGCCTGGCGGGCCCCTCCCTCGCCGCCGGTGGCGTCCACACCGCCAACCATCGCTGGCTGGTCTGCGCGGCCCTCGCCCGCCTCCACGCCCGCTGGCCCGACCCCGCCTACCCCGAGCGCATCGAGACCTGGCTCGCCGAGGGCATCGACCAGCTGCCCGGCGGCGAGTACAGCGAACGCAGCCCCAACTACTCGGCCGCGGTGACCAATCCGGCGCTGCTCGTGCTGGCCCGCCACTACGGACGTACGGACCTCTACGCGAACGTACGCGACAACCTGGCCGCCAACCTGTACGTCATCGAGCCCAACGGCGAGGTGGAGACGGTCCATTCGCGCCGTCAGGACCAGACAAGGGTCCACCACCTGCCCGAGTTCTGGCTCCAGTACCGGGAGATGGCGCTGCGCGACGGAGACGGACGGTTCGCGGCGGTGGCCGCGCTGCTCCAGGAACGCGGCACCGACCAGACCTTCGGCGAGACCCCGATCGGCGAGCGCCTCGCCCAGGTCCTGGACCGGCCGGAGCTGGCCGCCCCCCTGCCCGAAGTGACCTCCCTGCCCGACGACTTCGAGCACCACGACGACAGCTGCCGCCTCGTCCGGGTCCGCCGCGGCACGCACACGGCGAGCGTCTTCGGCGGAACAGACTTCCCGGAACTGCACGCCATCTCGTCCGGCCTGTCCACCAACCCGACCTTCTTCAAGATGCGCAAGGGCGCGGCGATCCTCGACTCGCTCCGGCTGGCCCCGCGGTTCTTTGCGCTCGGCCACTTCCGGGCGGAGGGGCTGGAGCGCACGGACGACGGCTGGCGGCTGCACGCCGAGGTCCGCGGCGCCTTCCACCACCCACTGCCCCCCGAGCACCGCCGCCCCGACGGCGCCTACCCCCTCACCGACGACAGCCGCTTCTGGTCCGCGATGGACTTCCCGCACCGCCCGAAGGAGTACCGCACACTCCGCACCGAAGTCCTGGTCCGCGAGGTCGGCGGCGGAGCCTGGGACATCTCCTTCGACCTCTCCGGCGAGGGCTGCGCGAGCCCGCTCGCCCTCGAACTCTGCTTCCGCCCCGGCGGCACCCTGACCGGGGACGGCCTCGAACCCGTCCCCGGCTCCCAGGACACCTTCCAACTCGTCTCCGGCGAGGCCACCTACACCGTCGGCACCGACCAGATCACCTTCGGCCCCGGCAACGGCAAGGGCGGCCGGCAGCCGGCGGTGGTGGACCCGGGCGAACGCTACGCCTGGCTGAGCGGCTCCCTGACCCCGGACGGGGTGCGGGTACTGATCACGGGGCGTTCGCCACTGACGTACCGGTTGACGCTGCGCTGACCCGGTGCTCCGCCGGTTCGGCGGCCAGGAGTTGGGTGGCGGCCAGTTCGCGGTAGAGGTCGTCGTCGTCGACCAGGGAGTGGTGGGTGCCCACGGCGCGGACGTCGCCGTGTTCGAGGACCACGATCTGGTCGGCGTCGGTGACCGTGGACAGCCGGTGGGCGATCAGCAGGACCGTGCAGCGGCCCGCGGTGCGGGCGACGAGTTCACCGAGGGCCTGTTCGTTGCGGGCGTCGAGCTGGGCCGTCGCCTCGTCGAGCAGAAGCACCTGGGGGCGGCGCAGCAGGGCGCGGGCGATCGCGAGGCGCTGGCGTTCGCCGCCGGACAGGGTGACGCCGCGCGGGCCCACGGGCGTGTCCAGGCCCTGAGGAAGGCGGGCGAGGAGACCGTCGAGGCGGGTGACGGCCAGGGCCTCGGCCAGCTGCTCCCGGGTGGCCGAGGGCGCCGCGTACAGGAGGTTCTCGCGGAGGGTGCCCGCCATCACGGGGGAGTCCTGCTCGACGTACGCGATCCGGCGCCGGACCTCGGCGCGCGGCAGGGCCGCGATGTCCTGGTCGCCGATCCTGATCGTGCCCGCGGTCGGCTCGTAGAAGCGTTGGAGGAGCGAGAAGAGGGTGGTCTTGCCCGCGCCCGACAGACCGACCAGCGCGGTGCGGGTGCCGCCGGGGACGGTGAAACTCACGCCGCGCAGGGCCGGGGTGCGGCCGGGGTAGGTGAACTCGACCCCGGTCAGTTCGACGGCCGGTGGCGCGGCGTGGGCGGGGGTGTGCGCGGGTTCGGTCGCGTCGATGTCGTCCTCGACCGGCAGCGCGCCCGCCTCCTGGATCCTGCCCACCGCGCCCAGCCCCTGCTGGAGTTGGGCCGCGCCGCCGACCAGCTGGGACACCGGGCTCGCCAGGAAGAAGACGTACAGGAGGAAGGCGATCAGTTCGGAGACCGACATCGAGTGGTGGGCGACGAAGGTGCCGCCCACGCCGAGCACCACCAGGAACGCGGTCTGGATGGCGGCGCCGCCGACCATGGTGACGAGGGCGCCGTAGCGGGCGCCGACCAGTCCGGCGGCGTACGCCTCGTCGACCGCGTCCTCGGCGGTGCGCGTCTCGCGGCCCTCGGCACCGTTGGCCTTGACCGTGCGGGCCGCGCCCAGGGTGCGGTCGAGGAGGGCGCCGACCGCTCCGACGGACGCCTGGGAGCGGGCCACGGCCGCCTTGATCCGGGGCAGGATGACGGTGATCACGACACCGACCATCGTCAGCACGAGCAGCGTGACGCCGAGTAGACGCGCGTCGAGCGTCGCCATCATGAACAGTGCTCCGGCGAAGGTCAGGACGCCGTTGACCGTCATGATCAGGCCCTCGGTGGCGGCGCTCTTGAGCAGGGTGCTGTCGGAGGTGACGCGGGCGATCAGGTCGCCGGGGGCCCGCCGGTCCAGCTCGGCGACCCGCAGCCGGATCAGGCGGTGCACCAGACCGCGCCGCACCTCCCGCACCACCCGCTCCGAAGTCCGTTGCTGGAGCCAGGCGTTGAGACCGGTGAGCAGGGCGCCCGCGACCAGGAACACGGCGAGCAGCGTGACCGGAGCGACCACGCTGCCGCCGCCGTCCAGCCGGTCCAGGATCGCCTGCGCGAACTTCGGCTGCACCAGCCCCGCCACGCTGGCCAGCAGAGTGAGCACGAGGGAGAGCAGCAGCACACGCCAGTGGGGCCGGGCGTAGCCGAGGAGGGCGCCGAGCGAGCCGGTGGGCGGGGGCGACGCGGCTGGTTCGGGTTCTGGTGCGGCGTCGGTCGGGGTGCCGGGTCGCCGTTTTGGGGTGGGCGTGTCCGCCCGCTCGACGGAGGGCGTGTCCGTGCTCGGCGGCCGGTGCTCGGTCGTGCCGTTGTCGTTCATGCCGCTGTCGTTCATGCGCCGCCTCGTGCGCGCGTCACGGCCGACCCGGTCGGCAGTGCTGCGAGGCGGGCGGCGGCGGAGGCGCTGCCGCCCGCGGCGCGGAAGGACTCCCCGACGGCCTCGGCCGCCTTCCGGTGGCCCCCGGCCGGGTCGAGGACCGTCTCGACCGCCGCGCGGATCCTGGCCGCGTCGGCGCGACCGAACCGCAGCCGTACCCCGGCGCCCGCGTCCACGACCTGCCCGGCGACGATCGGCTGGTCGTCGCGGATCGGCGCCACGACGAGCGGGACGCCGTGCCACAGCGCCTCGCACACGGTGTTGTGCCCGGCGTGGCAGACGACCGCGTCGAGCCGTGGGAGGAGGGCGAGTTGGGGAACGTGGGCGCGCAGGAGGACGTTGTCGGCGACCGGGCCCTCGACGAGCCCGCCGGGGTCGACGAGCACCGCCCGCACTCGGCCCGCCAGTCCGCCGAGCGCCTGCGCGGCCGCGTTCAGGAAACGGGCCCCGGCGTCGTTGTTGGCAGTGCCGAGGCTGACCAGGACGGTGGGCAGAGGCGACGCGTCCAGCCAGTCCCAGGGGAAGTCGTCGCCGCTCGCGGGGCGGGCGGCGACGGACGGGCCCACCAGCCAGACTTGATCGGGCAGTTCGGCCGGGCCGAGCAGCGCGCGGGTGGTGTACGCCAGGACGCCGTGCGGGGAGAAGCGGGGGTCCGCCGAGCCAACCCCCTCACAGATCCGGTTCCGCAAGTCGGCCAGCAGCCCGTCCAGCCACGCCGCGACCTTCGGCATACCGGCCAGCGGGTCGACGAGTTCGGCGGAGGTGGTGGCCGAGGTCACCCAGACGCGCCCGAGGGACTCGGCGACCAGCGCACCCGCCACCGCCTGCTGGTCGCAGACGACGACATCGGGGTCGTACGCCTCGATCGCCGCGCGTACCCCGGGCGACATCGCGTCCGCCAGCGGGACGAGGAAGCTCTCCCAGAGGAACTGGAACGCGGCCGGCCCCTTCAGGTCGGCGGGCCGGGAGAGTCCGTCCTCGGGGAGGGCGCAGGGGAAGACGACGGCGTCGGATCCGACGAGAGCGCGGACGAGTTCCGGGTGGCCCGCCCACGCGACCTCGTGCCCGCGTCCGGCGAGTGCCGCCGCGGTGCCCACGGCCGGGTTGACGTGCCCGACCAGCGGCGGCACCACGAACAGGTACCGGCCCATCTAGCGGGCCTCCCGCAGCGCGTGCGCCTCCTGGCCGAGCAGCAGCCAGTCGCGTACGAGGGCGTACGTCTGTTGGGTGGCCTCCACCAGCACCGAGTGGCCGAGGTCGGGCAGGACGACCGTACGGCAGTGGGGGAGCGAGGCCTCCAGCATCCCGGTCTGCGCCGACAGCTTGGACGCGCCGCCGAAGATGGCGAAGACCGGGCAGCGGATCGCGGACAGGTCCTCGTCGAGGAGAGCGCTGAGCGGGATCTCCCGGGCGAGCGCGGTCTCGTCGAGCACCCGGCCCGCCGCCCGGAACGGCCGGGCGTTGCGCTCGCCCGGGTTCTCCCGCAGCCACTGGGTGACCTGCTGGACCACCAGTCCGCCCTGTTCGCCGACCAGGCCCTCGTACATGTTCCGCGCCCACGCCCGGGCCGGCGGTTCCGCCTCGATGGCGATCACGGTGGCGACCCGCTCGGGGCGGGCGGCGGCCATGGCGTACGCGACGGCGCCGCCGAAGGAGTTGCCGACGAGGTGCACCGGACGGTCGATCGCCAGCGCGTCCAGCAGTCCGTCGAGGTCGTCGACGAAGTCCTCCATCCGGTAGCCGGTCGGCGGCCGGGAGGTCTTGCCGTGCCCGCGCAGGTCGTACATGACGACGTCCAGGCCCTCCTCGGCGAGCCGCGGCGCGAGGCTGAAGTAGTAGCTGGCGAGGCTGTCGATGAGCAGACCGTGGATGAGGACCACGACGGGGCGCGGGGAGCCGCTCTCGTGGCCCAGCCGCTGGACGTGTACGTCGATGCCGTTCACCCGCATCGTCGCCATGTCAGCCCACCTCCGCGACGGCCAGTGAGTCCACGACGTAGCCGACGAGATCGCCGACGGTGAGCGCGATGATCTCCTCAAGCCCGCGGTCGGCTATGAACGCGGCGAAGTTGACGCGCTCGCCGTAGAACTCGCGCAGCTGGGCGGAGAGGGTGACCAGGTCGATGCTCTCCAGCTCCAGGTCGTCGTGGAAGGACGTGTCGAGGGTGATCTCTGAGTCGTCGAGCCCGTACTCCTCCAGCACGGTGCGCAGGATGGCCGAGATGTCGGCGAGCGCGGTCGCCGCGTCGGGCGCCGAGGTCCGTCCGCTGTCCGACTGGCCCACGGGACGGTCGAGTTCAGTGGTCATCTTCGTTCTCCTGATCGTTGACTGCCGTCCAGGCCACGACGTACTCCTTGCCGGGCCCCGCGGACGGCCGGGGGGTGGTCAGCGCACAGTGCCGCACGCGGTACTCCTCGCCCGCGGTGCGGACGGTCAGCCGGTCGCCGTCGACCGAGGTGATCTCGAACCGCTTCGGCTCGCCGCCAAGGCCGGTGCCGCGCGCCTTCGCGACGGCCTCCTTGGCGGCCCAGAAACGGGTGAACCAGAGCCGTTCGGGGGCTCCCCCCGGCCGGTGGACGAGCGACGTGAGCAGCTCGCGTTCGGCGGTGGTGAGGGCCACGGCGAGGGTGCCCTCGGGGCGGTCGGTGACTTCCTCGATGTCGATGCCGCAGGGGCCCTCCCTCCTGGCCATCGCCACGGCCGTCTCGCCGCGGTGGGCGATGGAGACGTGCAGTTCGGGCAGGGTCCTGCCGTAGCCGCCGGTCACGAAGGGGCGGCCGGCCGGATCGTTGCCGACCCTGACCTCGGCCGGGTAGACGGGGCCCGTCCCGGCGTCCCACAGCACGTTCCGTACGGCGTCCTTGGCGGCGATCCGGCCGAGCAGCCACTGTCGCCGGCCGCGCGGGGCGTGCGCCGCGTACCGTTCGCGTTCCTCGCCCGCCAGGATGTTGCGCATGATCAGCTCGCGGGTGGCCAGATCGGGCCACTCCTCGTGGACCAGCGCCCAGCCGCCGGGCTGCATCCGGGACAGCGTGTACCGCTCGGGCTCCCGGTCCACCTCGCGGATGCGCGGATTGCTGTCGAACCGGCGGTCCTGCCAGCCGCTGAACTCCGCCCACACCCGCCCCCGATGGACCAGCTGCATGTCCGCCTCGAGGGTGGTGTCGGTGACGGAGGTGATCCGGATCAGGCACTCCAGGCGCTCGCCGGGAGCGGGGTGCGGGCCGTGGAAGCGGATCTCCTTCATGCCGACCGGGAACACCGTCGTCCGCACCGGCTGCCGGGCCATGATCCAGTAGCCGAGGAGCTGTCCCACGTTGTCCAGCAGGGCGCCGGGCGCGGGCGGGGTGATGAGTACCCCGCGTACGTGCCGGTCGCCGACCGCGGTCAGTTCGCTCAGGCCCTGGAAGCGCGGGCCGTGGAACATCCAGCGGCGCGAGTACAGCTCCGCCGCGGTCAGGTCGGGCTTCTCCTCCCGCGCGGCGGGAAGGGTCCAGGGTTCCGGAGGCGTGAACCGGGGCCGATCCCGGGCGAGTTCGACCACGGCCCGGGCGTACGGGCCGAGTGAGGCGGTGACTCGGTCCGGGCCTTCGGGGACGATCCGTATGGGGATGTCGACGGCCGGAGTGGCGGTGATCCACTGGTGCAGCCGTACGTCGTGGACGGCCACCGCGCGCCGGCCGGGCGCGGCCCGCTCGGCGAACTCCATGAGGTGGGCGATCACGGTGGTGCCCGGGACCACGGGCCAGCGGTCGGCGGGATCGGCCTGGGCGGGCTGCCGGAAGAAGCAGTGGTCCAGGAGGTACGGCATGGTGTCGACGGAGACGTGGAGGGTGGCTTCGAGGGGCTGGGGCTGGGGCTCGGGCTGGGGTTCGGGGGTGGCGGGTTCGGCCGTACGAAGGTCGGCACCGTTCTTCGGGGGCGTGCCGCCCGTACGGGGGCGGGGCGGGGTCCCGCGTCCGCGTCGGCCCGCCGTCACCACGTCCGAGGCGAGCGCCGTCGCGTCCCGCAGCAGTGCCGACAACTCCGCGCCCAGCGGGCCCTGTTCCGCCAGGACACCCGCATCGTGGGGCGCGGTGTGCGGCGGCCGGGCGAGCGCGGTGCTCAGCCGGTCGCGGGTCTCCGGGTCCAGCGAGACGTTCGCGCCGCCGAGGTCCAGTCGTACGGGACGGCTCGGACGGCGTACCGTACGGGCCGGTGCGACGGTCGAGATCGAGGCGCCGCCCAGCAGCGGGACGAGGTCAGGCGCGGCCCCGTCCGCCCACAACGCGCTCGCCACGCGGTGGAGTTGGGGCAGGCCCGGGCGGTGCGGGGAGTGCGCGGGGACCACGAGGTGGTCGCGCCCGTGCAGGGTGTCGTCGATGAGCGAGCCGAGCTGTCCCGCGCCGAGCTGGACGAACGCCCGGAAGCCCGCCGCGTACATCGTCTCCACCAGGGGCCGGAAGCGGACCGGCTCCAGCAGATGGCGGATGAACAGCTCGCGGATCGCGGCCGGTTCGTCCGGGTAGGGGGCGACGGTCGTCGCGGACCACAGGGGCAGCGCGGCCGGGTGCAGGGTGTAGGCCTCGGCGGCCTTCCTGATCGGGTCGAGGTAGGGCTCCAGCATCGGGGTGTGGAAGCCGGAGCGGAACGGCAGGATCTGCGAGATCACCGCCCGGGCCCTGAACACCTCGACCAGTGCGGCGACGGCGGGCTCGGGGCCGCAGATCATCGACTGGTTGGGCGCGTTGTCGTGGGAGAGGACCACGTCCCCGCGGCCGTCCAGCTCGGTCAGTACCACCTCGGCGGGGGCGCCGATCGCGGCGAAGGCCAGTCCGGGGACGCTCAGCGCGTCGGGGTCGAAGTCGGCGAGGAAGGCGTCGACCTCCTCCGGAGGGTGGATTCCGGCGGCGGCCATCGCGGTCCACTCGCCGAGGCTGTGCCCGGCGAGCGCGTCCGGGACGACGCCGAGGCGGCGCAGCGCGGTGTCGAGGAGCCGGCCGAGCTCGAAGACGCCGGTACCCTGCCGACCCACGTCACCCACGGTGGCGTCGGTGACGGCGCGCGACCAGGGCAGCCCGAAGTGCCGTGCGATGTCCTCGGAGTTGGGCGCGAACTCGGCCTCAAGGCCGGGGAAGACGAACGCGAGCCTGCCGCCGCCGGGGCCCAGCAGGGGACGCGGCACGAACCACACGTCGCCCCGACCGCGCCACCCCTTTCCCTTGGCGACCGCCTTGCGGGCCAGCGCCAGCCGCTTGGCCGTCGGCCCGACGACGGCGAGCCGCACCGGATCGGCGGTGGGGGCGCGTTCGTCGAGACCGGCGGTGATGATCGCGGAGTCGGAGCGGTCGAGGAGCGCGGCCATCGCCTCGGGTGTCGGCGCGGTCAGCCGCAGCACCGGCTCCGGCTCGTACACCTCGGCCGGCCGCCGCGTGACCGCGACCTCTTCGAGCACGACGTGCGCGTTGATGCCGCCGAACCCGAAGGCGTTGATGGCGGCCCGGCGCACCGGCTGCCGGTCGTCGGTCCGCCAGGGCAGGGCGGCACCGATGGGGGTGAACCGGGTGCGGGCGAGCGCCGGATGCGGGTCGTCGCAGTGCAGGGTCGGCGGGAGCACCTGGTGGTGGACGGCGAGCGCGGCCTTGATCAGCCCGGCGACGCCCGCCGCGGGCATGGTGTGGCCGATCATCGACTTCACCGAGCCGATGACGGCGTCCGGCGCGTCCCGCGCGTCCCTCGGGGTGTCCGTCGGCGGTGGTCCGAACACCTCGGCGAGTGTGGTGAGTTCGGTGCCGTCGCCCGCCGGGGTGGCGGTGCCGTGCGCCTCCAGGAGGCCGATCGAGCCGGGGGCGGACGGGTCGAGCCCGGCGGCCTCCCAGGCCTGGCGGACCGCGCGGACCTGGCCGCCGGAGTCGGGCGCCATCAGACTGGTCGTACGTCCGTCGGAAGCCACGCCGGTGCCGGTGATCGCGGCGTAGATCCGGTCGCCGTCCCGCTCGGCGTCGGCGAGCCGCTTGAGGACGACGACACCGGTGCCCTCACCGATCAGCACGCCGTCCGCGCCCCGGTCGAACGGCCGGATGCGCTCGCTCGGGGAGAGCGCGCCGAGTTGGCTGAACACGCTCCAGAAGGTGATGTCGTGACAGTGGTGCACCCCGCCCGCCAGCATCACGTCACAGCGCCCGCTGCCGAGTTCGCGCACGGCGTGGTCGACGGCGATGAGCGAGGAGGCGCAGGCGGCGTCCACGGTGTAGGCGGGCCCGCGCAGGTCGAGCCGGCCCGCCAGCCGGGACGCGGCGAGGTTGGGTACGAGGCCGATCGAGGACTCCGGCGCCTCGGGCCCGAGCCGGTCGGTGAACGCCTGCCGCACCGCCTCCAGTTGGTCGGCGCCGAGGTCCGGCAGCAGCTCGCCCAGGGTACGCACGAGCTGGCTCGCGGTCCGCACCCGCTGGTCGAGCCGGACCAGGCCGGGGGTGAGATAGCCGCCCCGGCCGAGCACCACACCGACCCGGTGCCGGTCGGCGGGCAGTCGGCCCTGGCCACCCGCGTCGGCGAGGGCCGCCGCGGCCACCCGCAGCGCGATCAGCTGGTCGGGCTCGGTGGCCGGGACCGCGGCCGGCATGATCCCGAACTCGGTGACGTCCACCTCGGCCAGCTCGTCCACGAAGCCGCCGCGCCGGCAGTAGACCCGGTCGGCGCGTGCCTCGGCGCCGGGCGCGTAGTACTCCTCGGCGTCCCAGCGGCCGGGCGGCACCTCGGTGATGGCGTCGACACCGGAGACCAGGTTGTGCCAGTACGTGGCGAGGTCGGGGGCGCCCGGGAAGAGCACCGACATGCCGACGATGGCGATGGGTTCGGCGCGGGTGCCGGTCACCTCGGTCACCAGCCCGACGCCGTGTAGACGACGGCGGTGTCGCCCTCGGGCCCCCAGGCCAGCTCGCGCAGCAGGCTCATGGTGCCCTCGTCGGGGTCGATGAGCTGGATGCCGCGGCCCGCGTAGTGCCGCATCAGCTCGGGGGTGACCATGCCGTGGTTGCTGTCGCCGGTCGGTGCCCATGGACCCCAGTGGACGGTCAGTCCGCGGCGGCCGGTATCCGAGTCCGCCCAGCGGGCGCCGAGGGTCTCCAGGGCGTCGTTGGCGGCGGCGTAGTCGGACTGGCCGCGGTTGCCGAGCGTCGCGGCGACACTGCCGAACAGCACGGCGAACCGGGGGCCTTCCCCGTCCGGCAACTCGCCCAGCGCGGACAGCAGTTCATGCGCGCCGTCGACCTTCGTACGGAACACCCGGTCGTAGGACCGCGGGCTCTTCTCGGCGATCAGCTTGTCCTCGATCACGCCCGCCGCGTACACGACGCCGTCGATCCCCCCGTGCTCGGCGTGGATCTCCTTCACCGCCCGGCGCACGGCGTCGCCGTCCAGCGCGTCCACGGTGCGGTAGCGGACCTCGGAGCCGAGCGTGGCGAGGGTGCGCAGGGTGGCGCGCACCTCGCGTTCGGCCTGGATCCGGCCGATCGCCCGCTCGATCTCGGCGGGGACGCGCAGCCCGCCCGCGATGAGCGCGCTGCGCAGTTCACCGGCGGTGTCCGCGGCGGCGAGCGCGGGGTCCTCCGCGCCCTCGGGCAGGGCGGTGCGGCCGAACAGTTCGATCCGGCAGCGGCTCGCGGCGGCCAGGGTCGCGGCGAACCGGGCGGTGATCCCCCGGGCGCCGCCCACCAGCAGGACGACCGAGTCGGCGTCCAGGCCGAGCGCGGCGGCCTCGGCCGCACCGTCCCCGGCCGGCCCCGCGCCCGTGCTGCCGAGCAGACCGAGCCCCTCCTCGGTCATGCGCAGTCCGCGCCTCGTGCCGGGGGAGCGCAGGACGACCGGCTCGTGGTCGGGCGCGGTGAGCTCGGCGACCAGTTCCGCGGCGATGTCCTCGGGGGCGGTGCCGGGCGCGTGCTCGACGACCCGGGCGACCGTGTCGGGGTACTCCCGCGCGAGGGAGCGGAAGAAGCCGCGCAGCCCGGGGGAGGCGCCCGCGGCCAGCACCCATCGCGGGTTGCCCGCCAGCACCCGCTGGTAGGCGGGGAAGACGTCCGGCAGGACGGGCGGGGCGTCCGCCGCGACGAGGTGCACGATCCCGTCGAACTCTCCCTCGGCCGGGGGTTCTTCGGCGGTCACCGCATGGGCGCCGTGCACGGTCAGGCGGGCGGTCAGCGCCTCGGCGACCGGTCCGGCACCGAGCAGCAGGAAACTGCGGCCGATCAGCAGGTCACTGGAGGGCGCCGGATCGGCGGTGACGAGGTCGAACTCCCGCATCACGAGACGCTGGGGCGCCACGACGACGGGTTCGGGGACGGCCGGCCCGGCGTCCGGGCCCGCGGGTTGGGCCGCCTCACCCCGGGCGCCCGCGACCAGCGCCGCGATGCTCGCGGCGGTACGGGCCTTGGTCAGTTCCTCGACGTCGGTGTCGCCGGTGGTGGTGAGGCCGAGGCGGGTGGCGAGTTCGCCGGCTATCTCGGCTCTCTTGATGGAGTCGACGCTGAGGTCGGCTTCGAGGTCGAGGTCGGGTTCGATCATGTCGACGGGGTAGCCGGTACGTTCGCCGATCACGTCGAGGACGATGGCGAGGACGGATTCGGCGGTCGGGGCGGCCCCTGCGGAGGGGGCGGAAACGGGCGCCGGGGTGGCTCCCGAGCCGGTCACCCGCTCGACCAGCGCGGCGATGCTCGCGGCGGTACGGGCTTTGGTCAGCTCTTCGATGTCGGTGTCGCCGGTGGTGGTGAGGCCGAGGCGGGTGGCGAGTTCGCCGGCTATCTCGGCTCTCTTGATGGAGTCGACGCTGAGGTCGGCTTCGAGGTCGAGGTCGGGTTCGATCATGTCGACGGGGTAGCCGGTGCGCTCGCCGATCACGTCGAGCACGACCGACAGCACCGAGCCACCTGCCGGTGGGGCCACCGCAACCGGCGCGGCGGCGGGCAGCGCGGTCACCGTGACCGGAGCGTCGGTGTAGGTGATCGGGGCGGGGGCCGCGGGACGTATCCCCGGATCCGCTCCCAGGTACCCCAGCATCACATCCCGCTGCGCCGCGATCATCTCCCGGCTCGTGCGCAGGAACTCGCTGATCAGGGCCTCGGATCCGGTGGCCGCCGCCACTGGTCCGACCGGGCTGCTGTGGGTCACGAGGGCCTCCGGGACGCGCTCGGCGGGGTGGAGTGCGGCGGCGGGGATCGCGCCGTCCGCCGTACGGATCAGATGGCCGTCGACCGTCCACGCGGCGCGCCTGGGACGCGGGGCGCGGGCGTCGGCGGGGACCGCGTCCCGGCCCTGGAACAGCCACGCGGTCCTGATGTCCGCACCGGCGACGGCCAGGTGGGCGAGCGCGGCGAGGAACCCGGCGAGACCGGCACGTCGGCCGTCCTCCAGGGCGACCGTGCGGTGCGGCCGGTCGCCGAGGACCGCACCCACCAGCCGGGTCAGCACCGAGCCGGGTCCGGCCTCGACGAAGACCCGGGCTCCGGCCTCGTACATCGCCTCGACCTGGTCGGCGAACCGGACCGGGGAGCCGATCTGCGCGGCGAGTTCGGCCCGGATCTCCTCGGGGCCCCGCGGGTAGCGGGTGGCCGTACGGTTCGACCAGACCGGGAAGTCGGTGGGCGCGAACGGGACTTCGGCGAGCACCTCGGCGAAGGTCTGGCCGGCCGCCGCGACCAGCGGGCTGTGGAACGCGCAGGCGACCGGGATGCGCTTGGCGCCGAGTCCCTGGGCGCGCAGTCGTTCCACGGCGGTGAGGACGTCCTCGGTGGGACCCGAAATGACCGTCTGACGGGGTGAGTTGCGGTTCGCCGTCACCACCGAGCCGGCCAGGCCCGCGGCCGTGAGGGCCGCCGCGACCTCCGGCTCGCCCGCGGCGACGGCGGCCATGGTGCCGGGGTCGCCCTCGCCGGTGGCGCGCAGGATGGCGGCGGCGCGTTCGCGGCTGGTGCGCAGCAGCGCGTCGGGGGTGAGGGAGCCCGCCGCGGCCAGCGCGGCCAGCTCTCCGTAGCTGTGGCCCGCGGCCATCGCCGGGCGCACTCCCGCCCGGGTCAGGAGCTGGAACGCGGCGAGCCCGGTCAGGCCGAGCGCGGGCTGCGCGACGGTGGTGTCGGTGATGCGCTCCTGCTGCTCCTTGCGGCCCGTCTCGTCGAAGGCGGCCGGCGGGAAGAGGACTCGGGTCGTCGTCTCGTCGAGCCGCAGAAGGCGCTGGAGTTCGGGGAAGGCGACGAAGAGTTCGGCGAACATCGCGGGGCGCTGGCTGCCCTGCCCGGGAAAGAGCAGCGCCACGTCGCCCGTCTCGTCCTCGTCGGCAGCGAACAGGCCTTCCTTCGGGGCGTGTTCACCGGCGACCGCGCGACGCAGCAGCGCTGTCAGCTCCTCGGTCGACCCGGCGACGAGGGCGATCCAGGTCCGGGCGCCACGGGTGCTTGCCGTGCTTGCCGTGCCCGTGGTGCTTGCCGTGCCCGCGGTGCTCCGGGTGCTGGCGGCCTCCGCGCGCCGGGACGCGGCGAGCGCGAAGTCCCGCAGCCGCCACGGCTCGTACGGTCCGGGATCCGCCTCCACGAGGGCGAGCAGTTCGGAGGCGGCCCGTACCGCCGCCGCCCGGTCCGCGCCCCGGAACGTGAAGAGCTCGGCGGGCCAGTGCTGGGCCGAGGTGACCGGCGGCGGCCCGTCCTCGTAGGCCCGCAGGACGACGTGGAAGTTGGTGCCGCCGAAGCCGAAGGCGCTGACCCCGGCCACCCGTTCGGCCGGAGCGGCGGACCAGGGGCGGGCCTCGGTGTGGAAGGCGAACGGGCTGCTCTGCGCGTCCCAGGCCGGGTTCGGCTCGGTGAGGTGCAGGGTCGGCGGCTTCACACCGGTGTGCAGGGCGAGCGAGGTCTTGATCAGTCCGGCGAGTCCGGCCGCGCACTTGGTGTGCCCGATCTGCGACTTGACCGAGCCGAGCGCGCACGCGCCGGGCGGAGCCCCGGCCTCCTCGAACACCCGAGTGAGGGAGCCGAGTTCGGTGCGGTCGCCGACGACGGTGCCGGTGCCGTGCGCCTCGACGAGCCCGACCTCGGCGGGCGAGATGCCCGCGTTGCGGTAGGCCCGGGTCAGCGCGTTGTACTGGCCCTCCGGCCGGGGCGCGGTCAGGCCGAGCGCCCGCCCGTCGCTGGCGCTGCCGACGCCCTTGATCACCGCGTACACCCGGTCGCCGTCCCGCTCGGCGTCCGCGAGCCGCTTGAGGACGACACAGCCGACGCCCTCGCCGAGCGCGATGCCGTCGGCCGCGCTGTCGAAGGGCGCGGATCGGCCCGAGGGCGAGAGGGCGTGCGCGGAGGCGAACAGCAGGTAGTCGTTGATGCCGTTGTGCAGGTCGGCGCCCCCGCACAGCACCAGGTCGCTCGTCCCGCTCACCAGTTCCTTGCACGCCACGTCGACGGCGGTGAGGGAGGAGGCACAGGCGGCGTCCACGGTGTAGTTGGCGCCGCCGAGGTCGAGGCGGTTGGCGATCCGGCCCGCGATGACGTTGGCGAGGATGCCGGGGAAGGAGTCCTCGGTGAGCTTGGGCAGCCGTTCGTCCAGCGCGGGCGGCAGGCTGCCCAGGTAGGCGGGCAGGACGGAGCGCAGGGTCATCGCGTTGGAGAGGTCGCTGCCCGCCTCCGCGCCGAACACGACCGACGCGCGGGCCCGGTCGAAGGACCGGCTGCCGTAGCCGGAGTCCTCCAGGGCGCGCCGCGCCGCCTCCAGGGCGAGCAGCTGCACCGGCTCGATGGCGGGCAGCGAGGCGGGCGGAATGCCGTACCGCAGCGGCTCGAAGGGGATCTCGGGCAGGAAGCCGCCCCAGCGCGACGGGGTCTTCTCCCCGGCGCCTCGCGGGTCGTGGTAGAGCTCGGCGTCCCAGCGGGTCGCGGGCACCTCGGTGACGGCGTCCTCGCCCGCCAGCACGTTCGCCCAGAAGGTGGCGAGGTCGGGGGCGCCGGGGAACATGCAAGCCATGCCGACGATCGCGATGTCCAGCGGTTCGGGGGAGGGTTCGGCGGCGGGCTCCCCGATGCCGAGGGCCTCCCGCCGCGCCGCCAGGAAGCCGGCCGCGCCCGTGGTGACCGAGGCGTGCAGTTCGGCGACGGTGGTGACGGCGGAGCGCAGCACGGCGACCTCGCCGGCCATGAACATGCCCTCGGCCAGCTGTCTGTCCTCGCCGACCGCTCTCAGCCCGCCGTCGATCCGCTCGATGCCCTTGCTGGCCAGCCGAAGCCGCCCCACGTTGAGCCGCTCGAGCTGCTCCCAGGCCTCGCGGCCGGGTGTCCCGCGGGCGGCCAGGTCCTCCTTGACCGCGGCGAACTCGTCGGTGAACGCGCTGTGGACACAGCGGGTGGCGTGTCCGGGCGCGGTCTCCAGGAGGTCGGTGCGCTCGGCGTCGATCACCTGCCGCTGGAACAGGGGCAGTACCGCGCCCGCGCTCACGGCCTCCTCGGTGAACAGGTACGCCGTGCCCATCAGCACGCCCACGGCGGCGCCCCGCGCGCTCAGCGGAGCGGCGAGTGCGGTGACCATGGCGGCGGAGCGTTCGTCGTGCACTCCGCCCGCGAAGAACAGGTGGAGTTCGGTGGCGGTGCCGTTCTTCGCGCCCGCCAGGAAGTCGTCGAGCACGCCGAGCTGCGCCTCCCACAGCGGGAAGCTGGCCCGCGGCCCGACATGGCCGCCGCACTCGGCGCCCTCGAAGACGAACTTGCGCGCGCCCGCTTCCAGGAACTGCTTCAGCAGCCCCGGCGACGGCACGTGCAGGAAGGTGGAGATGCCCACCTCCTCCAGCGCGGCGGCCTGCGCGGGACGCCCGCCCGCGATGATCGCGTGGGACGGGCGGATCTCCCGGACGACCTCCAGCTGGGCGGCCTTGATCTCCTCGGCGGCGAAGCCGAGGACGCCGACGCCCCAGGGTGCGTCGCCGAGCGCGTCCCTGGTCTGTTCCAGTACGGAGCGGGTCTGCTCGGCGCCGGACAGCGCGAGCGCGATGAAGGGCAGCCCGCCGTGGCCGCTCACCTCGGCGGCGAACGCGGCCTGGTCGCTCACCCGCGTCATCGGCCCCTGGGCGACGGGCAGTTCGCTTCCGAAGGGGCGGCTGCCTGAGCCGTCGGGGCCGAGCGAGGCACCACCCGCGTCCTTCGCCGAGTCGAGAGCGGGGCCCGCGCTCTTCAACGCGTCGAGGACGGCGTCCCGTACCCCCCGCACCGCCGCGTGGACGGTGCCCCAGCGCTCCTGGAAACGGGCGGCGAGGAAGCCGTCCTGACCGATCTCGGGGGCGGGTGTGCCCTCCTGGGCACCCCGGCGCCGTACGACTCGGCGGCCGTCCTCCACGGTGGTCTCGGAGCCGTCGAGCCCGGCGAGCAGCGCGGAAGTCCCGGCGGGCAGTTCGGCCTCGGCCTCGGCGAGCAGGGCGAGTTGGGTGTCCAGGACGACACCGGCGCCACCGCCCGCGACGACGGCCGCCGCGATGTGCGGGCCCGCGCCGCCGCAGGCCCAGACCGGAAGGTCCAACTCGTCTTCGCCGAGGAGCTGTTGGAGCAGCACGAAGGTGCTCAGTTCGCCCACGGGACCGCCCGCCTCGTGGCCCCGGGCGATCAGCCCGTGTGCCCCGGCCGAGGCGGCCCGTAACGCCTGGGCGCGGCCGGTCACCTCGACGAGTACGCGGTGGCTGGGGAAGTCCGCGGGCGTGCAGGAGGCGTCGGCGGTCAGCAGGACGGTGTGGACACAGGCGGGGAGGTCCCGCGCGGGAAAGGCATCGTTGTCGCGGAGTCGTACGCCGAAACCGGCGGCCGACCATTCCTCGGCCAGCGCGAGTTCCGCCGCCGCTCGGCGCCCACCCGCGGTGAGGTCGAGCACCCCGAGACCGCCCGCCCGTACGGCGGCCGCCGTGACCCGTGCCGAGGGGACGGCGAACGGGTTCAGGGCGATGACGATGTCCTCGACGGCAAACAGGCCGGAAGTATCGAACTTCGACACAGACACGCGAACGCTCCAAATCGCACGAGGGTGAGGATTGGTGGGGGAGAGCGGAGAGCGCTTGCGCTTCACAACAAGCCGAGAGCCGATGTGAAGCACGCTCATGCTTATTGCGCATCCCCGTGAAAGTCAAACTCTCAAGGAGGCTGTCATTACCGGACGTAACACGGTCGACACAGCCGTCGCCGAGCCCGGTGCGAGCTGGCAACAGAGGCCTTGTTCGGGTGAGTTGAAGGGGACAGTGACCGCTGGTCGGTCGGCTCCGCGACCCCGATTCGGCCTGCGGCAATGCCTGCTGACGCAGTGTCGAACACGAGGTCCACTTCGATCTTGCGGAAACGAACTGTTTCCCCCGCTGTAAATTGAAACTTTTATTAGTTCCCCTCTTCATAATCAAAATTCACGTGGGGTGGAAGGGTGGGATTTCGGCACTTGAGGGTGAATGGCCACGATTCGTACTCGCCGGTAAGTTGGCTCATTTCAACAGCACAGCCCGGCCGCGGGAGCGGCCGGGCTGTGCTGGATCCAAAGGTGCCGAAGCGGGTCACTCGGCGTAGAACGTCGCGTCCGCCCTGGCGAGCGTCGTGTCGGCGGGCTGGGTGTAGAGCAGGTAGTCGTAGTGCCGGAGGTAGCGGCCGGCGCCGCTGTACGACTCGAACGAGACACCGGAGGCCGTGTCGGCGAGGCCCGCCCGCCGGTAGAAACTGGCGTCGTTCCTGAAGGCGGCGGTGCCGTCGTCCTTCTCCACCCAGACCTCGTTGTTCTTCTGGTGGAGGTAGTAGCCCGGGTAGTTGGCCGACTCGAGGGAGACGGTCCCGGTCCCGGCGAGCCCGCTCACCACCCGGAACTGCGAGTCGGCGAGGTTGGTGACGTTCGGCTCGATCCTGGCGCGGAACTCCCAGTGGCGGATGTAGCGGTCCGGGAAGTTGTACGAGGAGAAGCGGACCGGGGTGACACCGTCGGCGACCGGGATGCCGAAGTCGGGGGTGCCGTCGGCGTTCCAGTAGATCTTCTGCAGGCGGGTGCGGCGGTTGGGGTCGTTCAGGGGGTCGCCGCTGATGTCCTTGTAGTTGCGGTCGTGGTAGACCAGGATGTCCGACTTGCCGTCCTCGGAGACCGTGAACGAGTTGTGGCCCGGCCCGTACTGCGAGGTCGCGGCGCTGCTCCGGAACACCGGCGAGGACCCCTTGCTCCAGGAGGCCGCGTCGAGCAGATCGGCGGAGGCGGACGCGGTCAGCATGCCCAGGCAGTAGTTGGCGTCGGTGGCGCTGGCGGAGTAGGTCATGAAGACCTTGCCGCCGTGCTGGATGACCGCCGGGCCCTCGTTGACCTTGTAGCCGACGGTCTCCCAGGACAGCGTGGGCTGGGAGATCTCGACCGGAGTGCCTTGGATCGTCCAGGGGTTGGCCATTCGCGCGAGGAACAGGCTCGTGTTGTTGTCCTCGGACGGATTGCGCTGCGCCCAGGCGAGATAACGCACGCCGTTCACGGTGAAGGTGGTGGCGTCGAGGGAGAAGGAGGAGACCGGGGTCGCGATCTGGCCCTTCTCCGTCCAGGCGCCGGTCAGCGGGTTCGCGGCGTCGCTCTCCAGGACGTACATCCGGATCGCCCATATGTCACTGGTCGACCCGGCGGCGAAGTAGACGTACCACTTGCCGTCGATGAAGTGGATCTCCGGCGCCCAGATGTGCGCGCCCATGACCCCGCTCGCGTGCTTGGTCCAGATCGTCGTCTCCGGGGCGGTGTTCAGACCCTGGAGGGTGGTGGCGCGGCGCAGCACGATCCTGTCGTACGCCGGGACGGTCGCGGTGAAGTAGTAGTAGCCGTCGGTGTGTTTGTAGATGTGTGGGTCGGCGCGCTGTTCGGCGAGCGGGTTGGTGAACGTCACGGCGGGCGAGGCGGGGGCGAGTGCGTGGGCCGGTGTGCCGAAGGTCAGCAGGGCCAGTATGGCGAGGACCGCGGTCAGCAGGCGGCCGAGAAGGCGTCTCATGATCCTGGTTTCTTTCGGGGGCGGATGTCAGACGGTGGGCTTGAGCTGCCACTGCTGGCAGGTGTTGCCGAGCCAGGTCCACTGGCGTACGTCGACCCCGTCGTCGCTACCGCAGCCCGCCACGTCGGCGACCTTGCCGCTGTTGGCGTTGGTGATCCGCACGGAGTCGCCGCCGGTGTAAACCAGCCGGAACTTCTGGCAGTTGTTGTTCAGCCACGACCACTGGCGCAGGTCCGCCCCGTCGGCGGTGGAGCAGTCGGCGGTGTCCATGACCTTGCCGGTGGCGACATCGACCAGCCGGCTGGTGTCATTGCCCTGGTCCTCGATGCGCCACTTCTGGTTGGCGCCGCCGTTGCACGTCCACTGGAGGATGTTGGCGCCGTCCGCGGCGTTGCCGCCCTCGACGTCCAGGCACTTGCCGCTGTTGCGGTTGACGATCGTGTACGCCGTCGGGGTTGTCGCGCTCTCGCCCGAGGGGCCCGCGAGGGTGGTGCCGGTCGCGACCGGGGTGCCGAAGTCCGGCGTGCCGTCCGCGTTCCAGGTGAACTTCTGCGCCCGGGTCGTACGGCCGTTGCCGCAGCCGCCGCCGGATGAGCTGTTGGCGTGGTAGACGATCCAGTTCTCGGTGCCGTCGGGGGAGGTGAAGAACCCGTTGTGGCCGGGGCCGTAGACGCCGGCCGCGTCATCGCGCTGGAACACCGGGGTCTGCTTCTTCGTCCAGGAGGCGGGGCTGAGCGGGTCGCCGCCGGTCAGTTCGAGTTGGCCGAGTTGGTAGTCGGCGGTCTGGCAGTAGCTGGCGGAGAAGGTGAGGAAGGTCCGGCCGTCGTGGTACAGCGGCTCGGGGCCCTCGTTGACCGGGGCGCCGGAGGTCTCCCAGCCGAGCGTCGGGCTGGAGATGACGGTGAAGGTCGAACTGCTCAGTGTGTACGGATTGCTCATCGGCGCGATGACCAGGCTCTGCTTGCTGCCGCCGACGAAGCCGCTGCCCACCAGGTACAGCTCGCCGTCATACGTGAGCACGCCGGCGTCGATCAGCCAGCCGCCGGGGTCGAGGTTGGAGCCGGTGAGGCTGTTCTTGTACGTGTACGGGCCGAGCGGGTCGGTGCCCACGCTCTGAAGGACGTGGGTGCGCTGGGTGTCGCAGCACGCGGCTCCGCTGTTCGCGGCGGAGTAGTACAGGTACCAGTGGCCGTCGAAGAGGTGGATCTCCGGAGCCCAGATGTTGGCGTTGCGGCCGGCGGTGGTGTCCGACCAGATCTGGACGCTGGGGGCGGTGGCGAGCCCGGCGAGCGTCGGCGACCTGCGCATGGTCAGCTCGTTGGTGAACGTCGTGGTGACCAGGTAGTAGGTGCCGTTGTAGTACTCCAGCCAGGGGTCCGCGCCATTCTGGGACTTGACGGGGTTGGTGTACGGCTGCCCGGCGGCCGCGGCGGCGGGCGCGCCGGGCTGGGTGAGCAGCGACGCGAACAGGGCCAGCAGTGCTGCCCCCAGGGCGAACCAAGAGCGGGTGCGGAACACGGCGGGTCCCCTTTGACGGCCGAGAGCGTTCGAAATTGCGAACATTGTGCGGAGGTTCGACCAGAAGCTATGTATCAGGCAGGGACACGTCAATGCCTCCGACGTGTTTCGATTCCGGCCGCTCTCAGGGGACTTGGGGGCACGCCCGACCGCACAGGGGTGGTCATCCGCCGCACAGGGGCGGTCATCCGGCCACAGGAAGCCCCGCCGTGCGCAGGACCCTGTGCTCGGCGTCGACCGCGAACACCTCGCACCCCTCGCGCGACGCGGCCCACTCGACGCCCTCCGCGCCCATCGCGAACGCCGCCGTCGCCGTCGCGTCCGCCTCGGTCAGTGACGGCGCCACGACGGTGACGCTGAGCAGCCCGGTGGCCGGGCGACCGGTGCGCCCGTCGAGGATGTGGTCCCCGCGTTCGTAGCGCGCGGAGGTCGCCACCGCGCCGTCGGTGATCTCCAGCACCGTGCACAGCCGGTCGGCCCGCTCGGGATGGCGTACGCCCACCCGCCAGGGACCGCCCGCGGCGACCACGTCACCACCGGCGTTCAGACAGAACCGGGAAGTCCCCCGACCGCTGAGGAGGCCCGCGGCCCGCTGCACCGACCAGCCCTTCACCATCGCGCAGGGATCCAGACCGCGGCCGGGCAGCCGCACGTCGAACGCGCCGCCGGTCGCGATCCGGTACTCCTCGCACAGGCCGAGGACCTCGGTCAGGTCCGGGCTGAGCTCGTGGGGGGTGAGCTCACCCCGGTCGAGCCGGGACACCTCGCTGTCCGCACGGAACGGGCTGAAGCGGGCGTCGACCTCGCGCAGCCACGCGAACACGGGGTCCGCGGTCTCCTCGGACGCGCTCTCGTCGTCGATCCGCAGCGAGACCGGGAACCCCATGACCTGTTCGACGCGCCGCATCCCGCTATCCCTTCGCGTCGAGGGCGGCCTGCAGCGACGTCACGTATCCGTCGCTGGTGATGGTGGCGCCGGACACCGAGTCGATGTCGGCGCTCTGGGCCTGGAGCGTCTCCTGGATCAGCTTCGGCACGGCAGCCGTGGTCTGCGGGTGGTTCGGCTGCTGGAGCATCCGCACCGAACTGATCTTGTCGCCCTCGAAGGTCACCTCCACCTGCACGGCGCCCTTGGAGGTGTTGACGGTGGAGCCCTGGACGACCTGGGAGGCCGCGGGCGAGGACGACGCGGACGAGGAAGGCGACGAAGAGGATGAAGAAGACGAAGACGATGAAGACGGGGTCGAGGCGGGCGCGGCGACCTCGGTGGTCGTCGTCGTACCGCTCGACGGTGCGTAGCGCCACAGCGGGATCAGACCGGCGATGGACAGGGCCACTACAGGCAGTGCTCGTTTCACGGTGTCTCTCTCATCCCGCCAGGCTGAAACGCTCGAAGTGGATCTGCGGCCCGGGCACGCCCAGGTCGCGCAGGGTGCGCAGCACCGCGCTCGTCATGGCGGGCGGCCCGCACACGAAGACGTCCCGTTCCGCTACGTCCGGCACGAGCCGGGCGAGCTCGCGCGGCGCCAGCTTGTCCGGCGTGGCCGGTCCGGTCACCACGTGCAGCTCGGCGCCCTTGGCGCACGCGAGCTCCCGCAGCTCGTCGAGGAGCACCGCGTCCCGGTCCGTGGCCACCCGGTAGATGAGGACGACATGGTCGTGCAGGTCCTCCAGCAGGGCCCGGATCGGGGTGATGCCCACACCGCCCGCGACGAGCAGGGTCTCCGAGCGCGTGCGGTGCAGGGTGGTGAAGGCGCCGTAGGGGCCCTCGGCGAAGACCCGCGTGCCCACCTTCAGGTGCCGCAGGGCCGCGGTGCCCTCGCCGGCCGTCTTCGCGGTCAGCCGCAGCCGATTGCCGTCCGGAGCGGCCGACAGGGAGAACGGGTTGGCCTGCCACCAGCGGTCCTTGGTCAAGAACCGCCACAGGAAGAACTGTCCCGCCCGTGCGGGCAGCAGGTCGAGGTCGCGCCCGGTGACGTAGATCGAGACGACGTTGTCGGACTCGGGGACGACGGCCGAGACCCGCAGCTGGTGGCGCAGGTTCCGCCACACCGGAAGGACCACCCGGCCCAGGAACACCGAACCGAGCGCCACGCCCCACAGGCCCCACCAGTAGGCGGTGGCCGCGGACGAGGTGGTGAAGGTGGTGCCCACCGCGACCTGGTGCGTGAAGGCCAGCACCACCGCGACATACGTGTAGAGGTGGATGAAGTGCCAGGTCTCATAGGCCAGCCGGCGTCGCGCGAAGCGCGCCGACACCCCGCCGATCACGAGGATCAGGGCCAGCGCGACGATCGCCCGCAGCACGCCCTCGGTCGTCGTGGCCAGCTCCACCAGCTCGTCCCAGAGGTCCGCCGGCCGCGCCGCCGCACCGGCGTAGCCGAGGGTGATGAGCAGCGCGTGCGACAGCAGCGTCCACAGCAGGCCGAAGCCGACCCAGCGGTGCCAGGAGGTCAGCCGGTCCATGCCGATCCGGTGGTCGAGCCACGGCAGGCGGGCGACCAGCAGCAGCTGGAAGGCCATCAGGAGCGCCCCGTACAGGCCCGCCAGCCGGCCGAGCATGATCAGGGTGTCCGGGCCGGGCCCGGCCTGGAGGAAGAACACGGTCACGACGGCCGCGTTCGCGGCCAGCAGGGCGTACAGCCCGGTGCGGGCCACCACCTTCGGGCGTATCGCCGTCGGGGGCGGCTGGACACGTTCGACAGTGGTCACGGAGAGCAGCTCCTCGTTCGGGTGTGGGGACACCGAGCCTGCCCGGTGAGAGCTGTCGTTTTCCTGTCGCTCAACTTTCAAGTGTTTATCGATGTGGATCAGGGACGCCGGCGGCTATGGCGTCGGCGGCCACGTCACGCACTATGAGCAGGTGGAAAAAGTGCGCCTTCTGGTCGTGGACGACGACCCTCCCATCGCCGACCTCGTCGCGACGGTCGCCCGCTACGAGGGCTGGGAGGCGATGACCGCGTACTCCGGAGAGGACGCGCTGCGCCGGGCCGCCGAGTTCCACCCCGACATCGTGGTGCTCGACCTGATGCTGCCCGGCCTCGACGGGTTCGCCGTCCTCGACCGGCTGCGGCAGTCCGGGACGATGGTGCCCGTCGTCTTCCTCACCGCCCGCGACGGCGTCGCGGACCGCGTCGCGGGCCTCACTCGAGGCGGCGACGACTACCTCGTCAAGCCGTTCGCCGTGGAGGAGCTCATGGCGCGGCTGCGGACCGTCCTGCGGAGGGCCGCGGGCCCCGGCTTCCAGCGTTCCGTGCTCCAGGTCGCCGACCTGACGATGGACGAGGACACCCGTGAGGTGCGGCGCGCCGACCGGCTGCTCACCCTCACCCCGACCGAGTACGAGGTCCTGCGCTACCTCATGCGCAAGTCGCCGACCGTCCTCACCAAGGCCCAGATCCTCGACCACGTGTGGGAGTACGGCTTCGGCGGCCGCTCCAACGTGGTGGAACTCGTCGTCAGCCGGCTGCGCCGCAAGCTCGACGGCAACGGCGAGTCCGACAGCGGCGAGTCGCTCATCCACACCGTGCGCGGCGTCGGGTACGTGGTGCGGCAGGTCGCCGAGTGAGCAGCCCCGGGACCGGCGGTGCGCTGCGCCGTCTGCGGGGCGCCTACCGCCGCACACGCCTGGGCACCCGGCTGGCCCTCGGCATCGGCGTGCTGTCCCTCGTCGTGTTCGCCGTCGTCGGCACGGCCCTGACGACGTACATGAAGGAGTACCTCGAACGTCAGCTCGGCGAGCAGATGAAGCTCGTCCAGGTCACCCAGTCCAAGGACGCCCAGGCGCACGGCATCGTCCAGCGGCGGCCCTACTACGGCTGGTTCACCGCCGTGTACGACGTCCAGGGCCGTACGGCGGTCCTGCGCAAGCCCGCCGATGTCCCCGCCGACACCGCCGAGCTCACCGCCGTCGCCCAGGCGTTGCCGGACGGAGGTGACGCGCACCTGCTGCGCACCGCGCACATCGCGGGGGAGGGCACGTACAAGCTGCGTGCCTGCGAGGTCGAACCCGGCGTCGTCCTCGTCACGGCGGCACCCATGCAGGACATGCAGGCCACCGTGCGGCAGCTGATCACGGTCCAGGTCGTCACCTTCGCGCTCGCCCTGCTCGGGCTCGTCGTGATCGGCCGGACGGTCCTGCGGCGCGGGCTGAAGCCCTTCAGCGACATGGCCCACACCGCCCGCGGCATCACCTCGCACAACCTCACCGGCTCGGCGGGGCTGGAGGTGCGGGCCGGGGGCGGGCGCGGTGGACCCGAGGTCGAGGAACTGCGCACCGCGTTCAACACCATGCTGGAGCACATCGACGACGCGCTCGCCGTCCGCACCGAGGCCGAGCAGCGACTGCGCCGGTTCGTCGCGGACGCCTCGCACGAGCTGCGTACGCCCCTGATGTCGGTACGCGGCTACGCGGACCTCTTCCAGTACGCCGCCGCCAACGAGCCCGAGGAACGCGAGAAGCACCTGGCCCGGCTGCGCGCCGAGGCCGCCAGGATGGGCGTACTCCTCGACGACCTGCTCCTCCTCGCCCGCCTGGACGCCGCAGAGGTGGAGACCCCGCTGCGGCTGGAGGACGCGGACCTGACGGAACTGGCGCGGGAGGCCGCGGACGCCTTCCGCGCCGGGCGAGGGGAGCACGTGCTGTCCGTGACGGCCGGCCCCGACCCGGTGCGCCTGCGCCTGGACCCCCTGCGTATCCGGCAGGTCCTCGACAACCTGCTCACCAACGCCGCCATGCACACCCCGGCGGGGACGAAGGTGCGCCTGGAGGTGTCGGCCACGGGGGCGGGGCAGGCGGTACGCGTCGGCTCGCCCGGCACGGCGGTCGTGCGGGTCTGCGACTCCGGGCCCGGGATCCCGGCCGCCGACCAGGAACGGGTCTTCGACCGGTTCTACCGCGTCGACAAGGCCCGCAGCCGCGACCGCGGCGGCAGCGGGCTGGGCCTCGCGGTCGCCCGCTCACTGGTGCGGGCCCACGGCGGCACCATCGAGGTGACCAGCCGCCCCGGCTCGACGACGTTCACGATCCGGCTCCCCCTCCCGTCCGCGCTCCCGTGACCACGGGGGAGTACCTCCACACGGCCGCCGTCGGCTCGCTCAGCCGGTCGCGCGGACCGCGTCGCGGATCAGGTCGGCGACCAGCTTCGGCCGGGACACCGCGACGGCGTGCGAGGCGCCCTCGACCTCCACGATCGTCGCTCCCGCACGCTTCGCGCCGAAGCGCTCGACCTCGGGGTTGATCGCCTGGTCCGCGGCGGCGACCAGGGCCCAGGACGGCCTGGTCTTCCACGCGGCGGCGGTGGCCGTCTCCGTGAACGCCCCGGCGGCGAGCGGACGCTGGGCGACCGCCAACACCTTGGTGACATCGGCGGGGACGTCCGCGGCGAAGACGGCCGGGAACGCCTCGGGGACGATGGTGACCTCGACGGCCGGGTCACCGCCCTCCACCGGATACGTGGCCTGCTTCAGGCTGCTGCCCAGCGGCGAGTCGGGGAAGCGCCCCTGCAACTCGCCCAGGCTCTCGCCCTCCTCGAGGACGTACGCCGCGACGAAGACCAGGCCGACCACGTTGTCCGCGATGCCCGCGACGGTGATGACCGCGCCGCCGTAGGAGTGGCCGACCAGCACGACGGGGCCGTCGATCTGCGCGGCCGCCGAGGCGATGTACGCGGCGTCGGAGGCGAGGGAGCGCAGCGGGTTCGGCGGCGCGACGACGGGAATGCCGTGGTTCTGCAGTTCCGCGATGACGCCGGACCAGCTGGCGGCGTCGGCGAAGGCACCGTGCACGAGCAGGGCGGTGGGGGTGGTGTTCCCGGACATGACTGTTTCTCCTTGTCGGTCTTGTGGACGTCGGTCTTGTGGACCCGGTCAGCCCGCGTGCAGCGCGGTGTGCAGCGTGCGGGTGGCCATCGTCAGCGCGGCCTCGGCGGCGTGGGTGCCGCGCAGGGCGTTGAGCATCACGAAGTCGTGGATGATGCCCTGGAAGCGGACGGCGGTGACGGGCACGCCGGCCTCGCGGAGCTTGCCCGCGTAGGCCTCGCCCTCGTCGCGCAGGACGTCGGCCTCGCCGGTGATGACCAGGGCCGGGGGCAGGCCGGTGAGCTGCTCGGTGGTGGCGCGCAGCGGGGAGGCGGTGATCTGGGCGCGGTCGGCCTCGTCGGTCGTGTACTGGTCCCAGAACCACTGCATGCCGTCGCGGCGCAGGAAGTAGCCGGTGGCGAACTGGTGGTAGGAGCCGGTGTCGAAGTTCGCGTCGGTGACCGGGTAGAACAGGACCTGCTGGAGCAGCGGGACATCGCCGCGCTCCTTGGCCATCAGGGTCAGCGCGGCGGTCATGTTGCCGCCGACGGAGTCGCCGGCCACCGCGAGGCGGCTGCCGTCCAGGCCCTTGGACGCGCCCTGCTGCACGACCCATTGGGCGACCGTGTAGTTCTGCTCGATGGCGACGGGGTAGCGGGCCTCGGGCGAGAGGTCGTACTCGGGGAAGACCACCGCGGCCTCGGCGCCGACGGCCAGTTCGCGGACCAGGCGGTCGTGGGTGTGGGCGTTGCCGAACACCCAGCCCGCGCCGTGGATGTAGAGGATCACCGGGAGGATGCCGGTGACGCCGGCGGGCTTGACGATCCGGGCCCGGACGCTGCCCGTCGGACCGCCCGGGACGGTGATCCACTCCTCGTCGATGTTCGGCAGCTCGATCTCGCCGGACTGCACCTCGTCGACGGCCTTGCGACCCTCCGCCGGGGCGAGGTCGAACAGGTACGGCGGATTGGCGGTGGCTTCCGCGAAAGCGGCGGCGGCCGGTTCCAGTACGGGCTTGACCGGCTCTACGGCGTCGGACATGGGAATCTCCTGAAGCGTCGTTCCTGGGGGCGAGGCCGGGCGATGCTCCGGCCTCGCAGCCACGCTAGAGGCGCGGTGCGGGCGTGAATGGTCCGTCAGCGCACCGCCGTTGAACTCACAGCGCCCAACGCGTCGACCGTCTCGCGCCCAACGCGTCGACCGTCTCAGCGGTGGCCGGTGGGCGTGGCGCGGCCGACCGTGTCCCGCCATTCGCTGGGCGACATGCCGTACGCGGCCCGGAAGACCCGGCTGAAGTGGGTGGCGCTCATGAACCCCCAGCGGTTGGCCACCGCCGCGATGGTCCGACCGCCCCGGGCCCGGATCATCAGGTCCCGGCGGCACTCCTCGAGCCGGCGCCGCTGGATCCACCGGCCGACCGTGGTGCCCTCGTCCTGGAAGAGCCGGTGCAGATAGCGCGCGGAGATGTGATGGGCCCCGGCGATCGTCTCGGGGGAGAGGTCCTCGTCGGTCAGGTGCAGGTCGATGAACTCCAGGATCCGGGACCTCAGCGGGGTCCGGGCGTCGGGCGTCGCGGTGGCGTCCCGGTTCAGCCGCTCGGTGGCGAGGGTGGCCAGCACGTTCACGGCGTTCCAGGCGAGCAGTTCGCCGACCGGCGGCAGGGACGAGGAGGCCGTGTCGGCGAGTTCGGACAGGAACGGTGACAGCAGGCTGCCCAGCCGGGACACACGGGGTACCGGCGTCCCCGCGAGCCGGGCCACATCGGCCGCGTCGAGCCCGAGCGACTCGTACGGCACGAGGAACACCTTCATGCGGAAACGCTCGGGGAAGTCGAGCGTCGCCGGACCATGCGCGTCGTAGAAGCAGATGTCTCCCGGCCCGAGGAAGACGTCCTCGGGCTGCCACGGACCGTCCGCGCCGCTCCCGCCCCGTACGTCGCGTCTGCCTCGTACGCCTGCCGCGCCCCGTATGCCTACGAAGAGGTACTCGCCGCTGTCCCGGGCGACCAACCGGTGTGCCCGCCGGGCCGGGTAGGGCCGGCCCGCCCCGGGCAGCTCCGCGGGCGCCGTGCCCGAGACGACGATGTCGAGGCCCATGGGCATGCGGCACCTACCGGTCCCACCCGTCTCACCCGTCTCACCGCGGTCGCTCCGAGTGGTGCTGGAACTGAACGTCATCCGCCGTTGCCTCCGAGCCCTGCCGAACTGTCGAGAGGAGCGACGACGCCTCGTGGGACGGTCGTCCACTCCGCTCGGAGAGTAGGTCGGGGCGAGTTCAAAAAGAGTGACGCGGGAGTGACAGGGACTCCGTCGCGGCGGCCTCGTCGGCCTCCGCGAGCTCGGCGGCGAACGCGCGCAGCAGGGTGTGCACGGTGTAGCGGCCCGGCGCGTCTTCGCACACGAGATGGGCGTCGGCGAGACGGCCGAGGATCGGCCGGGCCTCTCGGGGCGACAGACCGGCGAGGCCGGCGACGGTGTCCGCCGCGATGCCGGGGCCGGGGTGCAGCGCCACGAGGCAAAAGAGCCGGGCGTCGCCGGGCGGCAGCGACCGGTGGGACGCGGCGAACGCGGCGCGGGCGTCGGCCGTCCCGCCGACGCTCGCCAAGGCGTCGAGGCTCCCGTGCGCGGCGCGGAGTTCGGCGGCGAGGGCGGCCAGCGGGAAGTCGGGGCGGCTGACGGCGCGCGCGGCCACGATGGCCAGGGCCAGCGGCAGCCGGCCGCAGCGGTCGATGATCTCCTCGGTCGCCTCGGGCTCGGCGGCCGACCGGCGATGGCCGACGCGCAGGGCCAGTGCGGCGCGGGCGTCGGCGGCGGACGGGAGTTCCAGACGCAGCGGCCGGGCCCCGGAGGCGATCAGACCGGGCAGCCGGTCACGGCTGGTGACCACGGCCAGACAGCCCGGGGCGGTGGGCAGCAGCGGACGTACGTGCTCGGTGCGGGCGGCGTCGTCGAGCACGACGAGGACCCGGCGGTCCGTCAGCAGCTCGCGGTAGAGGTCCGTGAGCGTGGCCACGTCGTCCGGGAGGTACCGGGGCGGTGCTCCGAGTGCCACCACCAACCCGCGCAGCGCCTCCACGGGTTCCGGCGCGGGCCCGGCGGCCGCGTCGTGGCCGCGCAGCTCGACGTAGAGCTGACCGTCCGGGAACCGATGTGCGACCTCGTGGGCCCAGCGCACGACCGACGCGGTCTTCCCGACGCCCGCCATTCCGCTGACCAGGATCGTCCCGGGTGCCCCGGAGGACGCCGCCGCCCCGGCGAGGGCGGTCAGCTTCCCGAGTTCCTCGCTCCGACCGGCGAAGACCGTCAGGCCGGGCGGCAACTGGGCGGGCCGGGCGAGGGGTTTCACCGGTTCGGACAGCGCTGTCCTGACCGGTCGGTGCGCCGGGGGCACGGACGCGCGCACCTCCTGGCGGAGGACCCGGGTGTGGGCCTCAGTCAGCTCGGCGCCCGGGGCGACCCGCAACTCCGCGGCCAGTCGGCGCCGTACCTCCTCGTACGCCGTCAGCGCCTCGGCCTGCAGTCCGCAGGCCGCCAGCACCATCACGAGCCGGGCGTGCAGGGACTCGTCCAGGGGCTCCAGTTCGACGGCCCGCCGCAGGCTCGGCAGCACGAGGCCCGCCGTGCCGCACAGCAGGCCCGCGTCGGCCGCCATCCGTGTGGTGAGCACGAGTTCGTGCTCCACGGCGCGGAACAGGGCGTGCTCGCGAGCCGACGCGGGGAGCCCCATCGCCACCGGCCCGCGCCACTCGCCGAGGGCCCCGACGAACTGCCGTACCGCCACCTCGGGCCGACCGGTGGCGACCGCCCGCCTGCCCCGCAGGGTGAGCTCGCGGAACCTCAGCAGATCGATCTCGTCCGGTTCCGCGTCCAGGAGGTAGGCACCGGTGCGGCGCGACAGACGGCGGCCGGGCGCCCGGGGCGGCAGCCCCGGTTCGAGCAGCCGCCGCAGCGCACCCACGTACCGGCGCACCACGTTCGGGGCGCTGGCCGGCGGACGGCTCGCCCACAGCACCTCCACGATCTCGCTCACCTGCACCGGCCGCCCCGCCCGCACCATGAGCAGCCCCAGGAGGGCGCGTTGCTGCGGGAACCCCAGATCGAGTTCCCGCTCGGCCCGCCGGACCCGCAACGGGCCCAGCACCTCGAACCGCATCACCTCGTCGAACTCTGCCATGCGCTGGGGGACATGCCGTAGGCGTCCCGGAAGGTGCGGCTGAAGTGCGAGGGGCTGGTGAACCCCCAGCGCTGCGCCACGGCGGCCACGCTCGGCCTGCGGTTCGCGCTCCGGCCCAGCTCGCGCCGGCACGCTTCCAGCCTGCGCCGCCGTATCCACTGGCCCACCGTGGAGCCCTCCTGCTGGAAGAGCTTGTGCAGGTAGCGGACGGAGATGCGGTGGGCGAGCGCGATCGACTCCGGTGACAGGTCCGCATCCGTCAGATGCTTTTCGATGAAGGCCTGGATCCGGGACACCGTCTCGGTGCCGACGTCCGAGGCGTCGGGGGTTTCCTCGCCGAGGAGTTGCATGACGAGCACGGCGACGAGGTCGACGGCGGAGCGGGCGAGCCGGTGGCCCGTCCTCGACCTGCGGAAGTCCGTCTCGGCGGCGAGCGCCGAGAGGAAGTGGGACACCAGCGCGCCGACGCCCTCGTCGCCCCGCACGCGCCGGCCCATGACCCGCTGCAGGTCCGAGGGCGACACCCCCAGGTGACCGCGGGGCACCCGGAAGACCGTCAGCCGGCAAGGGCCGCTGAAACGCAGGTGGTCACGCCGGGCCGGATCGTGGAACACCAGGTCGCCGGGGGCCAGGAACACCTGGGTGCCGCCCCGTGTCACCGAGACCGAGCCCTGGACGTGCAGGCCCAGGTGCAGGAACGCGTCGTCGGTCGTGTCCGGCAGCCGGAAGAGACGACGGACCGGTGCGGTGTCGCGCGGCATCACCGAGTCGATCATGAGGACTCCCGAGGTGAGAGGTCGGGCCCAGGGTCCCGACTGAGGAAATTCTCGACGTCCGTGCTCGCCCTTGTGGATCGCGGGCGTCTGCGCGGTCCGGGCGTTCGCGCGCGTTCAGGCGGAGCCGAGTCGCTCGGCGCGTTCACGCAGTCGGGCGCGGACCAGTTCGGCGTCGGGGTGGCCGAGTCCGGTGAGCAGGACGAGGGCCGCCCGCCAGGATGCGCGGGCGCTCGCGTGGTTGCCCATCGCGAGGTGGGTGTCGCCGAGGCGGGTGAGGGTCTCGGCCTCCGGATACGGCACCCCGAGCTCCTGGTAGAGGGAGAGCGCGTTGCGGTAGCCGAGCAGGGCGTGCGGATGGCGGCCCAGGTGCTGGTAGGCGTAGGCGATGCTGTCCCAGGTGCCCGCCTGGCCGTAGCGGTCCCCCAGGTCCTGAAGCATGGTCAGGGCCTCGAAACAGTGACTCAGCGCCTGCCGGTGCTCGCCGAGCAGGGCGTGGTACCAGCCCACGGAGTTGAGGACGCTGGCCTGCGCGGCTCGCAGGCCGGCGCTCCGGAACAGCTCCAGGGCCAGCTGGTTGTGGCGCAGGGCACCGGGCAGGTCGCCCCGCTGCTCGCTGTCCCAGCCCAGACTTCGGTGGGTGTCGGCCCGTCCGACCGCGTCTCCCAGCCCGGTGAAGAGCTCCAGAGCGCGTTCGAGACGCGGGCGCGAGCGGTCGTGCAGGCCCAGCCTGCCCTCCGCGCGGGCCAGCGCCCGCAGTCCGCGGGCCTTCATCGCCGGGTCCCCGAGCCGCTCGGCGGCGTCGAGCGCGGTCTGTTCGACGACCGCCCAGTCGTGCCAGGCTCCGCGCCGGTCGAAGAAGGGCTCGAGGGCCCAGGCGAGCAGACAGGCGAGCCGGTCGTGACCGGAGCCCACGGCCGCGTCGACGACGGCGAGCAGCCCCGCGTATTCGGCGGCGAGCCAGGCCAGCGCGGCGGTGTCGTCGGCGAGCGGCTCGGGGACGCTCTCGGGAGCGGGCGGCTCCAGCGGCATCGGGTCGTCGTGCGGGGCGAGCAGCAGACCGGCCGCGCGGGCGGTGTGCAGACAGTGCTCGAACAGCCGCCGGACGGCCGCGCCGCGCTCCTCCTCGCAGTCCTGGGTGCGGACGAGTTCGGTGGCGTGGGCGCGCAGCAGGTCGTGGAAGGCGTACCGGCCGGGAGCGTGTTCGTTGAGGAGGTGGACGCCGGTCAGTTCGCTCAGCAGCCGCCGGGTTGCGCGCACCGGACGTCCGGCGAGGGCGGCCGCGGCCGGTACGGAGAGGTCGGGGCCGGGATGCAGGGCGAGCAGCCGGAAGAGCCGGGCGGCCGGGGCGGAGACGGCGGCCAGGGACCAGGAGAAGACCGCGCCGACGTCCGCCGAGGTGTCGGGGCGGGCGAAGGCATCCAGACTGCCGTGCGCCTCGCGGAGTTCGGCGGCGATCGCCGACAGGGTGAAGTCGGGGTGGGTGGCCGCGCGGGCGGCGACGCAGGCCAGGGCGAGCGGCAGCCCGGCGCACAGAGCGGTGATCTCGGCCACGGCCCGGGGCTCGGCGTCGATGCGCGCGGCGCCCAGCCGCCGGGTGAGGAAGGCGCGGGCCTGGTCGGCGTCGAAGGGACGCAGGGTCAGCGAGCGGGCTCCGTGCGCGGCCACCAGCCCGGACAGCTGGTTGCGGCTGGTGACGATGGTGAGACACCCGGGGGTGCCGGGGAGCAGCGGTTTCACCTGGTCGGTGTCGCGGGCGTTGTCCAGCAGGACGAGGAAGCGACGCCCGGCCAACAGGCTGCGGTAGAGCGCGGCTTGGGCGTCCACGCCGTGCGGGACGCGCTCGGGCGGCACGCCCAGTGCGTCCAGGAACCCGCGCACGGCCTCGGCCGGGTTCATGACGGCGCCCGACGGGTCGAACCCCCGCAGATTGACGTAGAGCTGCCCGTCGGGGAATTGGTCGGCGATCTGGTGGGCCCAGTGCACGGCCAGCGTGGTCTTCCCGATTCCGGCCATCCCGCCGATGGCGCCGAACACCACCGTCTCCGCGGGCGCCCTCTCACCGGTGAGCGGCCCGAGTACCTCGTCCAGTTCGGGTGCCCGCCCGGTGAACGTCGGCAGGTCGTGGGGGAGTTGGGCGGGAGTCGGCACCGGAGGCGTCCGCGGATCGGCGGAACCCGGGCCCGTTTCATCGGACCCGGGGGCGACCGCGCCCGTCTCGGCCACGTCCGTCCGGGATACGTCCGAAGCCTCCGTGGCGGGGTCGTTCAGCAGCACCGTCCGGTGGGCTTCGCGCAGCTCCGGACCCGCGTCGATGCCCAGCTCACCGGCGAGCCGGGCACAGGCCTCCCGGTAGGTGCTCAGTGCCTCGGCACGGCGAGCGTCGGCGGCCAGCGCGAGAATCAGCCGTGACAGCAGCGGTTCGTCCAACGGGTGCTCGGCGGCGGCCTGTTGCAATGCGGGCAGGACCGTGCCGGGGAGACCGACGAGCAGCGCCGCGTCGGCCGCCTCCTGTACGGCGGTGACGTACTCGCGGCCGAGCAGGCCGAACGCCGCGTGCGCCCGTACCTCCGCGCCGATCCCGGTGGCGACCGGCCCCTGCCACAGGGACAGCGCCGCGGCGAACAGCTCCGCGCTGCGTGCGGGCACCCCCTCCGCGGCGGCCTGCCGGGCCTGGTCCCGCAGTTCACGGAAGCGCAGGAGGTCCAGGGAACCGCTGTCGGTGAGCAGCCGGTAGCCGCCCGCGTCCCGTACCAGCCAGCGGCCCGTCGCCCGTGCGGGCAGTCCGGGCTCCAGCAGCCGGCGCAGCGCACCGACGAGACGGTGTACCACGTTGACGGCGCTCTGCGGCGGGCGGTGCCCCCACAGCGCGCCCACGATCTCGCCCATGCCGACCGGTTGATCGGCCCGCACCAGCAGCAGCGCCAGCAGCGCCCTCTCCTGAGGACGCCCCAGGTCCAGCTCCGTTCCCGCCCGCCAGGCACGGACCGGCCCCAGAACCGAGAACCGCACCGGCTCCAGCCCCAATTCGCCCCCTCCTCAAAGAACCCCCCTGGATTCCACCCAGGGGAATCCACCCCAGGGATTGACCCTACGTCACAGAGTGTGTTACCGCGCGTCACAGGCCGCCCGGAGCGGTGTGGACTACGGGAGCGTCCCGAGACGGTCCTCAGCATGCTCGCGCAGCAAATCCCGTAGTTTCAGCGCCGCCGGGAGCGGGGCGGCGGGCAGCGCCAGGTGGATCGTCCGTCGCAGAGCGGGGTCGTCGAGGCGGCACAGGGCGAGTTCGGCAGGGACCGCCCAGGCAGCCAGCGAAGGGACGAGCGCCACTCCCAGACCAGCGGCCGCGTAGCCGAACTTGCCGGTCCACTCCGCGATTCTGATGATCTTCCTGGGGCTGAAGCCGGCCCGGGCGCAGGCGTCGGCGAGCATCGTGGGACGGTCGCCGTACGCGTCCTGGAGCCACGCCTCGTCGCGCAGATCGCGCAGGTCGATCGAGCCGGACCCGGCCAGGGGATGCTCGCGGTGGAGGGCGACGAACAACTCGTCCTCCAGCAGCGCGGCCGTCGTGATGCCGTCGGCCGACGGCAGACCGGACGGATAGTCGCTGACCACGGCGAGGTCGAGCTCCCCCTCCGCGAGGCGCTCCATCAGCGTGGCGCTGCGGCCTTCGACCGCGACGACCGAGACGTCCGGCCTGGCCCGCCCGAACTCCCGCAGGGCGGCGGGCACCAACGAGATGTTCGCCGTCGCGAAAGCTCCCACACGGAGCATCCCGCCGTGGCCCGCGTGGATCACGGTCAGCTCCTGCTCCGCCCGCGACAGACGGTTCAGTACGTCCACGGCGTGGCGTCGCAGCGCCCGACCCGCGGGATTCAGCCGTACTCCACGGGGGAGTCGGTCGAACAGCGGTCCCCCTGCCTGCTGTTCCAGGGAGGCGATCCGCCGGGACACCGCGGACTGCGTGTAGTTGAGCCGGACCGCGGCGCCGGTGAACGACCCGGTGTCGGCCACGGTCACCAGCAGACGCAGCGCGTCGATCTCGAGCACATCGCCTCCAGCGCATCCCCCGACACATTCCTTCAGCGCATGGCTTCCATGCAATCCAGTCGCTGGTGGAATGTCCAGCCCCTTCGTAGCGTCTGATGACGTCGCCGATCCGAGGAGGAAGCGTGACCGCGTTGCCTGCGATGCTGGCCGATCTCGAGGAACTGGTGGTCTGCGAGTCCTTCTCCGCCGACCACGCGGCACTGGCCCGCAGCGCCGAGGTGGTCGGCGCCCTCGGAGCGAGACTGCTGGGCGCGGCGCCGGAGACGATCGTGGTCGACGGTGTGACCCATCTGCGGTGGACCTTCGGCACACCGCGCGTGCTGCTGCTGGGACACCACGACACGGTGTGGCCCGTGGGCTCGTTGGAGACCCACCCCTGGTCGGTGGCCGACGGGATCGCCAGGGGCCCCGGGGTCCTGGACATGAAGGCGGGGCTGGTGCAGATGTTCCACGCGCTGGCCTCCCTGCCGTCCCCGGAGGGCGTGTGCGTGCTGGTCAACGGGGACGAGGAGATCGGCTCCCCGACCTCGCGGGAGCTGATCGAGGAGGTTGCGCTCGGTTGCGCGGCCACCTTCGTGCTGGAGGCGTCCGCGAACGAGGCGGGCGCGCTCAAGACCGCCCGAAAGGGCACCTCACGGTATGAGGTCGTGGTGCACGGCAAGGCCGCCCACGCGGGGTTGGAACCGCACAGGGGGATCAACGCCGCAGTCGAGGCCGCTCACCAAGTGCTGGCCATCGCCGGTCTTGTGGCCTCGGCCGGTGCCGTCGACACCACCTGTCCGGTTCCGGGGGCGACGACCATCACGCCCACCCTGATGTCGGCAGGCAGCACGCTCAACACCGTGCCCGCGCTGGCGAGCGTATCGGTGGACGTGCGGGTGCCGACCCTGGCGGCTCAGGACCGGACGGACGAGCTCATGCGGGCGCTCACCACCCGGACCCCCGACGCCCGCCTGACGGTACGGGGCGGCAAGAAGCGGCCGCCGATGGAACCGGAGTCCTCCGCCGAACTGTTCGCCCTGGCCTCCCGCATCGCGTCGGAGCTGGGCCAGGAACCGCTGCGGGGGGTCGCCGTCGGCGGCGCCTCGGACGGCAACTTCACGGCGGCCGCGGGCTGCCCGACGCTGGACGGTCTGGGCGCCGTCGGCAGCGGTGCCCACGCGGACACCGAGCATGTGCAGGTCGCCCGGATGATCCCCCGTACCCGCCTGCTGGCCCGACTCGTCGCCCGCACCCTCGTCACCCCTACGTGAAGCAGAGGCTCATGACACACCGACGCCGGACCGGCGGCAACATCGGGGCCGGGCAGTACGAGGACTTCAACGTCGCCTCCGTCCGCCGACGGGGACCGCCCCTTGACGGGCATGTCCAGCAGACCGGCGGCGGCCAGCACGAACGCGCCGGTGCACAGGGAGGCCACGCGCGCCCCTGCCTCGTGGGCCGCACGCACCGCGCCGACGAGATCGGCGGGCGGGTCCTCGTCGGCGTCCGCCCAGCCGGGGACGATCACGGTGTCGGCATGCCGGAGCCGGTCGAGCCCCTGGTCGGGCTCCAGCCGGAACCGGCCGAGCCGTACGGCGTCCGACCCGCAGACCTCGTAGGCCATGGACAGTTCGAAGTGCAGCATCCCCTCGGTGATGGCCAGCGCGACGGTAACCATGTCCGGAATTGTACGGGGGACGTCGTTCCGGACACTCACGGTGGGGCGCCCGTCCTCGCCAGGATGTTCTCGGCGGATCATTCGAGCACGGGGGAGTACCCATGGGATCGGGACAGACGGTGACGGTGTTCGGCGCGTACGGACACACCGGACGCTTCGTGGTGGCACATCTGCGGGAGCGCGGGTTCGTGCCGGTACTCTCCGGGCGCGACGCCGGCAAGCTGCGGGCGCTGGCGGCATCCGCCCCCGGACTCGAGGTCCGGCCGGCGTCGGTCGACGACCCCGCCTCGCTCGACCGCGCCCTGGACGGCGTGGACGCCGTGATCAACTGCGCCGGGCCCTTCGCCGTGACCGCGGCTCCCGTGATCGAGGCGGCACTGCGCGCCGGAATCCCGTACGTCGATGTGGCGGCCGAGATCGAGGCCAACCTCGACACGTTCACGGGCTTCGCGGACCGCGCCCACGCGGCGGGAGCGGTGATCGTCCCCGCGATGGCCTTCTACGGCGGCCTCGGCGACCTGCTGGCCACCGCCGCGATGGGGGACTGGACGGCGGCCGACGAAGCGAACATCGCGTACGGACTGAACAGTTGGCACCCCACCCCCGGGACACGCACCGCGGGCACGGTCTCCCAGGAGCGGCGAGGCGGCAGGCGCGTCCGTCACACGGACGGGCGGTTGGAGTACCACGACGACAAGCCGACGCTTTTGAAGTGGTCCTTCCCCGACCCGACGGGCACCAGGGAGGTCGTCGCGGAGTTCACGATGGCCGACGTGGTCACCATCCCCAGCCACCTCTCCATCCCCGAGGTGCGCACCCACATGACGACCGAGGCGGCCAGAGACCTCTCCGCCACGGACACACCGGCGCCGACCGCGGCCGACGAGGACGGGCGGTCCGACCAGACCTTCGTCGTCGACGCCGTCGTACGCTCCGGTGGCACCGAACGGCGCGCTGTGGCACGCGGCCGGGACATCTACGCCGTCAGCGCGCCGCTCGCGGTGGAGGCGGTCCACCGCATCCTCACCGGCCGAACCCGCACGGTCGGTGTCGCCTCCGCCGGTGAGATCTTCGACGCGCCCGACTTCCTGCGCGCCCTGTCCCCGCACATCTCGCTCGAACCGCTCGGGCAGGGCGCAAGCCGCAGCGGTGCGCGACGGCGGTGAGCGGTGGCCGTGCGGGCTTCCGGATCTCCCCCCATGCTGGATGAGGGGGTGAGGCCACGGAGGAGGTGGTGAGGATGCAGACCGTTGTGGACCTCACGCGCTGCCAGGGCTATGCGCAGTGCGTGTTTCTCGCACCGGACGTGTTCGAGCTGCACGGCGAGGAGGGTTTGCTGTATGCCACGGCCGTCCCGGACGACCAGGTCGAGCGCGTGCGCCAGGCTGCGGCGGCGTGCCCGGTCCAGGCCATCCTCCTCGGTGAAGGGGTGAGCGCCGGTGCCCGGTGATCTGAGCGACGGCCGCATCGTGATCGTCGGCGCGTCGCTGGCCGGGTTGAGGGCCGCGGAGACGCTGCGCGAGCAGGGCTTCACCGGCTCACTGACCGTGGTCGGGGACGAGCCCAGTGCGCCGTACGACCGGCCACCGCTGTCCAAGCAGGTGCTGCTCGGCAAGGCGCCTGCGGACTCCACGGCGCTGCCGATGCGCCGGGACCCGGACGCCGACTGGCGACTGGGAGTGGCCGCCACCGGCGTGGACTCGATGGAGAAACGGGTGATGCTGGCCGACGGCGAGTCGCTGCCGTACGACCGGCTGCTGATCGCCACCGGTACCCGCGCGCGCCCCTGGCCCAACCCGGAGGAGGGCTCCCTGGACGGCGTGTTCACCCTGCGCACCAGTGACGAGGCCGGGAGGCTGGCCGAGCGGCTGGCCGCAGGGCCGGAGCGGGTGCTGGTGATCGGTGCCGGTTTCACCGGTTCGGAGATCGCCTCCGCCTGCCGGGAGCGGGGTATCGAGGTCACGGTCGCAGAACGCGGCCCCGCACCTCTGGTGGGCGCCCTCGGCGGCACCCTGGCGAAGCTCGCGGCGGCCATGCACCGCAATCACGGCGTGGACCTGCGCACCGGGGTGACGGTCACCGCTCTGCGCGGGGACGGGAACGGCCGGTTCACCGGTGCGGAGCTGTCCGACGGCAGTCGTGTCGAGGCGGATGTGTGCGTGGTGGCGTTGGGGGCGGTCCGCAACGTCGAGTGGCTGGCGGAGTCCGGGCTGGCGGCGGGTCCGCGCGGGATCGCCTGCGACGCCGGGTGCCGGGCCTTCAACATGTACGGGATAGTGACCGACGACGTGTTCGCGGCCGGTGACGTCTCCCGGTTCCCGCACCCGCTGTTCGGGTACCAGATGCTCTCCCTGGAGCACTGGGGCAACGCGGTCGAACAGGCCGAGGTGGCGGCTCACAACATGGTCAGTCCGGGGCCTCTGCGGCGGCCGCACCTCGCCGTCCCGACGTTCTGGTCGACCCAGTTCGGGCTCAACATCAAGTCGGTGGGCGTGCCCACCTACTCCGATCACGTGGTCGTCGCCCAGGGCTCTTTGGAGGCGCGCCGCCTTGCGGTGGTCTACGGCTACCAGGGACGGGTCACCGCCGCGGTCACCGTCGACATGGCCAAGTCGCTCGACTACTACAAGCACCTGATCGAGACGGCCGCTCCGTTCCCGCCCCCGCCCGGCGCGGCGGACCGTCCGTTCGCGGCCGACGTCACGATTCCGTCCGACGTGCCGGACCCGAGCGGGCTGTCGCACGGCCCCACCGTGGCGCTCACCGGTTACCTGCCCGATCGACGACTGACGGTGGTGCAGCCCACGCGGTGACCCACGTCCCGCCCGACCACGAGGAGCCACCATGGCCTCCGAGACCTTGCTGGCACGGATCTCCGACTACGCGAACCGCCCCAACCCCTATCCGCTGTATGCGGAACTCCGCGAGGCCGGTCCCGTGGTGCGGCAGGCCGACGGCAGCTGTCTGATCGGCACCTACCACGAAATCGCCGCTCTGCTCCACGACCCGCGGATGAGCGCCGAACCGCGCAGCCGCACCGACTCGTCGTCCGAGGAGACGAGGCGGCCGCCGTTCCTGCGGATCGACGACCCCGAGCACCACAGACTGCGCACCCTGACCATGCGGCCGTTCGGGCCGCCGCACACCCCCGGCCGGGTCGACGCCATGCGCGGCGAGATCGCCCAGATCACCGGGGAACTGATCGAGGCGCTCCGGGACCGTGAGCAGTTCGACGTCGTCGACGACTTCGCCTACCCCCTGCCCATCACCGTCATCTGCCGACTGATGGGCGTCCCGCGCGAGGACGAGGCACTGTTCCAGGGATGGACCGACGTGATCGTCGCGTCCGCCGACATCGGGCCCGAAGAGGACACCACCGAACGGGACAAGGCGGGCCTGCAGGCCCGCCAGGAGATGGGCGGGTACCTGGTCAACCTCGCCGAACAGCGCCGCGGCAGTCCCACCGGCGACATGCTCTCCGACCTCATCAACGAACCGGACCCCGCCCTGCGGCTCACCGTCGAGGAACTCGCGGAAACCACCATCCTGTTGTTCATCGCCGGACACGAGACCACGGTCAACCTGATCACCAACGGCGTCCTCACCCTGCTGCGCCGGCCCGACGAGCTGGACCGGCTGCGCCGCGAACCCGACCTGCTGCCGCGCGCGGTGGAGGAACTGCTGCGCTACGAACCCCCGGTCCACATGCGCGAGAGGATCCCTCTCGCCGACATCGACGTCGCCGGCACCACGATCCCCAAGGGCACGTCCGTCATCCTGGCGCTGGCCTCGGGCAGCCGCGACCCCAAGCGGTTCCACGAGCCCGACCTGTTCGACCCCACCCGCCCGGACAACGAGCACTTCGGCTTCGGCAGCGGGATCCATCTCTGCTACGGCGCACCACTCGCCCGCGTCGAAGCCGAGACCGCGCTCGGCGCGCTGCTTCCCCTCCTCGGCACGGCCCGTCTGGTCCAGGACCCGCCGCCCTACCGCCAGAACGCCATGCTCCGCGGCCCCCGCCACCTGCCCCTCCAACTGTGAACCGGCGAGGCGGCGGCTATGCGGTGAGATGGTCGTGCCGTGCGGGGCTTCCGGTCACGTAGTGCACGTACTCGCGCTCCAGCCGGAACCCGGCGGTCCAGGCGAGCAGGCGGCTGGGGCGGTTGTCGCGGGAGCAGGACCAGCTCGCGGTGTGGCCGCGGGCCGCGATGTCCGTGCACAGGGCGGCGACGCAGGCGAGGGCGAGGTGTTCGCGTCGGTGCTCGGGGACCGTGAGGCAGGCGATGTCCTCGTGCGTGCTGCTCAGGAGGTAGGCGCAGGCGACGGCGAGGATGCGGTCCTTGTGGAGGGCGGCCCAGCCGAGGCCGGAGGCCGCGAGAGCGGTCGGTCCGCCCCATGTGCCGTGGATCCAGGCCGCGTCGGTGCCGAGTTCGGCGAGGGCCGGGGCATGCTCGGGTGTCAGCCGTCGCACCGTCACGCCCCACGGGAGACGGGGTGTCGAGGAGGGCGGCACGCGCTGTACGTACACCATGCGCTCCCGCGGGGTGACCTGGCCGAAGGCCGTGCCGAGGGCGGGCAGGAAGCGGTCGGGCGCGTCGATCCAGCAGTCGGCCAGCGGCGTGAGCTCGCCTGCGGCCAGGGCATCCGGGTCACCACGCAGCAGGGCGTGGTCGGCGCAGCGTACGGCGACGGCGCGCGGGTGCACCGCCCGGTCGGCCCACCATTGCCCGGTCCCGGTGGCCAGAACGTGCTCGGCGAGGGCTGCGGGTCCGGGCGCCGCGGCGGGGAACCACCGGGAGAGGGCGGGGATCTGGTGCGGGAGGAGCTGGATCACGGGGTTGCCTTTCACTGGGTGAGGGGCGACCCCGGTGTGTGCTGGGGTCGCCCCTGGGGCTCAGCGCTGACCGGCCTTGCGGCCGTGGTTCGCCTTGTTCCTGCGGCGGGCCCTCTTCTTGCGGGAGCGCTTGGACATGTGCATCAACTCCGGCGCATGGAAGGGAAGTTCAAGCGGTGCGGCCGACGAGCAGGTCGGCGAGCTTGTTGAGGCGCCTGATCGTGCGGTCCTCGGTGGCGGCCGCGGCCGGTGTGACGCGCTCGGCTCGGTCGTAGTACGCGCCGTTGACGATCTCGACGGCCGGGTCGCAGAGCCGGGCCACGTGCGTGGCGCCTTCGGCGGGCGTGACGCCTTCGTGGGCGTACAGCGGCATCAGCGCCGTGTCGCAGACGCCGGGGTGGACGGAGACCGCGGTGACGCGTGGGTCGGCGGCGAAGACGGTGAGAGCGAGCTGCGACTGGGCGTAGGCGGCGAGCCGGGAGTAGCGGCGGGCGCGGTTGGGGTCGCTCCACTGGATGTTCGCGGTGCGGTGCAGGGACGACGAGACGTTGACGACCCGGCCGCCGGGGTCGCTGGTGAGTGCGGGTTCCAACAGGCAGGTCAGGAGGTAGTGGGCGAGGAAGTTGACCTGGAAGGCGATCTCGTTGCCGTCCGTGGTGACGGTGTGCCGCTCGGGCGCCGCGATGCCCGCGTTGTTGACGAGCACGTCGAGGTGCGGGTGCTGGGCGACGACCTGGTTCGCCAGGGACTCGACCTCGTCGAGGTGGGTGAAGTCGGCGGCCAGGGGGCGGAGTCGGGCGGCGTCGATGCCCGCCGTGGCGATCAGACGGTCGGCGGCGGCGCGCGCCTCCTCGGCGGTGCGGCCGTGCAGCAGCACGGTGGCACCGCGTTCGGCGAGCTGCCGGGCGGTCTCCAGGCCGATGCCGGTGGTGGCTCCCGTGACGAGGACGGTGCGGCCGGGAAGAGGGGAGAGGTCGTGGTCAGACATGGTCCATCCGGGGTTGCGGGCACGTCGGCGGCCCCCACGCGGGGACGCCGGACATGTGCGGATACGAAGAACGGGGCGCCGGAACGAATCACGGCGCCCCGAGGGCTACGGACGACGCGTCGGCGTCAGCGAAGAGCGGACGCGGGCGTTTCCGGGCAGCGAGGCGCACGACGGGTCGCGCCGGGACTCGGCGGCCGGTCGAAAAGAAGCCATGCGCTGTTCACAGGCTCAATGGAAGCCGCCCCACACGCTGCGGACAAGCGCAACTCGCCTTCCCATACGTGCCCCTGACGTGCAAGGACGTTTTCCTGACGGGCTCCGCTCGGCCGACCGGAGCCTCCTCATCCCAGCCCGGGCACCCCGGAGATCACCAGGTCGATCAGCTTGATGCCGACGAAGGGCAGGACGAGCCCGCCGAGGCCGTACAGCATGAGGTTGCGCCGCAGCAGGTCGTGCGCCGACGACGGCGTGTAGCGCACACCCCGCAGCGCGAGCGGAATCAGCGCGACGATGATGAGCGCGTTGAAGATGATCGCCGAGGTGATCGCGGAGGTGGGGCTGTGCAGGCCCATGATGTTGAGCGACTTCAGGCCCGGATAGGCGCCCGCGAACATCGCCGGGATGATCGCGAAGTACTTCGCCACGTCGTTCGTGATGGAGAACGTCGTCAACGCGCCCCGCGTGATCAGCAGTTGTTTCCCGATCTCGACGATCTCGATGAGTTTCGTCGGGTTGGAGTCCAGGTCGACCATGTTCCCGGCCTCCTTGGCGGCCGCGGTGCCGGTGTTCATGGCCACGCCGACGTCGGCCTGCGCCAGCGCCGGCGCGTCGTTCGTGCCGTCGCCGGTCATGGCGACGAGCTTGCCGCCCTCCTGCTCCCGTTTGATCAGCGCGAGCTTGTCCTCGGGGGTCGCCTCGGCCAAGTAGTCGTCCACGCCCGCCTCTTCGGCGATGGCGCGGGCGGTGAGCGGGTTGTCGCCGGTGATCATCACCGTGCGGATGCCCATCCGGCGCAGCTCGGCGAAGCGCTCGCGGATCCCGTCCTTGACGACGTCCTTCAAATGAATCAGGCCCAGTACCCGCGGCCCGTCCCAGTCGTGCACGGCCACCAGGAGCGGAGTGCCGCCCGATCCGGCCACGGAGTCCGCTGACCACCGTGCCTCGGGCGGGACGTGGCCGCCGTACATCTGGACCCACTCGATGACCTGCTGGGCGGCGCCCTTGCGGATCGCGCACACCGCACCGTTGTCCCAGCGCAGATCGACGCCGCTCATCCGGGTCTGGGCAGTGAACTTCACCCACCGGGCATGGCTCAGATCGCCCTCGGCGGGCGCCCGTAGCCCGTACCGCTCCTTCGCCAGTACGACGACGGAGCGGCCCTCCGGTGTCTCGTCGGCCAGGGACGACAGCTGGGCGGCGTCGGCGAGTTGGCCTTCCGTGATGCCGGGCAGCGGCACGAACGCGGTGGCCTCGCGGTTGCCGAGGGTGATGGTGCCGGTCTTGTCGAGGAGCAAGGTGCCCACGTCGCCGGCGGCCTCGACCGCGCGGCCGGACATGGCGAGGACGTTGCGCTGGACGAGGCGGTCCATGCCCGCGATACCGATCGCGGACAGCAGGGCGCCGATCGTCGTCGGGATGAGGGTGACGAGGAGGGCCACGAGGACGGTGGTGGACTGGGCGGCGTCGGCGTACTCGGCCATCGGCTGGAGGGTGACGACGACCAGGAGGAAGATGATCGTGAGCGAGGCGAGCAGGATGTTCAGCGCGATCTCGTTCGGGGTCTTCTGGCGCGCGGCCCCCTCGACCAGAGCGATCATCCGGTCGAGGAAGGAATGGCCCGGGCGGGCGCTGACGCGGACGACGACGCGGTCGGAGAGGACGGTCGTGCCGCCGGTGACGCCGCTGCGGTCGCCGCCCGATTCGCGGATGACGGGTGCGGATTCCCCCGTGACGGCGGATTCGTCGACGGCCGCGACGCCGTCGATGACATCGCCGTCCGCCGGTATCAGCTCGCCCGCCTCGACCAGGACGACGTCGAGCGGTTTGAGGTCGGTGGCGGCCACGGCCTCCGTCTCGGCGTCGCGCAGGTCGATGCCGTAGTTCCAGTGGCGCAGGCGTAGCGCGACCGTGTCCGTACGGGCTCTGCGCAGCGACTCGGCCTGTGCTTTGCCGCGGCCCTCGGCCACGGCCTCCGCGAGGTTGGCGAAGATCACCGTCAGCCACAGCCAGGCGCTGATGACCCAGGTGAAGACGGCTGGGTGGAGGACCGCGGAAAGGGTGGTGAGGACGGCTCCGACGGAGACGACGAACAGCACGGGGTTCTTGACCAGGACCCGCGGGTGCAGTTTGCGCAGCGCCTCGGGGAACGACTGCACGAGTTGCGCCGGCTCGAACAGCCCGCTCGGTGCCCGGCGTTTCGCCCCTCCGTCCGATCCGGGCCGGGGGGTGCGCCGAGGGTGGGACGGCGGGGATTGCTCGGGAGCGGCGGAGAACATGGGGACCTTCGTGCCTCGGTGGGGAGCCGGGCCCACGCGCACAAGGCACGCCGGCGACCGGCCGGGCTGACAGAGCGTGTGGTGGCCGCCGGGCCCTGCGGTGCCGGGATCACGGCACCGCAGAGCTGCGCACGGGCGTCGGCGGCGCGATGACGACGAGAACGCCGCCGCGTGCTCGACCGCCGGGAGGCCATTCGGATGCCTTCGGGTGAGGAAGGCGACCGAGGGTGCTTCCGGGGTGAAGCCGTCATGTCACCGACGTCCGAGGCCTCTCCGGCGGCCGAGGGGAAATCTAGCCCGGCCGCACCGTCGAACCGCACGGCCGAGCATGGAATTTGCGCCTCTCTTACGGCCCGTCGGAGGGCGACATCAAGGCCCCGTCAAGGTCACCTGAGAACGCGTCAGGAGATCATCAACGGACGAGGTCGGTGGCCGAAACCGGTTCCAGACTGAGCGGCACGGGGACACGGGCGACCGTCCGTGGCGTGACGTTGGAGGGCTCGTGACCTCCCCCAAGTTCTCGGCTTCGCTCGAACAGGGGGGACCCCCATGGCCGGTACCAGGCGCAGTCCTGAGGCGGGGGCCGGGACCAGCGCACCGCCACAGCACGGACCGGTCGCCCGGCCCGGGGTGGACCCGGCCCGCGGCTCGGAGGGGGGCCGCGGCCGGGTGGCCCGGGGCGTCGCCTCCGTCGCGAGGCCGTGGCCGCGTGGGCCGCTCTGCGCCGCCGCTACTGGGCCTCCCTGCCCGCGCGGCTGCGTCTCCGGGGTCCCGCCGGTAATGCTCCAGGATTGAACTCTAAGGAATGATCTTGACCCTCGCTGGTGGTGGAGGGCTGTCGGTCGCTTGCGACGCCGAAGGGGCGGTGGTCTGTTCGTCGTGTTCGCGCAGCATCCGCATCACGGTCGCCGGTGACGGATGCTGGCCCTTCTTCTTGCCGGTGGTGATGACGAGCCGCTTGGCGATGTCGCGCAGGCTCATCTCCTGGTCGCGCAGGTGGAGGGCCATGGAGAGCATGCGGTCGTCGGTGACGCCCGCGCCGCCGATGGTCTTGCCGCGCTTGCGGGCGGATTCGTGGCCTTCGAGGGTGCGGTCGCGGATGTACTCGCGTTCCATCCCGGACATGGCGGCCAGCACGGTGAAGACGATGCCGGACGGGTCGTGCGAGCCCTTCAGCTCCCCGGTGAGGAACTCCAGGCCGACGTCGCTGGCCTTCAGTTCCTCGGCGAGCATGGCGAGTTCGATGCCACGGCCGAGCCGCTTGTGTTCGTGGACGACGAGGGTGACGCGCACGCCGGAGGAACGGACCTCTCCGGCGAGCCTGACGACGGCCTCCAACTCGGGGCGCTGGGTGGCGCGGGTGGAGATCTTCTCCGAGAAGATCCGGGTAACCCCGGCTTCGGCGAGGGAGTCCAGCTGTGCGTCCAAGGGCTGCCGGGCGGTCGAGGCGCGGGCATACCCGAGACGGACGTGTTCGACCGGATCGGCGCCGGCGTCCGCGGGCCGGGGCAGCTCGGTCCACACCGAGCCGGGTTTCCGTACGGCGGGGGTCGGGACGCTGAGCACCTTGGCGAGTTGGGGCGCGAGCCGGAAGCGGGCCGTGTGGTACTGGATGGCCACCTTGCCCTTGCCGGTACGGCACGGCGAGCCCGCCGGGGCGGCGCAGGTGGACATCGGGCAGGCGTGCGATTCCACGCGCCTGAAGTCGTCGCTCATGAGTGCCGACTGTTTCATGTGACGGTTCATTCCGTCGAGCCATTTGCAACAACCCATGAAACATGATCGCCGCAGGTGGACCTCCGGGCGGCGGGGTGTTTCACGAGCGAACGCTTATGAAACAACCTCAGTGTCCGCGTTGTCGCCTCTTCGAGTCGGCGGACGTCCTCGCCACCCGCCTACGACACCGATTCGCGCCTGTGACCTACCTGGCCGCTGGCGTGCGGCACGTTTCGCTCGTATTCCCACCCCCACTGCGGTGAGCTCCCGATCGAACGGTGGGTGGGTCCTCGTCATCGGTGGTTCCTCGGTTTCAAGGGCAGCGGTGGCGCCGCCCTCGCGTTGTGGACCGTGATCCGGTGTATCAGTTCGTGTCGGAGAGGGGGTCGATGATGGTGTCGGCGACCCGGCGTGCGACCTCGGCCGGGTAGGGCCCGTCGAGTCCGAGGACGATGTGACTGAACCCGCCGTCGAGCGCCGCGCGGACGACGTGGCGGGTGTCCTGGGGCCGGTCGTAGGAGGCGGGCAGGACGATGGATCGGGTGATCTCGGCCGGGTTGCGGCCGATCTCGGCGCACAGCCGGTCCAGCGTGGCGCTGCGGGCGATCGCCTGCTCGATGCTGCCCCCGGGCATGTTCCAGCGGTCGGCGTGCTCGGCCACCACGCGCAGCGTCGGGGTGGCCTGACCGCCGATCAGGATCGGCGGGTGGGGGCGCTGGACGGGTTTGGGACCGCAGAACGCGCCCGTCAGCTGGTGGTAATCGCCCTGGAAGTCGAACGGTGCGGTTTCGGTCCATAGTCTGCGGATGATCGTGCACGCCTCGGCGAGGCTTCCGACCGCGTGGGCGGCATCGTGGAAGGGAAGGCCGTGAGCTGCGTACTCACGCCGGGCCAGTGGCACGTCGGGCCGAGAGCCCGCGCCGATGCCGAACTCGAGCCGGCCGCCGGAGATGACATCGACAGTGGCGGCAATCTTGGCCAGCATGGCCGGTGGGCGGAACCTGTTGCTTGTGACCATCACCCCGAGCCGCAACCGCTCGGTTCGGGCTGCGAGAGCGGACAGCAGTGTCCAGCCCTCGAAGGTGGGCCCGTTCGGGTCGCCGCCGAGCGGCATGAGGTGGTCGAACAGCCAGGCGTGCTCGATCTGCGGGATACCGTCCGCCTCACGCCAGACCCGCAGGACATCGTCGTAGGCGACCTGAGATGGGGCGGTCATGATCCCGAAACTGGGCCTGCGGGCCGGCGCGAAGGGGGTGGTCACTTCGAGTCGATCCTCCCCAGCGCGTCGACGGCCGCGGCCAGGGACCGGCGGGCGGTAGGCCACGCGTCGTTGTCGAGGCCCAGCGCGGTACGCAGATACGCCAGGGTGACGTGCTGGACGACCGCGACACGCTCGGGGCTTTCGTCGGTGGTCCGCGTGTCGTTGGAACCCAGGATGCCGCCGAGTACGTGTTCCGCGCCGAACAGGGTCAGCAGATCGGTGGCGCCCGAGCTGAGGCGATAGCCGTCGGTGAACCAGTCCGGACCGCGCACCGTCAGCGGGGACTGGTCATGGTCGCCGGCGACGATCAGGCTCGGCGTCTTCAGCTCGGCGAAATCAGGGCTCATGAACGGGAAGTACTGGACGGCGAGCGGGCTCAGGTCGACGCCGCCGGTACCGGGCAGGCACAGCAGTACCGCCGCCTTCACACGCGAGTCGCTCATGCTCCCACCGGGAGTGCCGTCGGCGTCGACGACCCGTGCGCCCGCGAGGGTGCTGGCGGTCTGTGCGCCCCACGAGTGTCCGGCGACCGCGATGCGGTCGTGGTCGATGCGGCCGGCCAGCCCGGGCACGCCGGCTTCGATGGTGCCGAGCTGGTCGAGGATCCCGGTCAGGTCGTCGGTCCGGATACGCCAGATGAGCGGGGTGCGCGGGTCGTCGGGGAGCAGGCCCAGCGCGTCGAGATGGGTGGGCTGGACGACGACGAACCCGCGGGCGGCCCAGAAGCCGACCAGCGGTGCGTAATCGTCCATGGTCGCGGCCATGCCGCCCGAGAAGACGACGACAGGCAGGTTGTGGCCGGTCGTCGGCGCTGTGACCCGTACCTGCAGGTCCTGGCCGCGGTCCGGGGCGGCCAGTGCGATAGGCCTGACAGATATGACCGGGGTGGTGGAGTCGTTGCCGCCGTCGGCGGACGTGGTGTCGCTCATGAGGTGAATGTCTTTCTCGGAGGGGCCAAGTGGCCCGTGCTGCGAGGCGTCTGGCATGATTGAAATACGGAGCACCGCTCCGCATTACGATACGGAACGTTGCTCCGCCTTGCAAGGGGAGGTGCTCACGATGTCCACGCCCAACACGCCGCCACCCCCTGCCGGCCGCAAGCGATCCGACGTCCGCCGAAACGAGCAGATACTGCTGGACGCCGCGGCGGCCGTGTTCGTCCGTGCGGGAGTCGACGCTCCCGTGCGGGAGATCGCCGCCGAATCGGGCCTCGGCATGGGCACCATCTACCGCCACTTCCCCACCCGGGCGGAACTGGTGGTCGCCGTCTTCAGGCACCAGGTCGACGCGCTCTCCACCGCCGCGCACACGGCGCCCGCTGCCGATACGCCGTACGAGGTCCTGCGGCTGTGGGTGCACCAATTCGCCGACTTCCTGGTCACCAAGCACGGCCTCGCCGAGGCACTGCACTCGGACCAAGCCGGATTCGAGAGCCTGCACAACGAGTTCGTCGAACGCCTGCTGCCCGTGCTCGACCAGCTGCTGAAAGCGTCCGCCGCCGCCGGCTCCACACACGCGGACATCCGCGCCTACGACTTCATGCTCGCCATCGGCAACCTGTGCATCGGAGTCGAAACCTTCCCCGACTACCAGGCCCGCCGCATGATCGACCTGCTGCTCGCCGGCCTGGCACAGACCGCCCCAGCACCGACAGACAGCGAACCGAAATAGTGCCAGCGCTCACGCACGCCCGTGCCAGAACCCTCTAAGAAGCCGCACGGATAGGCGTGTGGTCATGGTCGGCGGTTCGGGCGTTCGTCCCAGCGGTGAGTCGTCCACGCCTGTCGGTTCAGGCTACGCACGGTGATGATCGTGTCGGCGAGGTCGAAGAACGCGTCGATGACGGTGACGCGCCGCTCGTAGCAGCGGGCGAGGCGGTGAAAGGCGTTTTGCCAGGCGTGAGTACGCTCCACGTGCCAACGCCGACTGGCCTGGATGGGCGCTTTCTCCCCCTTATGCGCGATGCGTCCACGCAGGCCGCGTTCGTTGAGCAGCGTGCGGGTCCTATCCGAGTCGTAGCCGGCGTCCAGGTGCACGGTGACGTCGTCGGGCAGCGGGCCAAGGTCGTTGAGGCGATCCAGGGTTGGGGCGAGCAGCGGAGAGTCATGTCGGTTGGCTCCGGCCAGGACACGTCCGAGGGGAATGCCGTATCCGTCCGTCATGCCCGAGCGCTTCAGCCCCTTCTTGCCGCGGTCGACTGGTGAACGTCCGGCGGCCTCGTCGCCGCCGGGAGCCTTGGTGATGGAGCCGTCCACGGCGATCTGGTCGAGGACGAGGCCGACGATCCGGTCGTAGGACTCCAGCGCAATCTGCTTGAGCTTGGCGAAGACGCCGAGTCGTATCCACTCGTCGCGACGGTCGCGGATCGTGGTGGCCGAGCAGGTCGTGTCGGCGATCGCATCATAAGAACAGCCGAAGCGTAGTAACTGCAGCATCTTGTCGAAGATGATCCGGTCGCCAATGCGCCGGCGGTGGCAGCCGAGCGGATGGTGCGGGTGGAACTCGGGCCGCTCGGGCAGCAGCGCCTGGAATTGGTCCCAGAGTGGTTCGGTCAGCCATGAGGGCAGCGTGGGCACGGGTCTCCCAGTGATCACAGCGCGCCGCCACTCCATGATCACCAGATCTTTAAGTCGCGACTTGTGGGTGGATCAGTGGCCGGCTGGAGGGGTGGGCCGGTGGCGCCGGGCCATCGGGGCAGTGTCGGCTAAGGCCGTCCCACTCGATCAGAACGGGCACGGCGTACGGAAGAGGAACTCCCCAGACCAGGGCACACGGCCACCGAGCGGCGGGAGATCACGGGCCGAGCCCGCGCACGTGACGGGGAGTTCATCCTCTACCGCGGCCACTCAGGGCCCTTCAGCGGGCTCGCGTCCAGTGCGGTCGGCCCGTGCGGGGTGTCGTCGAGGTAGCCGTTCGGATGGTCCGGCCACGACTTGGCAGGTATCGCGTGCTGCGGGCAGTGGAGGAACCCACATGCTGGTGAAGACAGCCGTGGCGAGGCAGACTTCGGGCTCTGGGTCGGGGCGTCACTTCAGTTCCATGAGGGTGTCGGCGCGGGCGTAATAGTCGGTCACCGGGAGACGGTCGCGGGTGATCCTGACAAACCCGGCTTCCTCATAGAGGTGGATGGCGGCAGCCAGCTTGCTGTTCGTGCCGAGGAAGAGCCGGGCCCCACCGAGTGCCCGGGCGCGGTCTATTGCTGCGGCTATGAGCTGGCGGCCGATGCCGCGTCCCTGCGCGGCGGAGGCCACGGCCATCTTCGCCAACTCGAACACGGCTTCCGGGTAGGCCAGAAGCGCGACGCACCCCACGACGGTGCCGCTGCCCGGCTCACGCGCCAAGAGCACGTCGCCGCCCGGGCCCACGATGCGGCCGAACGGATCTCCGAGAACCGCCCGGTCCTCATCCTGCAGGGTGAACAGGCGCGAGATCCACTCCTCGTTCAACGCGCTGAACGCGTCGGCATCACTCTGTGAGGCGATCGAGGAGACCACGGTCGGGGCAGATGTGCGCGGCATGAGGCAGGTTTCCTTTCGGGTGCAGCTTCCCGCTAGCAGCCTCCGGCCCCACTCACTCATATGTCCAATACAGGCAGTAGCCTCTATCGATAAGTTTGAGCTATGGATCAGCGCATCGAGCTCCGCCATCTGCGGTACTTTCTGGCTGTGGCTGAGGAACTCCACTTCGGCCGTGCAGCCCAGCGGCTGAACATTGCCCAGCCGGCCCTGTCCCAGCAGATCAGGCAGCTCGAGAAGATTGTCGGTGTTGAGCTGTTCCGGCGGACCTCCCGAAGCGTCCGCCTCACAGACGCGGGAGCGACGTTCCAGCCACGAGCGAGGGACCTTCTGGGCCGTCTGGCGGCCGACCTCGACGAGGCCGGCCGTGTCGGGCGCGGCGAGGCCGGACGCCTGGATGTCGCCTTCATCACCTCCGCCACCGCAATCGTCAGCAAACAGCTCCGTGAATTCTCCCGCCGCCGCCCAGACGTCCAGATCAAGCTGCACGACGGCTTCACCGTCGACGTCCTGGCGGCCCTGGAGCGGGGCACAGCCGACGTCGGGATCGTGCGGGACGCTGAGGAGCGAGACGACATCGCCCTTTCCCTGCTGACGACGGAACGGTTTGTCGCCGTCATCCCCACACAACACCCCGCCGCAAGCAGCGACCATGCGGAAGCAACGGCGCTGGCCACTGACCCGCTGATCCTGTTCCCACGTACAGCAGGACCTCAAGCGTTCGACGTGAACACACAGCCATTGCGGGACGCCGGCATCGACGTCCAGGTCGCGCAAGAGTGCTCGAACTGGCACACCATCATCATGTTCGTCGCCGCCGGCCTTGGCGTCACCATCGCCCCCTACAGCGTCACGACGCTGCTCCCCGCAGGCGCCCAACGTCTCGAACTCGACGGGCCTCCCACAGCGAGCCGGATCTTCATGGCCACCCGCCGAGGAGACAACCGTCCCCTCGTGCAAGCCTTCATCGCAGCATCTGAGTCCGTGACAGGTCGTGGCCACGACCGGACCACGAGAACACGTTGACCTGCTGAGCGAGCACCTCCAAGTGCAGGGCCACTCGAAGGCGAACCGTGCGTAGCCTTATCCGCCCCACCTGGAGCACCCATGCTGGGATAACAGCCCAAGCCGACCACCGTGAACCGCCCCTATCCGCACAACTTCTAAGCCGGTCGCGGGCAGGGCCGTCGGCACCGGAGTGGGAGCTGTTCGACGGACCGTGCGCGGCGACGGGCCCCGTAGGCACTGAAAACCGAACTACTCGGTGGTCCCGGCGGAGTCCTTCGGCAAGTCGGGCGGTCAGGCGGCCTGACCGAGGCCGGCAACCGGCCCGGACGCGGGGGTTGATACTGGTGGGCTCGCGACACCGAGCCGGGGCAGCCTCTCACCGAGCCGGGGCCGCGCCGACGGACGCCATGTCGTCCCCCGTGGGACGGCGCCGGGGCCGACGACTGCCGCTATTCCTCGGAGGCGGCCGGGTCGCGCAGCGGGCGCAGCGAGCCGTCGCCGTGGGAGCGGACGATCGGGTACCGGCCATGGAAATTAATGTGTTCATGGACCAGTGGAGAGAGCCGGGAGCGGATCTCCTGCGAGATGGTCAGCCCGCCGGCCTCCAGTTCCTTGACCGCGGCGTCCATATAGAGCGTATTCCACCAAACTACTGCGTTCAGGGCCATGCCCAGCGCCCCCAACTGGTCCTCCATCCCCTCTCGGTAGGCGTGCCGGAGTTCGCCGAGCCGCCGAAGAAGATGTTCCGGCCCAGCGCGTGGCGGCCCTCGCCGATGTTCAGCTGGACGCCGATCATGCGCCGGTATGCCTCGGAGTCGATGAACTGGAGCAGGTGGAGGGTCTTGAAGATGCGGCCGTAGTGCGCGAACGCATCCCCGAGGCCGGTCTTGCGGTCGCCGCTGGTCATCATCCGCAGCAGGTCGTACGCGCGGACCTTGCCGGTCTGAAGGGAGCCGGCGACGCGGAGCATGTCCTCCCAGTTCTGGTGTATCCGCTCGACCTGCACGCGCTGGCGGGAGACGGGCTGGAGCGGCCCGTAGTCCTTGGTCATGTCCAGGCGCCACAGCCGGGCGTCCGAGATGTCCGCGATCCTTGGGGAGAACTGGTAGCCGCAGATCGCGAACAGCCCGAAGACAAGGTCGCTGTACGAACCGGTGTCGGTGATGACGATCTCCGGGCGGACCGGCCCGTCGAGGTTGAACATCGCGTCCAGGATGCCGAGCGAGTCGCGCAGGGTGCCCGGCATGACGATGCCGCCCAGGCCCATCACGCGGTCCGATACGACGTTGAGCCATGTTGCTCCGCGCCCGGTGAAGTACTTCCGGTTGGGGCGGGTGTAGATCGAACGCAGGGGTACGTTGAAGCGCATCCCGTCGGCGGAGGCGACGTGTCCGCCGCCCCAGTCGCCGGCGAGGTCGATGTCGCTCTGCTGTGCGACCAGCAGGCCGGAGGCGGCGCTCATCCCGGCGAAGTTCCAGTAGCCCCAGTCCGCGGCGGTCAGCCGCGAGCGGGTCAGCGCCTTCTGGCCGGGCTTGATGACCGGCTCCATCCCGATGTTTGTGGATTTGCTGACCAGGAGGGCGGTGAGGGTGAGGTCGAGGTCCTGCGGTCGGGCGACCTTCCCGCCGATGTGCTCGAAGGGGTCGAACATGCCGGTACGGGCGTGGACTTCCAGCAGCAGCTCCGGATAGTCGATCCTCGGCAGCATCGCCTGTACCGCGTCGTGGACCGGCTTGAACCCGGCGGGCTCGGGCTCCGCCTCCAGCCGGTCCAGGCGTATCTTCCCGTCCACGATGTCCACCGCCGCGTTTCGGGGCAGGCCCTCGGCGACGTGCGCGTACATCTCGTCCAGCAGTACTTCGAGTTCGCCCAGGTGCTCGTCCGCGCTGTCCGACAGCTCCAGCGCGATCAGCACCCGGGGCCGGTTGACCTGCCAGCCCGGCCCGGACAGCAGCCTCGCGCGCGGATCACCCCAGTTGTCCGCCCCCTTGGCGTACACATCCCGGCGCTTGAGCGCGGTGTGCAAGGCCTCCAGGACGCAGAACGTCCACGCGTACTTGTCGATGTACCCGTTCACCGCCAGCAGCGGGTTGCCCAGCACCAGGCGCCGCCATGTGCCGTCCAGCAGCGAGGCGTCGATGTGCTCGGGGCCGGGCTTGCGCCGGGCCTGCACCTTCGGCAGTTCCCGCAGCGCTTCCACGATCAAGGTGCCGGCCTGCGTCGCACCCCACGGAATCACCTCCGCCAGCAGCGAGGTGAACGGCCGCACCGTCGCGTACCGCTCCAGCAGCTGCTTGCGCCAGGCGGTATCCGCGTCCTCATCGGTGCCCTCGGGCAGCAGCTCGCCGAGCTCCACGATCGCCTTGGCGAGCTCCTCACGGGTGACGAGCTGCTCGATCCGCTCCCACGCCTGCGCCACACTCAACGGCACAGGCTCTTCGTCGTCCTCGCCGCCGTCGCTCTCGATGGGAACGTCGAGAAGGACGGAGACCGCGCTGGCCACCTTCGCCGCTGCCTTCCGCAGCTTCGGCAGCCCCTTCAGCTTCGCCTTGTTCTCCTCGCGCTCCGCGCGGGCCAGCAGCTTCGTGGCCATCAGTACATCGAACAGCGTCAGCGCGTCATCGACCGAGGAGCCTTCCAGGTGCCGTATCGTGGCCAGCACCGTCGCCGTACGCCGCGGCTCCGCCAGCCTGCGCAGCGTCGGCGCGTGCGCACTCATCTCGTACCGGGCCAGCTCCGCGAGCTTCACCGGCGGCACCCGCCACAAGTCCAGCTCGCCGGACTTCACGCCATGAATGTCACGCGCACGCTCCAACGCGGCCTTCTGCCCCCGCCCCGACACATCCCGCGGACCCTTCCGCCACCGTTCCAGCACGGAAGTCTGGGCTCCGTCCGGCGCGTCGAGGAGCTCCAGCAGTCCCCGGCGAAACTCCGGCTCCACCGGGGCCTCCACCACCGAGTAGATCAGTGCCAGCTCACCCCTGCGGACCTCCGCGACCAGGTAGGCCAGCGGTGTCAGCCCCGGCGGGAGCACGCGGTTACGCAGCAGCCACGTCACCGCCCGGTCGAACAGCGCCCTCGGCCCCTCGTTCGACACCCACACCCGCCCCGCGATGTACTCCCGCAGGGCTAGGGGCTGTCCGATGGGTCGTGTGACGTTCCTGCTGGGAACTCGTTCCGTGGGACATGGGGCGGGGAGATCTTTCGGATGAAGAGTGGGCTCGGTTGGAGCCGCACTTGCCGGCGAATCACGGGCGGGGTGGACGCTGGCAATGCCACCGTCGGGTGATCAACGGGATTCTGTTCCGGCAGCGGACCGGCCTCCCCTGGCGGGACCTGCCTCCCTGCTTCGGCAGCTGGAAGACGGTCCACGACCGTCATCGCAGGTGGTCGGCGGACGGCACGTGGGAGAGAATCCTGCGGGCCGTCCAGGCCGACGCCGATGCCGAGGGCCGGATCGACTGGAGCATGGTCAGCGTCGATTCCACGACCTGCCGCGCTCATCAGCACGCGGCTGGCGCCGCCCCCCGTGCCCCGAAGATCCCGGGTCGGCGCAGGAGCCCGGCGCGTCACCGTCCCGATGAGGCCCTGGGACGCTCGCGAGGCGGGCTCACAAGCAAGATCCACCTTGCCGGGGAAGGCGGGTGTCGCCCGCTCGGGTTTGTCATCACGCCCGGCCAGTGGGGGGACGCACCGCAGATGATTCCCGTCCTGGAAGAGATCCGCGTGCCCCGGCAGGCTGGTGGACGACCGCGCACCCGGCCCGACCATGTCGGGGGCGATAAGGCGTACTCGTCACGCCGCAACCGGCGTCACCTGCGCAGACGTCAGATCAAGCACACGATCCCCGAGCCGAGAGACCAGCGGGCCAACCGCCGGCGCCGCGGCAGCCAAGGCGGTCGTCCCACAGGGTTCGACAAGGCGATCTACCGCCGCCGCAACGAAGTCGAGCGGACCATCAACCGGCTCAAGAACTTCCGCGCCATCGCCACGCGCTTCGACAAACGGGCGTACGTCTTCCACGGAACGGTCACCTTGGCGGCGATCCGCCTATGGCTGCGTCCGGAGTGAAGTGCCCCGTTCAGAGATCCTCGGCACCCGGGTAGTGGTGGCGAAGTTCGCTGAGTACGCGCTCGTCGACAGCCCTGACGTCCCACGAGGAACTGTCGAACTCGGTCAGGACGAGCACCAGCTTGTCCTCGGCGAACCCACGTGCTTCGGCGTCGATCAACTGGAGAAAGGGGGTCGTCAGCGACAACAATGTCAACGTGTCCATGCCGGCGTTGGCGGACCGTCTCTCCATCTCGGCACAGCGAGGATCGACGATCTCGTCGAACTCGAGGCGCCAGGTCAGGTCCAGGCCGAAGCTGCCGAGGCGAACCAGTAGCTCAGCCAGCGTCACGTAGTGCTTTCCATGCCAGGCAGGAAACGTGATCCCCTTCATCCCCGCCTCTGCTCGGGCTATATCGCGTGCCATGCGGCCCCCTTCGTTCCAGCGAACAGTAGGCCACGTCCCTGACCAGCTCATACGACCCATCGGACAGGCCCTAGGTCGCCCTCGTCGAAATCACGGATCTTCAGCAGCTTCCGGATCTCCCGCGCGTGCTCGTGCTGGGTCGGCAGCCGCTCCGGGTACAGCTTCAGACACGACGGATCCTCGATCCCCAACTGCTCCCCGACGAACTCCGCCACCCCCGGCGGCACCTCGGCCGGAGCCGACAGGAAGGTGCCCAGCATCCGTACTGTCCCCCACTGAACCGCCCAGCCCAGCCTGTTGTGCGGCCGGCGCTTGGCCGCCGCCTGCTCAATCGCCACCGCGTCCAGCCGGAAGAACGCCTCCAGCTCATGCGCCGAAGGCTCCCCGGCAAAGCGTCCGTACTGGGCTATCTGATCGTCTGAAAGATACTCAACAGTCACAGCTTGTGACGCTAGGAACAGGCGTCACAGCCGTCCCGGTAGTGATCGAACTGAGACCCCCAGAACCATGATCATTCCTTAGAGTTCAATCCTGGAGCATTACCGGCGGGACCCCTCTCCTGCGCGTGGCCACGGTCTCGCTCGCCGTCGCCCTGGCCCTGTTGCTCGCGCCGGCAGGGCTCGCCGCGACCAGCACCTGGGACACGGTCGCGGGCCGTGACGCGCCGCGCACCACCAGCGCCGCCGACCTCGACCTCGCCCTGAACGACATGGACGCGCAGGCCGCCAACATCCTGCTGTCCAGCGGGAACGCGGGCAACCGAGGGAGGCAAACGCCCTGACGGGCTGCCCGAGGAGAGGAGTCCACCCCTCTCGCCTGCCTGCGTGACTGCGGCCTGGTCGTCACCGTGCCCGACGGCCGCCGCACCCGCTACGAGCTCGCCGACGAACGCCTCAGTCGCGCGCTCGACGACCCGCGCACGGCCGTGGTGGCCGTCGAGACCGACCGCACCTGCGTCGACGCCGATGACAAGGGGTGCTGCTGATGACCTCGATATCCCTCGGGCCCTCCTCGGGCCGCCGCGATCTGCTGGCTCGTCGGATACGTCTGCTGGTCGCCGCGACGGTCACCTACAACGTCATCGAGGCGGTCGTCGCCCTCACCGCCGGCACCCTCGCCTCGGCCGCCGCGGTCGCCTGGCAGTTCTCCGCCCGGGAGCACGCCGTACACGAGGCACGGGAGAAGACCACTTCGCGGATCATCGCGGTGTCGTTCTTCGCGCTCGCCCCGCGGTCGCCGACTCCAAGCAGACCCTGCTGTGCACGTATCTCTCGGCCGTGCTCCTTGTGGGCCTGGTCCTCAATGCCGTCCTCGGCTGGTCCTGGGCCGACGTCATCGCCGCCCTCGTCATCTCCGTCGTCGCCGTCAAGGAGGGCCGTGATGCCTTGCAGGGCAATGGCTGTTGTGCGCCGCAAGCCATGACGGTCCCGGCCACCGGCACCGAGACCGACACCGAGGACGCGTGCGGCTGCCGTTCCGGCTGCGACTGTTGCGACTGACGGTGAATCACCCACCAGCCGCCCCCCGGACAGGGACACCCAAAATCAGTCGCGGGGCAGCCCGTAGGCGTCCGCGAGTCGCGCCTCCTCCAGGTCCAGCGAGCGTTGCAGGCGGCGGCGGGTGGTGTCGCTGATGCGGTGTTGGTCGTACAGACGCTGGAGCTCGGCCTCCTCGACCGTGATCAGGTCGCGTCGTAGCTGGCGGTAGGTGAGGTCGGCGGACTCCGTCGGGCTGCCGTCGCCGTCGGGCTGCCCGAGGCGATCGCTCGCGTCCTCGATGCGGGCCGTCAGGCCACGGCGCAGGCGGTCGAGGACGATGTCGGGGACGGCCTCCAGTTCGGATATCTCGTCCAGGCGGCTCAGGCCCGCGTGGGCCAGACTGCAGCGGGCCTGAGCCTCCTCGCGTTCGGTGTGGTCGGGTTCCAGCGCGATGCCCGAGCGGCGTACGACAGATGCCAGCGTGAAGCCTTGCACGACAAGTGTGGTGACCACGACCGACGTGGTCAGGACGAGGACCAGCGGGCGCTCCGTGAGCGTGGCCCCGGCCGGCGTGGTGACCGGGATGGACAGGGCGGCGGCCAGGGGGACCACGCCGCGGGTGCCCGCCCAGGTCAGTACGACCGGCACCCGCCAGTTCATGCGCTGGATACCGCCCTTGCGCTGCACCACCGCGGACAGCGGCGCCAGCCACAGCATGCGCATGGTGATCAGCGTGGCGGCGACGGCGAGCGCGTACAGCGGCCAGGCCCGGTCGCCGTCGGACAGGGCCCGCACCTGGGTCGGCAGCGCCAGCCCGATGAGCGAGAACACCACGCTCTCCAGCAGGAAGACCACCGTGCCGTAGACGGCGTGCAGTTGGAGGCGAATGCGGGCGTTGGTGAGGCGGTCGCCCCGGCCGCCGAGGACGACCCCGGCCACCACCACGGAGGTGACACCCGACGCGTGCGCCGCCTCCGCCAGGACGTAGGCCGCGTACGGCGTGACGAGGGCGATCACCGTCTCCAGGACCGGGTCCTCGGTGCGCCGCCGGATCAGCGTCACCACGCCCGCCACCGCCCCGCCGATGAGCATGCCGCCACCCGCCAACAGCGCGAACTCACCCGCCGCCGCACCCCAGCCGACCGCTGCCGATGCCACGGCGACGCTCACCGCGACCCGAAAGAGGACGAGCGAGGTCGCGTCGTTGAAGAGGCTCTCGGCCTGGACCAGGACCTGGACCTTGGGTGGCAGCGCGAGCCGTCTGCCGAGCGCGGTGACCGCCACCGGGTCGGTGCTCGCGAGCACAGCGCCCAGCACGAGCGCCATCTGCCACGACAGCGGGGTGACCAGGGAGGCGACCGCACCGACCGCGGCCGCCGAGGCCAGGACCAGGCCTATCGACAGCACCCCGACCGGCTTCCACACAGCGCGCAGCTCACGCCAGGGCAGCTCCTCGGCACTCGCGTACAGAAGTGGTGGCAGTACGACGAGGCCGATGATCTCGGGGCTGATCTGGATCTCCGGGGTGCCCGGCATCAGCGCGACGGCGAGGCCCGCGACCACGAGCAGGGAGGGCGCGGGGATCCGCCAACGGCGCGCGAAGGTGGCCACCACGGTGGCGAGGACCACGAGAGCCAGGACCGTTCCTACGCTGCGCATGCCATCCCTTTGGCCATGAGAAGGAGACCTTGTGGCTCCCTGCCGACCAGACTTCCCGGCACACCGCTTTCACCCTATCGGGCCTGGGCCCGTCAAAGCAGTGTCAACGTCCATGTGACCGGCGCCAAGGATGCGTCAATGAGCGCGCCGAACGACCGGCACAAGCGCTTCGGTAGGGGGAAGTGACCCTTCCCTCCGGGGAATTGATCTCCAGTGAGCGGAGCGCGTCGGCTGCAATGAGTGACGTACGGACCGACATGAGTGACGTACGGACTGGCGGGGGTGAGGTACGGACCGCCGTGGGTGACGTACGGCCCGGGCGGTTGAAGGTCTATCTGGGAGCGGCCCCGGGGGTGGGCAAGACCTACCGCATGCTCGACGAGGCGCGCCGCCGGGCGGCACGCGGCGCGGATGTGGTGGTGGGGTTCGTGGAGTGCCACGGGCGTCCCGGCACGGAGGCGATGCTCGACGGCCTGGAGGTCGTCCGTCGTGCGCCCTGCGCCTATCGCGGCGGGGAGTTCGAGGAGATGGACCTCGCCGCGGTCCTCGCGCGTCGCCCGCAGGTCGCGTTGGTGGACGAGATCGCCCACAGCAACGTGCCCGGAGGCGGTCGCAACGCCAAGCGCTGGCAGGACATCGAGCAGCTGCTCGCCGCCGGGATCGACGTCGTCACGGCGTTGAACATCCAGCATCTGGAGTCCCTCAACGACGTCGTCGAGAAGATCACGCGGGTGCCGCAGCGCGAGACGGTGCCCGACGAGGTCGTACGACGGGCGCAGCAGATCGAGCTCGTGGACATTCCGCCGGAGGGACTGCGTCGCCGGATGGCGCACGGCAACATCTACGCCCCTGAGAAGGTCGATGCCGCCCTCGCCAACTACTTCCGGCCCGGCAACCTGACCGCGCTGCGCCAGCTCGCCCTGTTGTGGGTGGCCGACCGGGTGGACGAGGCGCTGCAGTCGTACCGCTCGGAGCACGGTATCGGCGGGGTGTGGGAGATCCGGGAGCGGGTGGTGGTCGCCCTCACCGGCGGCCCGGAGGGAGACACCCTCGTCCGGCGGGCCGCGCGGATCGCCGACCGGTCGGCGGGCGGTGATCTGCTCGCCGTGCATGTGACCCGCAGTGACGGTCTCGCCGCGGGCACCTCGCACGCCTCGCTCGCCCGGCAGCGGCGGCTGGTCGAGGATCTGGGCGGGAGCTACCACTCGGTCGTCGGTGACGACGTGCCGACCGCCCTGGTCGAGTTCGCGCGCGCCGAGAACGCCACCCAACTCGTCCTCGGCACCAGCCGCCGGGGCCGCATCGAGCGCTTCGTGACCGGACGCGGCACCGGCGAGACGGTCGTCGAACTCTCCGGCGACATCGACATCCACACGGTCACGCACGAACGTGCCGGGCGTGGCACGCTGCTGCCCTCCCGCCGTCGTACCCTCTCGCGAGTACGCAGGATCGCGGGCCCGGTGGCCGGGCTGCTGCTGCCCGTGGCACTCACCTTCCTGCTCGATCTCGACTGGGCCCGGGACCGCCTCAACCTCACCAGCGAGGCGCTGCTGTTCCTGCTCACCGTGGTGGGCGTGGCCTGCATAGGAGGGGTCGTCTCGGCGGTGATCGCCTCGGTCACGGCGTCCCTGCTGCTCAACTACTGGTTCATCCCGCCCGTCGGGCAGTTCACGCTGGACGATCCCAACGCGCTGCTGGCGCTGGCGGTCTTCGCGGCGGTCGCCGCCGTGGTCGCCGGTGTCGTGGACCGCTCGCTGCGCCTGTCGCGGCGCTCGGCCCGCGCCACGGCGGAAGCGGAGACGATGTCCTCGCTCGCCGGCACCATCGTGCGGGGTGGAGCGACGATCCCGGCGCTGGTGGAACGCATGCGCGAGACGTTCGGCATGGACTCGGCGGAACTGGTCGACGAGCCGCCCGGAGAGGACGGCGCGACGGTCGTGCCCGCGGGGCCCGGCGCCTTCCTCGTCCTGCGCGGTCGCACCCTTCCGTCCTCCGAGCGGCGTGTGCTCGCGGCCTTCGCCGCGCATGTGGGGTCGGCGGTCGAGCGCGCCAGGCTCGCGGAGGCCGCCGCCGAGGTCGAACCGGTCAAGGCGGCCGACCGGATGCGTACGGCGCTGCTGCGGGCGGTCGGCCACGACCTGCGCACGCCTCTCGCGGCGGGCTGGGCCGCGGTCTCCTCGCTGCGCAGCCGGGACGTCGACTTCTCCGACGAGGACCGGGACGAACTCCTCGCGACCGCGGACGAGTCCATGGCCAAGCTCAACCGTCTGGTCGAGAACCTCCTCGACCTCAGCCGCCTTCAGGCGGGCGCGCTCACGCTGAACCTGCGCGCCACCACGCTGGAGGAGGTCCTCCCGGCCGCGCTGGCCGACACCCCCGAAGTCGAGGTGGCGGACCTGGAGGAGGTTCCGGCCGTCCTGGCCGATCCCCCGCTCCTGGAACGCGTGATCGCCAACCTCGTCGCCAACGCCGCCCGGCACGGTCCGGCCGGGCGCAAGGTGCTGCTGACCGCCAGTGCCCACGCGGGCCGCGTCGAGGTGCGCGTCGTCGACCGCGGCCCCGGCCTGCCCCCCAACGACCGTGACCGCATCTTCGAGCCCTTCCAGCGTCTGGGCGACACCGACAACACCACTGGCCTCGGTCTGGGTCTGGCACTCTCGCGGGGCCTGACCGAGGCGATGGACGGCACCCTCACGCCGGAGGACACTCCCGGCGGGGGCCTGACCATGGTGCTGTCGCTGCCCTTCGCCGAGCGGACGGAGTACCCCGGTGGTACGCAGAGCGTAAGAGGCGGCGTATGAGCGCCAAGTCCTCGGACACCGCATACGGAACGTTGACGCGGAACCTTCGCCCATCAGGAACCGGGTGCGTCCGCACTGCCGTTCTTGACTGATGTGACGTCAACTCTCCATCTCTGCACGGAACTTGGTCCCCTATCCCAGCACGTGGTGATCTGTGGCGACGACGGGCTCGCGCACCGGCTCGCCGTCGAACCGGACCCCGTGTGCGGCGAGGCCGTCACCGTCGTCCTACCCTCCCGGCGGGACGGGCACGGCGCCGAGATCGCCGCGCTGCACCGTGACCCGCACTCGCCCATCGAGCTGCTGGTGTCGCCGCACCCGGATGAACAGACCCTGCGGGCCGCCGGTGTGCAGCGGGCCGCGGCGATGGTCCTGCTGGCGTCTCCCGCGAACACGTCGTTCGGTGGTCTGCCCTTGCTGCTGAAGCTGCCGGCCCGGGACAACTATCTTCCGCATGTCTTCGCGCTGAAGGCGGAGCGGCAGGTGCACCGGCATGGTGTGCTCGCGCTGGCCCTGGTCTCGGCGGCTTTGCTGGTTTTCTCCGGCGGGGACACGAACACTCTGGTGCCGCTGTTCGCGATCGGTGTCTTCATCGGCTTCACGGTTGCGCAAGTGGGGATGGTCCGGCACTGGCGTGGTGAGCGGGGGAGGGGGTGGCGGGGCAGGGCGGTGCTGAACGGTTTCGGTGCGGTGCTCACGGGTGTCTCGGCGGTCGTGGTGACGGCGACCAAGTTCGCCGAGGGTGCTTGGCTGATCGTGATCGCCGTGCCGCTGCTGGTCGCCGCCCTCGAGACGGTGCACCGGGCGTACGGGCGGATCGGTGAGCGGCTGGGCCTGGGGCGGATTCCCGAGCCGCCGCACCGGGACCGTTCCCTGGTGATCGTTCCGGTGTCGAACCTGTCCCGGCTGACCGTGGAGGCACTGAACGCCGCCGCCTCCCTCGGCGACGAGGTACGCGCCGTCACGGTGTGCCACCCCGACACCGAGGAGCGCGCCCAGGTCGCTGCCCTGGAGCGCGCTCGGGAGGAGTGGAACCCTGGGTTCCCACTCGTTCGGCTTGCCTCCGAGCGCAGGACACTCGGCCGTCCCATAGCGTCGTACGTGTGTCGTATTGCGGTCTACGAGCCCAACACCCGGGTCACCGTGCTGATCCCCGAGGTCGAGCCGGACCGGCTGTGGCAGCGGCTGCTCCAGAACCAGCGGGGCGCGGTGGTCGCCCACGCGGTGCGCCGTGACACGGACGCGGTGGTCTGCCGGCTGCGGTTCCGCATCTCGTGACACCTCACCCTGACGGCCCACACCTCGCTGGTGCGGGTTGTCGGCGATTCAGGCGGACGGGGGGGGATTGGTTCCCTCAGGTGGACGAGTCGCCGTAAGGGTTCCGTCAAAGGCGGACCGGCCGCCGTATGGGAGGTGTCAACGGGGGCCGAATTCGGCCAGAGAGGCGGTTTCCTCTAACCCGTCCGCTTCATTTCTGAACCTCATCTAGCTAGGAGTTCGCGATGGCCGATCTGGCCTTCGTTGTCACCACGATCGCGGTGTTCGCGCTGGTGGCCCTTGTCGCCAAGGGGGTGACGAAGCTGTGACCGCCGAGAACATTGTCGGCCTGGTCGTGGCCGTCGCCCTGCTGGGCTATCTCGTCCTCGCCCTGATCTTCCCGGAGAGGTTCTGAGAAGCGATATGAGTCCCGTTCTTGCCGGCGTGCTCCAGCTGCTCGCGCTGATAGCGGCGCTGGCTCTCGCCTATGTTCCCCTTGGCGACTACATGGCCAAGGTCTACTCCTCCGACAAGCACTGGCGTGTGGAGAAGTGGATCTACAAGGGCATCGGTGCCAATCCGAACACGGAGATGCGCTGGCCCGCGTACCTGCGCGGTGTCCTCGCCTTCTCCGCGGTCGGTGTCCTGTTCCTCTACCTGCTGCAGCGTCTGCAGGGCCATCTGCCCGGCTCGCTCGGCTTCTCGTCCATCGACCCGGACCAGGCGTTCAACACCGCCGCGTCGTTCGTCACGAACACCAACTGGCAGTCGTACTACGGCGAGCAGGCCATGGGCCACGTCGTGCAGACCGGCGGCCTGGCGGTGCAGAACTTCGTGTCGGCCGCGGTGGGTATCGCGGTGGCCGTGGCGCTGGTGCGCGGCTTCTCGCGTTCCCGTACGGGTGAGCTGGGCAACTTCTGGGCGGACCTGGTGCGTGGCACGGTCCGTATCCTGCTGCCGCTCTCGGTGGTCGCCGCGGTCGTCCTGGTGGCGTGCGGCGCGATCCAGAACTTCTCGGGGATCCACTCGGTGGGCCAGTTCATGGGCGGCTCGCAGCAGTGGAACGGTGGTGCGGTGGCCTCGCAGGAGGCCATCAAGGAGGTGGGCACCAACGGTGGCGGTTACTTCAACGCCAACTCCGCGCATCCCTTCGAGAACCCCACTCCGTTCTCGAACCTTTTCGAGATCTTCCTGCTGCTGGTCATCCCGTTCGCGCTGACCCGCACTTTCGGGCGGATGGTCGGCAGCCTGAAGCAGGGCTATGCGATCCTCGCCACGATGGCCACGATCTGGCTCGGCTTCATCGCGCTGATGATGTGGACCGAGTTCGCCCACCACGGTCCGGCGTTCCAGGTCGCGGGCGGGGCGATGGAGGGCAAGGAGACCCGGATCGGTGTCGGCGCCTCGTCGATCTTCGCGGTGTCGACCACGCTGACCTCGACGGGTGCGGTGGACTCCTTCCATTCCTCGTTCACGGGTCTGGGCGGCGGTATCACCATCCTGGGCATGCAGCTGGGCGAGATCGCTCCCGGTGGTACGGGTTCGGGTCTCTACGGCATGCTGATCATGGCGGTCATCGCGGTGTTCATCGCCGGTCTGATGGTCGGCCGGACCCCGGAGTACCTGGGGAAGAAGATCGGCACCCGTGAGATCAAGTTCGCCGCCTGCTACATCCTCATCACCCCGGCCCTGGTGCTCGTCTTCACGGCCGCGGCGATGGCGCTGCCCACTCCGGGTAATTCGATGACCAACAGCGGGGCGCACGGTTTCTCCGAGATCCTGTACGCCTACACCTCGGGTGCCAACAACAACGGTTCCGCGTTCGCGGGTCTGAACGCGGACACGCAGTGGTTCAACAGCACGATCGGCATCGCGATGCTGCTGGGCCGGTTCCTGCCGATGGTGTTCGTGCTGGCGCTGGCGGGTTCGCTGGCCGAGCAGAGGCCGGTCCCGGCGACCGCGGGCACCCTGCGCACGGAGAAGCCGCTGTTCACCGGTCTGCTGGTGGGCGCGATCCTGATCATCACCGGTCTGACCTACTTCCCGGCGCTCGCGCTGGGTCCGCTGGCCGAGGGGCTGGCGTCATGACCACTCGCACAGATCCAGCTGCAGAAGAGGGCTCGATGTCCACAGTCACTCCGACCCGGGCGCCGCACAGTGATGTGCCGACCGGTCACAAGGACGAAGGAAAGGTCGGCGCGGGTCTGTTCGACCCGAAGCAGCTGGTCAAGTCGCTGCCGGACGCTTTCCGCAAGCTCGACCCGCGGGTGATGGTCAAGTCGCCCGTCATGTTCGTGGTGCTGGTCGGCTCGGTCCTGACGACGGTCTTCTCGTTCAAGGACCCGGGTGACTGGTTCGGCTGGGCGATCAGTGCCTGGCTGTGGCTGACCGTGATCTTCGCCAACCTGGCGGAGGCGGTGGCCGAGGGCCGCGGCAAGGCACAGGCCGACACGCTCCGCAAGGCCAAGACGGACACGGTGGCCCGCCGTCTGACCGGCTCCACCGAAGAACAGGTCCCCGGCACGGAACTGCGTGTGGGTGATCTGGTCGTCTGTGAGGCGGGCGACATCATCCCGGGTGACGGTGACGTCGTCGAGGGTGTGGCCTCCGTGGACGAGTCGGCGATCACGGGTGAGTCGGCCCCGGTCATCCGCGAGTCCGGCGGCGACCGGTCCGCGGTGACCGGTGGTACGAAGGTGCTCTCGGACCGGATCGTCATCAAGATCACGACGAAGCCGGGTGAGACGTTCATCGACCGGATGATCGCTCTGGTCGAGGGCGCGGCCCGGCAGAAGACGCCGAACGAGATCGCGCTGAACATCCTGCTCGCCTCGCTCACGATCGTCTTCCTGCTCGCGGTGGCGACCCTGCCGCCGTTCGCGGACTACGCGGGCACGCACCTGACGATGGTCGTCCTGGTGGCCCTGCTGGTCTGCCTGATCCCGACCACGATCGGCGCCCTGCTGTCGGCGATCGGTATCGCGGGCATGGACCGGCTGGTCCAGCGCAACGTCCTGGCCATGTCGGGCCGTGCGGTCGAGGCGGCCGGTGACGTCTCGACGCTGCTGCTGGACAAGACCGGCACCATCACCCTGGGCAACCGCCAGGCCTCCGAGTTCGTGCCGGTGACCGGCACCACCGAGGCCGAGGTCGCGGACGCCGCGCAGCTCTCGTCGCTGGCGGATGAGACGCCCGAGGGCCGTTCCATCGTCGTGCTGGCGAAGGAGAAGTACGGGCTGCGCGAGCGGCACCAGGGCGAACTGTCGGGGGCCGAGTGGATCGCCTTCACCGCCCAAACCCGGATGTCGGGTGTGGACGTCGACGGGCGCAGGATCCGCAAGGGCGCGGCCGGTTCGGTCATCACCTGGGTCCAGGAACGGGGCGGCACCGTCTCCCAGGACGCCGACACCCTCGCCAACCGCATCTCGGAAGCCGGCGGCACCCCGCTGCTCGTCGCGATCGAGGACGACAAGGGCGCCCGCATCCTCGGGGTGATCCACCTGAAGGATGTGGTCAAGGAGGGCATGCGGGAGCGGTTCGACGAGCTGCGCCGGATGGGCATCAAGACCATCATGATCACGGGTGACAACCCGCTGACGGCCAAGGCGATCGCGGACGAGGCCGGCGTCGACGACTTCCTCGCGGAGGCGACTCCCGAGGACAAGATGGCGCTGATCAAGCGGGAGCAGGCGGGCGGCAAGCTCGTCGCGATGACCGGTGACGGCACCAACGACGCCCCCGCGCTCGCGCAGGCGGACGTCGGCGTGGCGATGAACACCGGCACGTCGGCCGCGAAGGAGGCCGGCAACATGGTCGACCTCGACTCCAACCCGACCAAGCTGATCGAGATCGTCGAGATCGGCAAGCAGCTCCTGATCACCCGGGGTGCGCTGACGACGTTCTCCATCGCCAACGACGTCGCGAAGTACTTCGCGATCATCCCGGCGCTGTTCGCGGCGGTCTACCCGGGCCTGGACAAGCTGAACATCATGCACCTGTCCTCGCCCGACTCCGCGATCCTGTCCGCGGTCATCTTCAACGCGCTGATCATCATCGCGCTGGTCCCGCTCGCCCTGCGGGGCGTGCAGTACCGGCCGGTGAGCGCGGACAAGATGCTGCGGCGCAACCTCGGGATCTACGGCATCGGCGGCCTGATCGCCCCCTTCATCGGCATCAAGATCATCGACCTGCTCATCTCCCTCATCCCCGGAATCGGCTGATCCGCTATGAACAACTCGGTTACCAACACTGCCCGGTTGCTCTGGGCGGGCCTGCGCGCGCTCCTCGTGCTCACCGTGGTGACGGGTGTCATCTACCCGCTCGCGATCACCGGTGTCGCCCAGGGCCTGTTCCCCGGCAGGGCGAACGGCTCGGAGATCAAGGCGGACGGCAAGGTCGTCGGCTCCTCGCTGATCGGCCAGTCCTACAACCTGCCGCTGAAGAAGGGCCAGGAGACCCCGGACGCCGACCTGAAGTGGTTCCAGGGCCGCCCCGCGAACGGGCTCGGTGCCAACAGTGTCAACACGCAGTACAAGCTGATCCTGTCCGGCGCCACCAACCGTTCCGGTGACAACGCCGACCTGATCAAGTGGGTCAAGGACGCCAAGGCCGCCGTGATCAAGGACAACTCGGTCAACGGCTACACGGTCAAGCCCTCCGACGTGCCCGCCGACGCGGTCACCTCCTCCGGCTCGGGCCTGGACCCCGACATCTCCCCCAAGTACGCCGACATCCAGGTCCACCGGATCGCGCAGAAGAACGGCCTGCCCGCAGCCCAGGTGCAGAAGCTGGTCGACGAGCACACTCAGGGCCGCACCCTCGGCTTCATGGGCGAGCCCCGCGTCAACGTCCTCGAACTCAACATCGCGCTCAAGGAACTCGTGGCGAAGAACTGATGGGCTTACCTGCACCACGCGGGAGCCGGCGGCCGGGGACGCTCCCCGAGCCGCCGGCTCCCGCAGCCATGAGGCCGGTTCCACGGGTTCCGGCCCGCCGTACGACAGGAAAGGCGCACCCCGATGACCCGGGTACTGGTGGTGGAGGACGATCCTCAGCTCGTCCGGGCCCTCGTGATCAACCTGCAGGCCCGCAGATACGGAGTCGACCCCGCCCCCGACGGCACCACCGCACTGCGCATCGCCGCCGCCCGCCAGCCCGACGCGGTCCTGCTCGACCTCGGCCTGCCCGACATGGACGGCACCGACGTCATCAAAGCCCTGCGCGGCTGGACCCGCGTCCCCATCCTCGTCCTGTCCGCCCGCCGCGCCTCCGACGAGAAGGTCGCGGCCCTGGACGCGGGCGCCGACGACTACATCACCAAACCCTTCAGCATGGACGAACTCCTCGCCCGGCTGCGCGCCGCCGTCCGCCGCCGGGACGACGTCCCGCTCGCCCCCGAGACGACACTCGTCACGACCGACGGCTTCACCATCGACCTCCTCGCCAAGAAGGCCACCCGCGCCGGGCACGACGTCCGCCTCACCCCGACCGAATGGCACCTGCTGGAGATCCTGGTCACCAACCCCGGCCGGCTCATCACCCAGAAACACCTGCTCGCGGAAGTGTGGGGAGCCAGCCAGAGCAACAAGACCAACTACCTGCGGGTCTACATGGCCCAACTCCGCCGCAAACTCGAGACCGACCCCGCCCACCCCCGCTACCTCATCACCGAACCCGGCATGGGATACCGCTTCGAAAGCTGAAGCGCACGTACGAAACCGACGAAGAGAAGAGAAGATGGCACGAGGCAAGCTTCGGATCTACCTCGGTGCGGCACCGGGGGTCGGTAAGACGTACGCGATGCTCTCCGAGGCGCACCGCCGGGTGGAGCGGGGCACCGACTGTGTGGTGGCGTTCGTGGAGCACCACAACCGGCCGCGCACCGAGGTGATGCTGCACGGCCTGGAGGAGATCCCCCGTAAGGAACTGGAGTACCGCGGCACCGGCTTCACGGAGATGGACGTGGACGCGGTGCTGGCCCGGCGCCCCCAGGTGGCCCTGGTCGACGAGCTGCCCCACACGAACATCCCCGGCTCCCGCAACACCAAGCGCTGGCAGGACGTGGAAGAACTCCTCGCCGCCGGGATCGACGTGATCTCGACCGTCAACATCCAGCACCTGGAGTCACTGGGCGACGTCGTGGAGTCCATCACCGGCATCCGGCAGCAGGAGACGGTGCCGGACGAGGTCGTACGCCGGGCCGACCAGATCGAACTGGTCGACATGTCACCGCCCGCGCTGCGCCGCCGTATGGCGCACGGCAACATCTACAAGCCGGACAAGGTCGACGCGGCCCTGTCCAACTACTTCCGCCCCGGCAACTTGACCGCGCTGCGCGAGCTCGCCCTGCTGTGGGTGGCCGACCGGGTCGACGAGTATCTGACCGAGTACCGCAGCGAGCATCAGGTCTCGAAGATCTGGGGGTCGAGGGAGCGGATCGTGGTCGGGCTGACCGGTGGTCCGGAGGGGCGCACCCTGATCCGCCGCGCTGTTCGCCTCGCGGAGAAGGGCGCGGGCGGCGAGGTCATGGCCGTCTACATCGCCCGCAGCGACGGCCTGACCTCCGCGTCACCGAAGGAACTGGCGGTCCAGCGCACGCTGGTGGAGGACCTGGGCGGCACCTTCCACCACGTCATCGGGGAAGACATCCCCACGGCGCTCCTCGATTTCGCGCGCGGGGTGAACGCCACCCAGATCGTCCTCGGGGTGTCCCGGCGCAAGGGATGGCAGTACGTCTTCGGACCGGGCGTCGGGGCGACGGTCGCCCGGGAGTCGGGTCCCGACCTCGACGTCCACCTGATCACGCACGACGAGGCGGGCAAGGGGCGCGGACTGCCGGTGGCCCGGAGCGCGCGGCTCGGCCGGTCCCGGGTCGTCCGGGGCTGGCTGACCGGTGTGACCGGACCCGCCCTGCTCACGCTGCTGTTGACCGGCGTCGCGCCCGAAGTCGGCCTGGCCAACGACATGTTGCTGTTCCTGGCGCTGACGGTGGCCGCCGCCCTGCTGGGTGGGCTGTATCCCGCCCTGGCCTCGGCCGTGGTCGGCTCCCTGCTGCTGAACTGGTTCTTCACCCCGCCCGTCCACACCCTGACGATCGCCGACCCCAAGAACATCGTCGCCATCGCGATCTTCGTCGGGGTGGCCGTGTCGGTGGCCTCCGTCGTGGACCTCGCGGCCCGCCGCACGCAGCAGGCGGCCCGGCTGCGCGCCGAGTCGGAGATCCTCTCCGTTCTGGCCGGCAGTGTGCTGCGCGGCGAGACCAGTCTGGAAGCCCTGCTGGAACGGGTCCGGGAGACCTTCGGCATGGAGTCGGTCGCCCTGCTGGAGCGGGCCAGTGACGTCGATCCGTGGACCTGCGCGGGCAGCGTGGGCACGCGGACGGCGGTCGCACGTCCGGAGGACGCGGACGTGGACATGCCGGTCAGCGACCGCATGGCGCTCGCGCTCTCGGGGCGGGTGCTGCCGGCGGAGGACCGCCGGGTGCTGGCCGCCTTCGCCGCCCAGGCCGCGGTGGTCCTGGACCGCCAGCGGCTGCAGTCGGAGGCCGACCAGTCCCGTGCCCTGGCCGAGGGCAACCGCATCCGCACCGCACTGCTCGCCGCCGTGAGCCACGACCTGCGTACCCCGCTGGCCGGGATAAAGGCAGCGGTCTCCTCGCTCAGGTCGGATGATGTGGCCTGGTCGGAGGAGGACCGGGCGGAACTCCTCGAAGGCATCGAAGAGGGTGCGGACCGCCTCGACAACCTGGTGGGCAACCTGCTCGACATGTCCCGGCTCCAGACGGGCACGGTCACTCCGCTGATCCGCGAGATCGACCTCGACGAAGTGGTGCCGATGGCGCTCGGCGGGGTCCCCGAGGGCAGCGTGACGCTGGACATCCCCGAGACGCTGCCGATGGTCGCCGTCGACCCGGGCCTGCTGGAGCGGTCGGTCGCCAACCTCGTCGAGAACGCCGTGAAGTACAGCCCTTCCGACGAGCGGGTCCTGGTCTCCGCGTCCGCGATGGCCGACCGGGTGGAGATACGGGTCGTGGACCGCGGCCCCGGCGTCCCCGACGAGGCCAAGGACCGCATCTTCGAACCCTTCCAACGCTACGGCGACGCTCCCCGCGGCGCGGGTGTCGGTCTCGGCCTCGCGGTCGCCCGGGGCTTCGCCGAGGCGATGGGCGGCACCCTCGCCGCCGAGGACACCCCCGGCGGCGGCCTCACCATGGTCCTCACCGTCCCGGCAGCGTCCGGCATCGAGCCGGTCCGCCCCGACCTTCCGGTGACCGCCACCTCTTAGGGCCTGTCCGGCGGATCATGCCGCAGACGCGGGGCTTGGCACGCCCATCTGCGGCGTTGTCGTCGGTTGCCGACGCTCCGCGTCGTCGCCCTCCTCCGCCTTGCAGCTGGACGCACCAAGCCCCGCTCACCAGCGTCGATGAGGCACCGCCCGTTTCCTGCGACTTGATCCGCCGGACAGGCCCTAGTGCTCCGAACTGAGGGCGTCGTGCCGTACCGGCTGAGCCTGTGAGGGATCGCAGGCTCAGCCGGTACTCGGGCCTACAGCAGGCCGTCGGCGATGGTGCCGAGGGACAGCGCCGGAAGGAAGTTGAGCAGCGCCAGGATGACGGCCGCGGCGGTGGCCAGGACGACGAAGTTGACGCCCTGGGCGCGTAGCGTGCCGACCGTGACGACGCCCGGCTGCTGCTTGGCGAGGCGTCCGGCCAGGGCCAGCACGGCAACCATCGGGAGATACCGCCCTGCGAGCATCGCGAACACCATCAGCAGGTTGTGGAAGTCGGTGGCGCCGTTGAAGCCGGCCATCGCGCTGCCGTTGCTGTTGGTATTGCTGGTGTACGCGTAGATGAGCTCGGTCAGGCCGTGTGCTCCAGGGTTGCCCATGGAGGTCTGGCCGTCGTCGAAGGCGAGCGCGACACCCGTGCACGCGAGAATCACGGTCGGCGGGATCAGCGCGTACACGACCACCCACCGCATCTCCCCGTACCCGATCCGCTTGCGCAGGTACTCGGGCGTGCGACCGACCATCAGACCGCCGATGAAGACGGCCACCAGGACCACCATGATCAGGCCGTAGAGCCCGCTGCCCGTGCCGCCGGGAGCGATCTCACCGAGCATCATCGCGGACAGCAGCACACCGCCGCCGAGGCTGGAGAAGCTGTCGTACGAGGAGTTGGCCGCGCCGTCCGCGGAACCCGTGGCCCCCACGCCGAAGAGTGTGGAACCGGGGATGCCGAAGCGGGTCTCGGTGCCTTCGTACTGTCCGCCGACCGCCTGCGTGACCGTGCCGGTGTGGGCGCTCTGCGCGAGTGTGCCCGCGGCGAGGAGCAGGCCGAAGAGGATGCCGACGACCGTGAGCAGGGTCCAGCTCTGCTTCAGGCTGCCGATCATCCGGCCGAACATGCGCACGCAGGCCGTCGGGATGAGCAGCATCAGCACGATCTCGAAGGCGTTGGTCCAGGCGCTAGGGTTCTCGAAGGGGTGAGCGCTGTTGGCGTTGAAGACGCCACCGCCGTCACCGGTGAACAGCTTGATCGGCTCCCAGGAGCCCACCGGCCCGTCGAGGATCGTCTGCTTGGCACCCGCGACCGTGGTGAAGGTGTGTCCGCCGCCGAGGCTCTGGATGACACCGCCCGCCATCAGGATCAGGCCGCCGACGACCGCCATCGGGACCAGGACGCGGAAGATCGTGCGCAGCAGGTCGACCCAGAAGTTGCCCAGGTCGTCGGTGGAGCGCCGGACCAGACCCCGGACCAGGGCGAGGGCCACGCAGATGCCGACGGCCGCCGACGCGAACGCTTGCACGCCCAGGCCCGCCATGACGGCGAGGTGACCGGTGGTGGACTCACCGGCGTAGTTCTGCCAGCTGGTGTTGGTCGTGAAGGAGACGGCGGTGTGCAGCGCGAGCCGCCACGGCATGCCTTCGTGCCCCGTCGACCAGGGCAGCTTGCCCTGCAGGGTGAACAGGGCGAAGAGCGCCGCGATGCTCATGACGGAGAAGGCGAGCAGAGCGGTGAGGTAGTGCCGCCAGGTCTGCTCCTTGTCCGGGTCGATGCCGCAGACGCGATAAAGGGTCCTTTCACCCCGGCTGTGCTTGTTTCGGTCCCCGCCGTCGAGGGCGCGGGCCATGTAGTCGCCGAGCGGGACGTGCAGCCCCACGACCACGGCGAGAATGATCGATGCCTGGATCCAGGCCGCCATGATCAGGCTCCCTGCTTCGGAGACGACGCGGTTGTCGCGGTCGTCGGGTACTTACGGTCGAGCGCGATGTTCAGCTCGACGACATTGACGCCCGGCTCGCCGAACACACCGAGCGAACGCCCGGTGGTGTACTTCGCGATCAGTCCCCGTACGTCGGCCACGCTCGCGCCACGCTCATGTGCGACGCGCGGCGCCTGGAGCTTCGCGTACGCCGGGCTGATCTGCGGGTCGAGACCACTGCCGCTCGCGGTGACCGCGTCGGCGGGGACGACCGGGTTCGCCGGAGCGTCGCCACGCACGGGGACGGTCACGGCATGGCTGTAGTCCGCGCCGGGCTTCGCGCACATGACGCGAACTCCCTTGTAGGTGGCGAGGAACGGCTGCGCGGGGCAGGCCTGGTTGAGGCTGACCACCTTGGTGATACGACCGCTCGTGCCGCCCTCGTGGAAGACGCCGAGGACCGCGCCGACGCCGTCGTCCGTGCAGTACGGGCGCGAACCGTCGACGCCTTCGAGGTCGCCGGCCGCCTTGCTGCGCCCGCACACCAGGGTGAGCAGGCTCGGCTTGTCCAACGCGTCGACGACGGACTCGGGGCCCTGGTTGCCGGCCCCGGACGCCGTGGCGTCGTATCCCGTGCCTGCGTTGGAGGGCCGGGACTGGAAGTACTTCTTGACGGGGTTGCCCTTGGCGTCCGTGAAGGACTGGCCGATGAGCGAGGATCCGGCCGGTCTGCCGTCGGCGCCGGTGACCTGCGACGTGCCGTCGAGACCCGGGACTTGGGCCGCCGCCACCATGGCCAACGGATAGGCCAGGCCGGTCAGAAGAGTCAGGACGAGGACCACCCGGAGCGCTGCGACGTGCTGGGCGAGCCAGTGTGGGAGTCGTTGATTCATGGTCAGATCCCCGGGATGAACTGGACGAGGGCGAAGTCGATGAACTTGATGGCCAGGAACGGGGCGATCACGCCGCCGAGTCCGTAGATCCACAGGTTGCGGGTGAGCAGGGCGGAGGCGCTGCTCGGCCGGTAGCGGACACCGCGCAGGGCGAGCGGGATCAGCGCCACGATGACCACCGCGTTGAAGACGACCGCGGAGAGGATCGCGGACAGCGGCGAGTGCAGGGCCATGATGTTGAGCCGGTCGAGCCCCGGAAACACCGCGGCGAACATCGCGGGCAGGATCGCGAAGTACTTGGCGATGTCGTTGGCGATCGAGAAGGTCGTGAGCGCGCCCCGGGTGATGAGGAGCTGCTTGCCGATCTCGACGATCTCGATGATCTTCGTGGGGTCGGAGTCGAGGTCGACCATGTTGCCGGCCTCCTTGGCGGCCGACGTACCCGTGTTCATCGCCACGCCCACGTCCGCCTGCGCGAGCGCCGGTGCGTCGTTCGTGCCGTCGCCCGTCATCGCGATCAGGTGACCGCCGGCCTGCTCCCGCTTGATCAGCTCCAGCTTGTCCTCGGGAGTCGCCTCGGCCAGGAAGTCGTCGACGCCCGCCTCCTCGGCGATCGCCTTGGCGGTCACCGGGTTGTCGCCGGTGATCATCACCGTACGGATGCCCATCCGGCGCAGCTCGTCGAAGCGTTCGCGCAGACCCGGCTTGACGACGTCCTTGAGGTGGACGACACCGAGCACTTCGGCCCGGCCGTCGCTCGTGGACTGCGCCACGGCCAGCGGCGTACCGCCCGACGCGGAGACCTGCTGGACGGTCGCCTCCAGCGCGAGCGGAACCTCGCCGCCCTGCTCGCGCACCCACGCCGCGACCGATGCCGCCGCGCCCTTGCGCAGCCGCTGACCGCAGGGAAGGTCGACTCCCGACATACGGGTGGCGGCGGTGAACGGCACCCACTCGGCGCCGTTCGCGATCCGCTCGGTCAACTCGTGTTTCTCGTAGGCGAACTCGACGATGGAACGACCTTCGGGCGTCTCGTCGGCCAAGCTGGAAAGGAGCGCGGCCTGCGCCAGCCGTTCCATGGGGACCGCCCCGACCGGGAGGAACGCGCTCGCCCGCCGGTTGCCGAAGGTGATCGTGCCGGTCTTGTCGAGCAGCAGGGTGTTGACGTCACCGGCCGCCTCGACCGCCCTGCCGGACATGGCAAGGACGTTGCGCTGCACCAGCCGGTCCATGCCCGCGATGCCGATCGCCGAGAGCAGCGCGCCGATCGTGGTCGGGATCAGACAGACGAGCAGCGAGACCAGCACGATGGCGGTGACACCGTTGGAGGTCAGCGCCGCGGTGTCGTGCGCGGCGGCCATCGCGTCCTTGGAGAAGATCGCCATCGGCTGCAGGGTCACGACCGCGACCAGGAAGACGAAGGTCAGCATGACCAGCAGCAGGTTCAGCGCCAGCTCGTTGGGGGTCTTCTGCCGGTTGGCGCCCTCGACCAGGGTGATCATCCGGTCCAGGAAGCTCTGCCCGGGCTCCTGGGTGATGCGAACGACGAGGTGGTCGGAGAGCACCCGAGTGCCGCCGGTGACCGCGCTGCGGTCGCCGCCGGACTCGCGGATGACCGGCGCGGACTCACCGGTGATCGCCGACTCGTCGACGCTCGCCGCGCCCTGGATGACGTCGCCGTCGCCGGGGATCAGCTCCCCGGCCGGTACGGACACGATGTCGCCGCGCCTCAACTCGGACGCGGCGACGGCCTCTTCGAGGTAGGAGTCCTGAGCTGCCCCGGGCTCCCAGCCCGCGAGGCGCCAGGCGGTGGTCTGCTGCCGGGTCCTGCGCAGCGAGTCGGCCTGTGCCTTGCCGCGGCTCTCGGCCACGGCCTCGGCGAGGTTGGCGAAGACCACCGTCAGCCACAGCCAGCCGGTGATCAGCCAGCCGAAGAGGCTGGGGTGGACCACCGCGATACCCGTGGTCAGCGCGGCACCGACCTCGGTCACGAACATGACCGGGTTACGGAACAGGGTGACCGGATTCAGCTTGCGCAGCGACTGGGGGAGCGCGCGCCACAGCTGCGTCGGATCGAGCATTCCGGCGCCGACCCGGCGCGGTTGCCCCGGGCCGGGTGGAGGGGAGTCCGGTACGGGTGCGGGCCGGGTCTCGGCGGGAGCGGACATCAGAACTTCTCCGGCTTGATCAGGGCGACGATCAGATAGGCGAGCAGTGAGACGGCCACGATCAGGCCGACGGTGTTTTCGACGGTCATCGAGACCTCGTCCTCACACATAGAGGTTTGCGGACAGGGAGCATTTGTTGATCTTTCGGACTGCCCGTGCTGTACAGCGGGCAGCCCTCCGCCGAGGGGGAGTTCGGCGGAGGTTCAGGGAAGGGACTCGGCGCTACAGTCCGATGTCCCGGCGGTTCATGTCGTCGAGGGATTCGCGGCGTACGAGTAGGCGTGCGGTGCCGTGGGAGACGGCGACGACGGGTGGGCGGCCGACGAGGTTGTAGCCGGAGGCCATGGAGAGGTGGTAGGCGCCGGCTGCGGGGACGGCGAGGAGGTCGCCGGGGTGGATGTCGCCGGGGAGGGCTACGTCGTCGGCGAGGATGTCGCCGGCTTCGCAGTGGCGGCCGACGACGGTGACGAGGTGGGGTGGTGCGGTGGTGGGGCGGCCGATGAGTCGGGGTGCGTAGCGCACTCCGTAGAGGGCGGGTCGGGGGTTGTCGCTCATGCCGCCGTCGACTGCGACGAAGGTGTGGGTGCCGCTGCGTTTGACGGACAGGACGCGGTAGACGGCGATGCCGGCGGGGCCGGCGATGGCGCGGCCGGGTTCGAGGGTGAGGCGGGGGACGGGCAGGGCGGCGCGGGTGCAGCCGTCTTCGAGTTCGGCGCGGACGCGTGCGGCGAGGGTGGAGATGTTGAGGGTTTCTTCGCCGGGGCGGTAGGCGATGGCGTGGCCGCCGCCGATGTTCAGCTGGGGGAGGGTGATGCCGTGCTGGTCGCGGATGCGGGCGAGGAGTCCGGTCATGCGGCGTACGGCGGCGACGTAGGGCTTGACGGTGGTGACCTGGGAGCCGATGTGGCAGTGCAGGCCGACGAGTTCGAGGTGGGGCTGGTCGAGTATGCGGGTGACGGCGTGTTGTGCGGAGCCGTCGGTGAGGGAAAGGCCGAATTTCTGGTCGTCGGTGCCGGTGCGGATTTTGGTGTGTCCGCCGGCGACGATGCCGGGTACGACGCGGACCATGACGGGCTGGCGGGTGCCGGGGGGTGTGAGGGCGGCGAGCCGGGCGATTTCGGAGGTGCTGTCGACGACGATGCGGCCGACGCCGAGGCGCAGGGCGGTGCTGAGGTCTTCGGGGCTTTTGGCGTTGCCGTGCAGGATGATTTTTTCGGGTGGGAAGCCGGTGGTGACGGCGAGGGCGAGTTCTCCGGCGGAGCAGACGTCCAGGCCCAGGCCTTCTTCCTGGACCCAGTGGGCCATGGCGCGGCACAGGAAGGCTTTGGCGGCGTAGACGATGTCGGCGTCGGGGAAGGCGGTGCGGTAGGTGCGGCAGCGCTCGCGGACTTCCCTCTCGTCGAGGATGTAGAGGGGGGTGCCGAAGCGGTCGGCGGCCTCGGTGAGGGAGACACCGCCGACGCTGATGTCGCCGTGGGGTTCGGGGCGGGCGGAGCGGGGCCAGACGGAGAGGCCTTCGGCGTCGCGTGTGTCGGCGTGGGCTCCTTGGGCGGGGCTGTCGGTCCCGGATGCCTGGTGCTGTTCCTGGACGGGCTGTTCCTGGACGGGCTGTTCTTGGACGGGCTGTTCTTGGACGGGCAGTTCCTGGATGGACATGGTGTCTCCTCAGCCGATCAGGAGGTTCAGGCACGCGACGACGGCGGCGGCGCCGGTCACCCGCAGGGCGCCGACGTGCTGGGGATGCCAGCGGCGCCAGGAGTTCTCGCGTTCGCGGGCCGTGGCCGCGGTGCGGTCGGCGGAGGGGGCGGAGAACTGCGGGTCGATGGTGAGGGCGGTGACGCCCAGGGGCGCGGCGAGGGCGCGCAGCGCGGCTTCGGAGAGCCGGATGGAGGCCTGGTCCGTGCCGAGAGTGGCGGTGAGCTTGGCCGCCGAGGTGAAGCCGACGGCCGTACGGCCGCCCAGCGGGGTGCGGAAGAACCGGGCCGTACAGCCCGCGGGCCCCGACCGGACAGGAACGAAGAGAAGTCCGGCCGGGAAGCGTTCGGAAGGCTCCGGGTCCTCGGAATGCTCGACTGGAGACATGATGCTGCTCCTCGAAGAAGGCGACGTGCGCCGCTCGGCCGGTTCGGCCGGGCGCTTCGATGAAGCTATGACCGCCCCACCGGGTCCAGGGCCCCTCACTGACGGATGCTTGACGCGCTGCCCCCCACCCATAACGCGACGCTGATGGGCAGGAGGATGCCTGGTCAGAGACGCGTCCGAGGTTGCTTGCAGAACCACGCCGGGGCCGCCCTCGGCCGCTGACGGGCAGGACGGGGTGGATCGTCGAGGTGCCACCGCACGACAGGGCACCCGACGCAGTGGTCCACAGCGCGGACGGGCGCGTGCAGGCGCGTACGGGATCGAGCCGGCGTACATGTGGGCCGGAGCGCCGCGTCGCGGGCGGCGCACGACGGCGCCCGCTCTCGCTTGCCTGCAACGGACTCGGTCAGGGCCTGCCGTCCGTCAGCTCCCGGGCGTCGAGCGGCATCCGCAGGCTGATGCGACGGTGCACGGAGGCGAGGTCGTTCTCGAGGGGCGAGGGCGGCACCGCCAGCACGGGGCAGGCGGCGTGTGCGAGGCAGTACCGGGCGACGGACGGGAACAGAGCGCGGCGCAGCCTTCCGCGGCACCCCACGCCGACCACCAGGAGGTCGTCGCCCTGGTCGGCGGTCTCGACCAGGGCGCGCCCCGGTGTGCCCCGGACGACCAACCCCTGGTGCGGAACCCCGGGCCCGGTGTCGCCGAAGGCCGTGTCGAGAGCGGCGAGCAGCCGTCGGCCCGCATCCTGCCGGAGGTCGGCCAACGGCACTGGGCAGATCGAGCGCCGGTCGGCGAGGTCACCGCCGGGTGGTTCCCAGGCGAGGACGACCAGCAGTTCGGCATCGGTACGACGGGCCTCGGCCGCGGCCCGGTGCAGAGCCGCCAGGCTCCCCAGCGAACCACTCACTCCGGCAACGACGCGCCGCCCCTTGGCATTGCTCATCGCTCGACCACCCCTCGGCGTGCGTCCACACAGACATCCGACTCTCATGGAAGTGCCCGAGGACGGGCGCGGACGGCTCTGTTGGCGATTGCCTGATGGCAGGGTGGTGGTTCCTGACGCTCTTCTGACGCCACGCTCTTCCGACGCCGCTCACAGCCAGCCGTTGCGGCGGAAGGCCCGGTAGATCACGGTGCAGATGACGATGATGCCGAGGATGACCAGGGGGTAGCCGAAGGTCCAGTGGAGTTCGGGCATGTGCTTGAAGTTCATGCCGTAGACGCCGACGATGCCGATGGGTACGGCGATGAGGGCGCCAATGGCGCTGATGCGGCGCATGTCGGAGTTCTGCTGGACGCCGGTTTGCGCGAGGGCGAGGGACAGGGCGGTGTCGGTCACCTCGCAGAGTGTCGTGATGCGTTCGGCGGCCTGGGTGAGGTGGTCGCTGACGTCGCGGAGGTACGTGGCGATGTCCTTGTCCACGCCGGGCAGCCGGCCTTCGGCGAGCTCTCGCATCGGCCCTGCGAGCGGGGCCACCGCGCGGCGCAGCTGCAGGAGCTCGCGTTTGAGCTGGTAGATGCGGCGGATGTCGTGGGCCTGCTGGGGCGCGAAGGTGGAGCCCTCCGCTTCGTCCACGTCCGTCTCGACGGCGGTGACGACCTCGAGGTACTGGTCGACGACGGTGTCGGCGATGGCGTGCAGTACGGCGGCGGGGCCGTGCGCGAGCAGTTCTGGGCGGCTTTCCAGGGTGCGGCGGACGCCGGTGAGCTGGCGGGAGGGGCCGTGTCGTACGACAACGATGAAGCCCTTGCCCATGAAGGCCATGATCTCGCCAGTGTCGACGATCTCGCTGGTGGCCGTCAGGTGTTCGTGCTCGACGTAGAGCGCGGTCCGCATCACGAGGAAGAGGGTGTCGTCGTAGCGTTCGAGCTTGGGGCGCTGGTGGGCGGTGAGGGCGTCCTCGACGGCCAGGGGGTGCAGGCCGAAGGCGCGCGCGACGCTCTGGAGCTGGTCTTCGGTGGGTTCGTGCAGGCCGATCCAGACGAAGCTGTCCGGGGTGGCGTGGCAGGCCGTCATCGCCTGCTGGAGGGGGAGGAGGCCCGGTCGGCGCTTGCCGTGTTCGTACAGGGCGCAGTCGACCACGGAGTCCGGGTTCGACCGCGGCGGTGGAGGTGTCGGTGGTGTGTTGCTGGCCGTCATGGCGTCTCCTCGCGACCGGCGCGGCCTGCGCGTACGGCCCGTTGCCATATTTCCATGAGGACGCGAGTTACGTCGTGGGGCGCAGCCGGTGCCGACCGCGCGGTCACCCTGCTCAGGCGGTGACCGATCCTTCACGCCACCGCCTGCCCGAGGCTGCGGCCGTCGCGCAGGACCAGCCCGCACGCTCCCGACGGGCGGCCGCGCCACTGCTGCAGACGGTTGATGTCGGCCAGGACGACATCCGGCCTGGTCCGGGGCCGTCCTCGCGACGGGGCCCCTTTCTGCGGGCTCCGGCCGCGTGCTGGTGAGTGCGCACCATCATGGAGTCGCCCCGAGACGGCCGGCAACGCGAGCCTCAGGGCCTCTCTCCCGGACGGCTCCTGACCCACCCCTGGGTTCGATGTCGTCGAGGAGCGTGCGGGCGCCGACCGCATCGCTGAGGTCGCGCACCCTGCCGTCGTGGTCCATGCGGCCCAGCGTCACGCGCTCGGATTCGGTGAACGGCACCAGCTTTACGGGTCAACCTCCTTCTGCATGACGTGAGATGACATGAGGTGAACTGGGTGGAGCGGGGGCTCCGGCTCGTGCGGTCACGCCGCCTTCGGCTGTGGACGCCAGGTGCCGTCGAGGGGGACACCGGCGGCCGCCGCGATCCGGTCGCGCGACTCCACCAGGCGGGTCCTGAGCGCCCGCAGATCCACGTCCACCAGTACGCCGTCGCGCTTGACCACGCGGCCGGCGACGAGAACCGTGTCGACCAGGCCGGGGTGACCGGCCGCGACGATCGTGCCGGCCGGATCGGTGACCGGGAGCACGGTGATGTCGTCGGTGCGCAGCAGGATCACGTCGGCGTCCTTGCCGGGCGTGAGGCTGCCCGTGCGGGCCGCGAGTCCCAGGGCGTGGGCGCCGTCGACGGTGGCGAACTCCAGCAGGTCCCGGGAGTCGAGGCCGCCGTCCAGGCCGCGCTGTACGACGAAGGTGGTGCGCATGGTGGAGAACATGTCGCCGCCGACCGAGGGAACGTCGTCGATGGCGAGGGTCGGGCGCAGTCCGGCGGCCAGCATCCGGCCGGTCATCGGCCAGCCGAACCCCATCCGCAGCTCGACGTCCGGGCTGATCGACACCGAGGTGCCGGCGTCGGCGAGCATCCGCAACTCGTCGTCGCCGATCCCGTTGGCGTGCACGAACGTCGTCGTGTCCCGCAGCAGGCCGTGCTCATGGAGGTCGGCGACCGGGCGGCGGACCCCTTCGGACTCGACGTGGAGGCTGGTGCGCAGGTCGAGTTCGGCCGCCAGCTTCAGCTCCTCGGCGACGGTGTCCATGGAGGTGTCCTCCGCACCGCGCAGCCCGAACGCCATGGTGACCAGGCCGTCCCCGGGAAGCGCGGAGCGCACCCGGCGGACATCGGCCTCGACCGGGCCGGTGGTACCCCACCCCGCACCATGGCAGAAGACCGACCGTCCGGCTGTGTCGCGCAGCGCCGCGACGGCGGCGTCCGCGTGCTCGGGGCTCTGCGCGCAGTGGAACCAGTCCAGCATCGTGGTCACACCGGAGTGCAGGGCCTCCAGCCGGCCGAGCAGGGTGCCCAGGTAGACGTCCTCGGGCCGGTACCGGGGCTTCAACGTGCGGTGCATCGCCTCCGCCCACTCGGGGAAGGTCCAGTCGGCGCCGATGCCGCGGAACGCGGTCTGCCAGGTGTGCCGGTGGGTGTCGACGAAGCCGGGCATGACGATCCGGTCGGTCGCGTCGATCACCTCGGCGTCCGGAGCCTCGATCACCTCGGCCACCTCGACGATCACACCGTCCTCGATCAGCACGTCACCGCGTGCGAGATCGCCGACAGCCGGCTCCATGCTGACCACGGTGCCGCCGGTAAGCAAGATCCTCACCTGAAAACTCCTTCACGAAAAGGTGCTGTTTGTCCGAGTTGATGACTCGGACAAGTTTTGCTGACCAGGACGTCGACGTAAGCCGATCTCGGCAACTTTGGCAGGAAATTGCGCCGGGACGAGGCATGAGGTTGTGGTACATGAGGGGATTGAGCAATAATCTGCCCTTATGGATGATGTGGATCGGTCCATCCTCGCCGTGCTCGAAAAGCACGGACGGATCAGCAATGCCGAGCTCGCCGCCCGGGTCGGCCTGTCGCCGTCACCCTGCCTGCGGCGCGTGCACCGGCTCGAGGAAACCGGGGTGATCCGCGGCTACCGGGCGGACATCGCCCCCGCGGCCCTCGGCCGCAGCCTCCGGGTGTTCGCCGGTGTCCGGCTCATGCGGCACAACCGTGGCGACGTGGCCGCGTTCGAACGCGCGGTCGTCCAACTGCCCGGGGTGGTCCACGTCCATCACGTCACCGGCAACTACGACTACCTGCTTCAGGTCGAGGTCGCCGACCTGCCCGCCTACGAGGACTTCCACGCCAACCGGCTGGCCGACCTTCCCGGCGTCGCCACGGTGAGCAGTTACGTCACCATGAAGACGCTCTCCACCCACACCCCGTGAGTGCCGGGCCGTCTCCGCTCAGGTTCCCGCGGCGCCGGAGAGCACCGCGTCGGCTGCGGCGAGTGCGTCGGCGACCAGGTCGGCCGTGTCCTCCGTGCCGGCGGCCAGCCGGACCAGGCCCGGCGGAACCGAGGCGGCGATCTGGTCGTCGTCGAGCATTCCCCGCCACATGGATGCGGGGTGCACGGCCAGGGATTCCACGCCGCCGAGGCTGGCCGACCGGCGGGCGTAGCGCAGCCGGCCCAGGAACGCGTCGGCCGTCTCGAAGCCGCCGGCGAACTCGATGCCGAGCACCCCGCCGAACCCCCTCATCCGGCTTGCGGCCAGCTGGTGCTGCGGGTGGGAGGCCAGGCCGGGATAGTGCACACGGCTCACGGCGGGGTGGTCGTGCAGGGCCTCCGCGAGGGCCTGGCCGTTGGCGTTGTGCCGGGGCATCCGCAGCGGAAGGGTGCGCATCCCGCGCAGCAGCAGCCATGCGTCGAACGGGCCGAGGACGGCACCGGTGAGCAGACCGACGTCCCAGATCCGGTCCAGGAGTTCTGCCGGGCCGGCCAGCACTCCGGCGGACACGTCGGAATGGCCGTTGAGGTACTTGGTCGCGCTGTGCCAGACCAGATCGATGCCGAAGTCCACCGGGCGTTGGTTCAGCGGAGTAGCGAAGGTGTTGTCCGCCATGGTCAGTACGTCGTGCGCGCGGGCCAGGTCCGCGACGGCGCGCAGGTCGGTGATCTGGAGCAGCGGATTGCTCGGAGACTCCACCAGGATCAGGCGGGTCTGCGGGGTCAGTGCCTTCGCGAACGCTTCCGGGTCCGTCTGGTCCACCAGGGTGGTCGATACGCCCAGACGCGGCAGCAGGTTCAGCAGCACCGACGCCGTACCGCCGTAGGTGGACCGCTGCCCGATGACATGGTCACCGGTGGACACCAGGGCCAGCACGGCGGTGGTCAGCGCGGCCATGCCGGACGCGGTGACCATGGCCGCCTCGGTGTGCTCCAGTTCCGCGACGACGGCCGCGACCTGGGCGTGGTTCGGATTGCCGAAGCGGGTGTAGAAGTCCTGACCCCGCCGGTCGACCGCGGCCTGGGCGAACGTCTCCGCGTCCGCGGCCGAGAACGCCGCCGTCTGGTAGATGGGCGGTGCCACGGCGCGGCTGGGACGGACCTCGCGATCGGCGTGGACGGTGACTGTGCTGCTGCCCGGCATGGTTGCCCTTTCGTGGTCCATCGCTACGACGCCGTCAAGCGTGGCCGACGGGTACGTCAAAGCGAACGAACCTCCGCAACATTGGCAGCATATTGCGCCCGGATCAGGGTGTGGGATTGTGCTAGAGAAGGGAATCGAGCAATCCTGTGCTCAATCCGAAGCGGTGGCTGGGGCGATTCCGCCGTACCCCGAAGGGCGCGGAAAACAGACTTCAAACAGGTGCCGGCGGTGATCTCGATGGTCGCGGCGCGTCCCAGCCTCGCCCCCTGGGAGACCCGGTAGGCGGAGGGCACGGCCCAGCCGGGTCCGTTGTCGACCCACTGGTGGGCGACGACACGGTCACGGCCGATGCCGAACGCGGCGACGATCTGCTTCAGGTATGCGTCAACGAGCGCGCCGTCGCGGACCAGCGGCGGGGCGGCGAAAGACAGAACGCCGTCGCCGCGCCGCACGGTGACCAGGCCGGCGGCGCACTGCTGCACGATGCGGTCGGCGTGCCGCGGCACGCCGCCGCTGTCCAGCCAGGCGCGAGCCGAGCCGAGGGTGGGGTGTCCGGCAAACGGCAGCTCACTCTCGGGCGTGAAGATCCGTAGCCGGTAGTCCGCCCCCGGGACGGTGGCAGGCCGGGACTTCAGGACGAGGTGTCGGTGAGGCCACCGCTGGCTGGAAGCCGCCGATCCTCTGCTCGAGCAGTTCGGCCAGCCGCAGCGGGGTGCGGTCCTCGAACATCGGGCCGATGAGCTGCACCCCCACCGGCAGACCCTCGAGGGACCGGCCCGCTGGTATGGCGGTGGCGGGTAGGCCGGGCATGGTGGGCAGACCGGCCCAGACGAGCTGGTCGAAGTACGGGTACTCGACACCGTCGATGTCGAGCCGGCGCTCCCTCGGATCGGGGTTGTGGGCCCGCGTGCAGTCCGCGCGTATGTATCCCTGCGATCCCGTGGACGTCGACGGCATGATCAACCTCGACTTCGACGAGCAGGGCCGCCTCATCGGCATCGAGGTGTTGGCGGCCAGTTCAAAACTGCCCGAGTACCTGCTCCGGTCCGCGGAGCGACTGGATGCCGAAGGTGCATGACCAGTCGAGCACCACGCTCGCAGCGAGCAGGTTGGAAAAGGCTCGATGCCTTTGACGAATTCAACGAGATCATGATTTTCATCATTCCAGAAGCGGCCGCGCGACGATATCGATTCTCACTGTGCGCCAACCTCGCCTCCGTCCCCGAGCTCAATGCCTTCGCAATTGCTGCGGGCGTGTGCCCCCTGTTGGCGCTGTTGTTGTCAGGCGGGCTGCTCAACCGTGCTTTGAAACGGCATCGCTTCCAAGCTGCCACATTTCATAGTTTCCACATTCTGCCGTGATCTCGGCCGTCGCCTGAGCGGCGGTGATGAAGTCATCGACCACTGGCGAGGTGTGCGATGCGGCCGCCGCGAGGCACACCTGGTCGGGCGCCAGATCCGGGATGGGCACATAGATGATGTTCGGATGTGAGTAGAACACGGTCGCCGAACGGGCCAGGAACGAGATGCCCCGGCCAGCCGCGACATGCTCGAGCGTTTCGTCCACCCCGCGCACCAGGTACCCGGCGTTAGGGTGCGGGCGCCTGGTGGGCTGCGTGCTCGGGTCGGTATGCCAGACCAGCGGTTCGCCGGCCAGGTCTGCCTCGGTGACCTCCTCCTTGCCGGCCAACCGGTGGCCGGCGGGCAGCACCGCCACCCGCGGCTCGGTGTACAGCGGGGTGACGCGCAGGCCGGCCTCGTCGATGGGCAGCCGCACATAGCCGACGTCGATGCGGCCGTCGAGCAGCATCGGGGCCTGGTCGTCCCCTTCGATCCGTTGCACGTCCACGACCACGTCCGGGTGCCGGGCCTCGAACGCCCGCGCCGCCGGGATGACCGGGATGCCGGCCCGGAAACCGACCATCAGCCGCCGGCTGCCGCGGGCGGCCACGGACACCCTGCGGCGGACCGCGTGCGCGGAGGCGAGCAGCGGACCGGCGTCGGCCAGCAATTGTCGGCCCGCGTCGGTCAGCGCTACGCCGTGGCGATCCCTGGTGAACAGCGAGGCGCCGAGATCCTGCTCGAGCGCGCGGATCTGCCGGCTGAGCACCGGCTGCGCGATATGTAGCTCATCGGCGGCGCGGCCGAAGTGCAACTGGTCGGCCACGGCGGCGAAGTAACGCAATTTGCGCAGGTCCAGATCCATGGCGCCTCCCAGTCCGGTGATGCCTTCAGGGTATCACCACGGCTAAAAGAAGTCTTGGACACCCACTCAGGCGAATGGCAACCTGAACAGGTACCTATTGGGGCCGAAGCGAATTCGGCACAAGAATTCGACATCGGAACTTGATAGCAGGGTCCAGGTCCGGAATGAGCACACTGTTTCGGATGCCCATTAATTCAACGGAGTGATCGTGGGAAAGCTCGATGGCAAGGTAGCGGTGATCACCGGCGGATCCACCGGCATGGCACTGGCCGGCGCCAAACTGTTCGTCGAGGAAGGAGCGCACGTCTTCATTCAGGCCCGGCGGCAGGAAGCACTGGACGACGCCGTCAAGCTGATCGGCCGCAACGTCACCGCCGTCCAGGGTGATGCGGCCGAACTGGACGACCTGGACCGCTTGTACGACACCGTCAAGCGGGAAAAGGGCTCGATCGACGTGCTGTGGGCCAGCGCCGGGATGGGCGAACCCGCCGTCCTCGGCGAGGTCACCGAGGAACAGTTCCACCGCGCCTTCTGGCTCAACGCGCGCGGCACCCTGTTCACGGTGCAGAAGGCACTGCCGCTGATCAACGACAACGGCTCGATCTTCATGACCGGATCCAACGCCTCCCTCGGCGCCTTCCCCGGCTGGAGCCTCTACGCGGGAAGCAAAGCCGTCCAGCAGGCCTGGGCCCGCGTCTGGCTCAACGAACTGCGCGACCGCAAGATCCGGGTCAACGTCCTGACCCCCGGCCAGGTCGCCACCGCCAAACAGGAAGAACTGTTCGACGAGGCAACCAAGGCCGGATTCGAGTCCCTCATCCCCCGCGGAAAGATGGGCCGCCCCGAAGAAATCGCCACCGTCGCCCTGTTCCTCGCCTCCGACGACTCCAGCTACGTCAACGGCCTGGAACTGGTCACCGACGGTGGCACCACCGCCATCTGAACCACACACCAGGAATGCCGCGGGCACACCCCACGTCAACCCGGTCGCCACAACGAACTGATCCGCAACACGCCGAAGTGTTGCGCGGGCGCCGAATTCGCGTGCTGACGAGCCGGATGTGCCGGGAAGGGCACGGCAGTTGGCCCGGAAACGTCGCGGCCGACGCCCTGCGCCTGACCCGGCACGAACGAGACAGAGCGACACCTCGAGAACAGGAAGAGAGCACATCTCATGAGCAGCATCACCCTCATCGGTACGGGGAACATGGCCCGTACCATCGGCACGCTCGCGGTGGCGGGCGGCAACACCGTCGAGGTCATGGGACGCGATCAGTCCAAGGCCGATGACCTGGCCAAGGCTCTGGGCGGCGGCGCGACGACGGGCAAGTGGGGCGCCGTCCCGGCCGGGGACATCGTCATCACGGCCCTGTTGTACGACGGTGTCGTTCCGGTCGTCGCCGAGTACGGAGACGCCCTCGCGGGCAAGGTCGTCGTCGACATCAGCAACCCCTTCAACGCCACGTTCGACGGACTGGCCCACAGCGAGGAGACCTCGATCGCGCAGGAAGTCGCCAAGGTGGCCCCGGCCGGCGCCAGCGTGGTGAAGGCGTTCAACACCATCTTCCGTAATGTCCTGGAGAAGGGCCGGCCCAACGTCTTCATCGCTGGCGACAATGCGCAGGCCAAGGCTGGCGTGGCGGCATTCATCGAGAGCCTCGGGCTGCGCCCGCTGGACGTCGGCGGCCTGAAAATGGCGCACTGGCTGGAAGGAGTGGGCGTGGTCACGGTGGGCCTCGCCGGCAACGGGGTTGGCCACGGGGACTTCGCCCTCGGCGTCAACGAATTTACCGGCTGAGCCCCCCCGGGGCCGAGCAGTCGGCGAGCAGGGCGCCGTGCGCCCTGACAATGGTTGACCCGGCCGGGTACATCGTTGTCCTCGCCGTGCCGTACGCCGGCGCGACGGCGGTGGTGCGCGAGTACGGGGACGCACCGCAGGGCAAGGTCATCATCGACATCAACAACCCCGTCTCCCCCGATTTCCAGGGCTTTGTCACCCCCGACGGCAGTTCCGGCGCGCAGGAGATCGCCTAGGCCGCCCCCGCCGGCGCGCATGTCGTCCAGGCGTTCAACACCCTGTTCTCCCATGTTCTGGCGGCCGGCCCAGCCGAGGGTCGCCCATTGGACGCGTTCATCGCCGGCGACGACACGCAGGCAAAGACACGCGTGTCGGCGTTCATCGAGAGCCTGGGACTGCGGCCGATGGACACCGGGAAGCCGGCTATGGCGCGGACACCGGAGAACGTCGCCCTGTAGCAGCCGGGCCTTTTGCCCACTCCGTCAACACACCGACTTCTTCCTCGGCGTCAGCATTCTCGGCTGAGCGCACCCGCACCACCACTTCTCGCGCCACATCACGCCAGTGGATCTGCGGCACGGGGAGAAGCAGCCCCTCCACCTACTCTCACGAGGAGCAGTCGCATGCGCGTTTTCGTCACTGGCGGGACCGGCCATTCGGGTTCGTACATCATCCCCGAGCTCATCGCCGCCGGACATGAGGTCACCGGCCTGGCCCGGTCGGACACGGCCGCGGCGGCGGTGTCCGCGCTCGGTGCGAAGGTGCGTCGCGGCGACCTCGAGGATCTCGACGGCCTCAAGGAGGCGGCCGCGGACTCCGACGGCGTCATCCACGTCGCGCACAGGCAGGACCTGCTTCCCTCCGGCGGGATCGACGCCGTGGCCGCCGCGGAGCTCCCGATCATGCTCGCGTACGGCGAGGCGCTGGCGGGAACCGGAAAGCCGCTGGTCGCGGCGGGGAGCATAGGCTCGCCAGGGAACCTGGGCCGGCCGGCCACCGAGGAGGACCCGGCACTTCCCGGCGGCGATGAGTACAAGGGCACCCTGCGGGTTCGCAACGTCGTAGAAACCGCCGTGATCGGCCTCGCTGAGCGGGGAGTGCGGTCTTCGGTCGTGCGGATTGCCAACATCGCGCACAGTACGACCGATCGTGCCGGCTTCCTCGTGCAGCTGATCGCGCTCGCGAAGGAGAAGGGATTCTTCGGCTACCCCGGAGACGGCGCGAACCTGTGGAACGCCGTGCACGTCCGCGATGTCGCCTCCTTGTTCCGCTCGGCGCTGGAGAAGGGGCCGGCCGGCAAATACTGGCACGCGGTTGGAGACGGGGCCATCCCACTCCGCGAGATCGCCGAGGCCGTTGGCAGCCGTCTGGGCCTGCCCGCCGTGAGCGTTCCCGCGGACGTACTGATGGTGCCGGGATACTTCGGGTTCCTCGCGAACATAGTCACGCAGAACTACCCGGCGTCCAACCTCATCACCCGCCGGACCCTCGGCTGGGAACCCGCTCAGCCCAGCCTGCTCGCCGATTTGGACAACGGCCACTACTTCTCCGCCGGCTGACGGCAGGGACCCGAATCGCAACGGGTCCACACAGCCCTTGATGATCACGCGGTGGCCGCTCCAGGTCCAGCGGGTGTGACAGGCTGCTTCAACCAGTGGGTTCCGCACAGGACGAGGCTCGGGATCGACCGCCGATCATCAGCGGCCCGACGCCCGGATGTTCAGCTCCTGGCTCGGCCTCGGAGGCGGCGTGACGGACTTGACCGGCGACGTTTCTCCCGGCCTGCGGCTGCTTGTAGGGTCGGTGATCGGGTGCAACAGGGGGGCGGGCATGGGCGAGGACCCACTCATTGCGGCGGTGCGGAGCGGGGACGACAACGCGGTCAGAGTGCTGCTGGAGGACGGGGCGGATCCCGACGCCGTCGACGAGCAGGGCAGCCCCGCACTCTGCCTGGCCATCTCAGCATTCAACTCGACGATCGCAAGCTACCTGGTGGGAGGCGGCGCGGATCCGGACCGCCAACTGCCCGACGGGACCACACCCCGACTGCGGGCCGTCGACAGCGGCTCCATCGGCCTCGCCCACTGCCTGCTCGGTGAAGCGGCCCAGCTTAGTGAGGCCACCCGCGTGGAACTGCTGGCACGCGCCCGGCAGTGGCATGAGATGGGCCCGGTCGCCATGCTGCGGGAGCGAACCAGCGCCTCGGACTCGGTCGAGCGGGTCCGGATCCGGGACAGGGAATGGTTCGCCGATTACCACGAGATCCGGCTCGGCGGAATGACCGTCCGCGACGGCCACACAGGGATCCTCACCCTCCTCGAGAAACACTTCGGACTCCACCCGGGCATGGACGAGTTGGCCGCCCGCGCGTGCGCACTTGAGTACCCCGACTGGGAGCACGCCGCCTGGTGGGAGATCACCAGAACCCTTGCCCAGAGGCAGGACAATGAGACCTGGGAGGCTGCGACGGCACTGCGGGCTCACCCTGATCCCCTGCACCGCCGCTTCGGCGCGGAGGTCCTGATCTCCCTCAACCTCGGGGATCCCATGTCGGACGCCCCGAGCCCGTTCGAACAGCGCACGCTCGAGTTCCTCCTCGGCTGGGCGGCGGAGGAGGAACACCCGGACGTCCTGGCCGAGACCCTGTCCGGCCTTGGCCAGCATGAAGATCCGAGGATCGAACCACTGGGGCTTTCCTTCCTCGCCCACTCCGCCGCGGAGGTACGTGCGCGGGTTGCCTCGACCCTGAGAATCGTCGACTCGGACAGGTCCGGGCGGCAGACGTTCACCTCCGAGGGACTGAACGCCCTCCTCGCACTGGCTCAGGACACCGACACCTCCGTCCGCAAGGTCGCCGCCTACCGGCTCGCGCACAGCCTGGATCCGGAGCCCGCCGTCGGGGACATTCTGGCCGGCCTGCTCGACGACGATGACCAGCAGACCCGCATCTGGGCCGTCCATGGGCTGGCCGAGCGGGACGATCCGCGCTGCGTCGACGGCGCCGGCCGGGTGGGGCCCGTCGACGAGTACGAGGCCTGGTCCTGGATCCTTGGCGCGCCCGCACGGTACGAGCAACGCCAGAAGGAACAGGACGCGCCAGCCAGGGCCGAGTAGCGCATACTCGCCCCTATGTCTCACCGCATGCCCGCAGCGGTCACCCTCGGAGACGAGTCCGCCCCAGCGACTCGATACGCGATGCGGCCGACCGCATGGTCGTGAAGTTGACCCGCCCACCCACTTATCTGCGGACGCGCTCGCTCGATTGCGCCATGACGTCGGCCCGGCACCGGTGATCAGCTGCGGTCTTCGGCGCTGCTGTCGGTGATTGCTCGGAACAGCTCGCGAGCCCGCTCACAGAACTGCTCGACACCCGTGGCGTCCGGCTCGTCTTGGCTGAACTGGGCGGACGCGGCGATTGTTGTCACGAATGTCCGTCTCGAAGACCCTCAGGGGCCAGTGAGAGGCCACAAGGACAGGAACGGATCGACAAGCACTGCATGGGGCTGACACTGATCAACACGTCTGACCTGCAAGAACGGCGTGAATCGGCACTGATCGGCAAGGGCCGCCAAGATCCCTAAAGGACTCATGATCCGCCGGCCGCGGGTTCGAGTCCCACCCGCCCCACCGTGCACGCTTCTGACCGGTGGAAACGTCTCAATGGATCCAGGCCCTGTTGCGATGTGGAGTCCGGCCACGGAGATAGCGGGCGGTCTTCTCGTGGTGAGTCTCGATGCCTCGCCACGGCTGCCCAGTTCTGGGAATTTTCTGAGAACCCACCGTGGATCTTGACCGTCCGCGTCCCATGACCTGCGTCGTTCGCCATCGGCTCTCAGAAATCTCCCAGAACCTCTCGGGAACCTCGTACCCGCGACCGCCACTGTGTGCGGGTCCCCATGGCCACGCGGCGCCGCACCTTCCCCCGTTCGGCGCCGCGTGTCCCTTTGCTGTGAACGAAGCGGAGTTGCTCTGCATGGCTGCTACCACGCCCCGTCTCCAGACCAAGCCGGGCTCCGGTCCGCGGCCCGGTACGGGCCCCCGGCCGCCACGTCGCACCGTGCCGGTGCAGTTGATCGGGCCGTGGGAGAACTTCGTGGAAGGGGCGGCGGCCGCGCTGTGCGCGGTGGTCGCCATGGCGGCCGTGTCCGCGCTTGCGCTGACGTTGCTCGACGCGGGATCTGTCGGCTCGGTCTGGTCGCTGACCCTGGCTCTGACGGCCATGGCCGTCGGCGGTTCGGTCGCCGCCGGTTCTGATGTGTCCGGGGACGGCGGGCCGATGGGCGGGTTGGCTTCCCTGTTCGGCGATGGTGACGGTGGCATGAGCCCGTCGATGAGCGGTGCGGCCGATGTCGTACCGCTCAGCGTCACACTCGTCGGTGCCGTCGTGCTGTGGATCGCGTTCTCCCGGCGGTTGGGTCAGGGGCAGCAGCGGCGGTTCACCGCCGGTGAGCTGGGCGTGCGGGCGGCCGGGGCGGCTGGTGCGGCGCTTTGCACGCTCGTGATCGTGGCCGCTCTTGCGAAGGGATCGGCCACCATGCCCGCGTCGGCGATGAGCGGCATGGGAGGAGCCGGCGGTAACAAGGCTGCTGAGGGCTTCGGAGCAGGGAGCGGCGGCCTGGGTGAGCTCATGGGCGGTGGCAGTGGTGGTCTGGGCGGTCTCATGGGCGGTGGTTCGGGGACCCGGATGGCTGTGACGTACCACGTGAGCGTCGGATCGGCGGGCGCCGGTGCGGTGTTGTGGGTGGCCGTCGCGCTCGGTGCGGGATGCCTGATCAGCCGACGGGTGCGGCTGCCGCTGGGCGGTGCGCTGGACGGACTGCGCGCCGGCTGGGGCCGGAGCCTGTCGGCGGTCGTGCGTACGGTCCTCGTCCTGGCGGCCGTACCACTGGTGGCCCTGGCTGTTGTCGGGTCGGTGGTCGGCGGCAAGGCGGGCTCGGCGGCGGGTGCCGCCCTGTTGCTCGCCCCGAACGCCCTTGCGGTGTTCCTGACTCTGGGCGTCGGTTCCTCGTGGACGGCCGGGTTGCATCCGGTGCAGAGCGACAGCAGCAATCCGCTCGCCGCTCTGATGGGTGGCATGGGCGGGAGCACAGGGGCCATGGGCGGCGGCCGGCAGACCGACCGTACCGAACACCTGAGGTCCCTGGCGGTCGGCGGCTGGCCGCTGTGGCCTGCGGCCCTCACGGTGACCGCTCTCATCCTGGTCTGCTGTGCCTACCGGGCGGCCCGCGCCACGAACCCGGCCCATCTGGTTCCGCTGCACCCCTACCGGGGACCGCTGGCCGGGCACCTCGGCATGGCGCAGCGGTTCGGTGTCGTCACAGCCGTCGTGATGGGTACGGCGGCCTGGCTGGTGAGGGCATCCGGCAACTTCGGCGTCAGCATGTTCGGCAGCGAGATGGGAGGAATGAGCGTCGAACTGAGCGGCAGCGTGCTGCGGACGCTCGCCTTCGGGCTGCTCGCCGGAGGGCTGGCCGGGTTCGGCGGGAGTCTGTTGGCCGCTGCGCGCGGTGCGTTCGGGGCACGGTGACAGCGGACCTTATGCGGCGAAGACAGGACGGTTCCGTATCCTGCCGTGCACGATCCCGGCCGCCGTGCGCTGCGCGTTTTCCGCCGTGCCCCCTGTCTGTGGCGGGGCCGGGAGCATGTTCCCGGTTGCCTGGAGGCCCCCTTTGACCGCAATTGAGCGTGCTGCCCTGTCTGGCACCGGTGCTGGAAGCGACTTCAATCTGACGCATGCCAGAGATCTGACGCATGCCAGAGATGTGAATCTGTTGGTGGTGGACGACGAATCCACCGTCCGGGAGCTGCTGAGTGCGGCCTTGAGGCACGCCGGCTTCACCGTCGCCGCGGCAGGGACGGGGCAGGAGGCGCTGGACCGGGCGCGGGAGGTCACACCGGATCTGGTGCTGCTCGATGTCATGCTGCCCGACCTGGACGGCTTCGAGGTGATCCGGCGGCTGCGCGGGCAGCACCGTCCTGCCTCGGGATCCCGGACCGGACACGTCCCCGTCGTGTTCCTCACCGCCCGCGACGGCACCCGGGACAAGATCGAGGGGCTGGTCCTGGGCGGCGACGACTACGTGACCAAACCCTTCGACCTGGAGGAGCTGATCGCGCGGATCCACGCGGTGCTGCGCCGCACCAGCGGCGACCCCACCGCACTGCTGCGAGCCGCCGACCTGGAACTCGACCCAGAGGGAATGCAGGCGGCCCGCTCGGGAGAGCCGCTGCGGCTGTCGCCCACCGAGTTCCGGCTGCTGCACTACCTGATGACCAACGCCGGACGCACGGTCTCCAAGGCGCAGATCCTCCAGCGGGTCTGGGACTACGACTTCAACGGCGACACCGGCATCGTCGACACCTACATCAGCTATCTGCGCCGCAAGATCGACAACGGCGGTCCCAAGCTCATCCACACCGTGCACGGCGTCGGGTACGTGCTGCGGGGGCCGAAGTCGTGACCGGCTCCCGCATACCCGGGGTGTGGACGAGGGCGTCGCTGCGCGCCCGGGTGCTCCTGCTCGCCGTCGCGCTTCTGACGGTCGGCTTCACGGCGTTCAGCCTGGTCACCGGTAACGCCCTGCGCGGTTACTTGGCGGACCGCGTCGACGCGCAACTGCGCGCCTCCGCCCAGGTGTTCGCCCTGATTCCGCCCACAGCGGCGGCGAACGGCGCCGCACGAAAGCCGCCATCCGGCCTCGGTGACTTCAGCACGGACGTCCTCGGCAACCCCGTCATCATCTACGTCACGAAGGACGGCACGGTCGAGACCAGTGTCGACTCCCTCGCCGGGACCAGCCGGGCCGACCGGGCGCAAGGCCCTGTACTGCCCCGGATGGACACCGCCGCGGTCATCGCCCGCGACGGCCGCCCCTTCACCGTCGCCGGCACGAAGGGCGACACCCGCTGGCGGGTGATCGCGGTGCCCAGGACCACCGGCGCCCGTCTGCTGGGCGCCGCGACGACGAACGCCGCCACGTCCGGCAGCGTCGTCGTGGCGACGACGATGACCCAGGTGGACAGCACGGTGAACCGCATGTGGCGGATCTACCAGAGCACGGGACTGGGCCTGCTCGTGGTCCTGGCCGTGGCCGGCTGGTTCGCGGTCCGCTCCGGGCTGCGTCCGCTGTCCCGCATCGAGGAGACGGCCGCGGAGATCGCCGGCGGCGACCTCTCCCGTCGTGTGCCTGAACTTGCCGGTTCGAAAACGGAGTTGGGGCGCCTGGCGGCGGCACTGAACGGCATGCTCGGACAGCTTGAGTCCGCCTTCGCCGCCCGCGCCGAGTCCGAGACGCGGATGAGCCGGTTCGTCGCGGACGCCAGCCACGAGCTGCGCACTCCGCTCGCCGGCATCAAGGGCCTGACCGATCTGCACCGCATGGGCGCTCTGCCCGAGCGCGAGGACGTCGACGCCACGATGGACCGCATCGCCCGCGAGTCCGAACGTCTCACCCGGCTGGTCGAGGACATGCTCCTGCTGGCCCGCCTCGACGAACACGCGCTGAAGACCACGGGCAAGCCCACCGGTTCCCGCGTGCCCGGAGGTCCGCCGGATCTCGACCTCGCCCCCGCTGACCTGCGCACTCTGGCCGCCGACGCCCTCCATGACGTACGCGCTCTGGACCCGTCCCGCCCTGTCACGCTCACCGGTCCGGGCGGCGACGGCCCGCCCGCCCTCGCGCCCGCCCTCGCCGACGAGGCCCGGCTGCGTCAGGTCGTCTCCAACCTGGTCGGCAATGCCGTCGCCCACACCCCGTCCGGCACGCCTGTGCGGATCGGCGTCGGGACGGTCGGCGACCACGCCGTCCTGGAGGTGGCCGACGAGGGCCCAGGGCTCATCACGGAGCAGAGCGGGCGTATCTTCGAGCGTTTCTACCGTGCCGACACCTCCCGCAACCGCGCCACCGGCGGGGCGGGCCTCGGCCTGTCCATCGTCCAGTCCCTGGTCACCGCCCACGCGGGACACGTCGTGATCGAGTCGACCCCTGGCCAGGGCGCCACGTTCCGGATCCTGCTCCCAAGACTCGCCGATCAGCGGACGCCGACCGGACCGACTGAACAAGCGGCGCTCAAGGTATGACCGTCACACGTGGCGCTGGAGAGATCGGTCGTTGACGACGAGTACGGAGACCATGCCTGTCTTCTGCATGAGATGAGGGGGACGGCGGTGTCGTGCGTGTGGGGGAAACGGGAAATTGGACCGGGGCTACGGCGCCGCTGCTCAGGGCGTCGAGGTTGCCCAGGGTCCGGTAGGTCACCGCCAGTCCTGCCGCGCGGACCCTGTCCAGCAGCGGGTCCAGATCCCCGATGGCCGGCTGTGGGCTGAGCAGTTGTTCGCCGTCCCGCTCCTCACGCAGGACGCCCAGTACGCGGCGCAGTCCGCTCATCGCTCGGCGGCCGGTGTCGCCGAGGATGCGCAGGGCGTCGGTGGACTGCTCGCCCCGGTTGGCGGCGAGGGTCGCGGCGCCGTCGGCGAGGCTGACCATGACGGAGAGGTTGTGGCCGACGATGTCGTGGATCTCGCGGGCGACGCGGGAGCGTTCGGCGGCGGCGGTGAGCTGCAGGCGCTGCTCCTGCTCGATCTCCAGACGCCTGGCGCGGTCCTCCAGGGCCCCCAGATACATGCGGCGGATGCGGAGGGTCAGGCCGACGGCGATAGCAGCGGTTGTCGTGCCGAGCAGAAAGAAGCTGCCGAGGCCACCGCCGGCGTCGACAGCCTCTCCGGCCTCGCCGAGATGGTCGCCCACCTGTCCGAGCGGCTGGCGTCGGACGCGTCCTGTGCCGGGACTTCAAGATCGTGCCGGCGGGCAGGCGGCCAGTGTTCGGCATCACCGCAGGTGACAGTGGTAACGGTGCTCATTGCAGTCTTTGGCGAAAGCCTCCGCGGCGCGGTTGACTTGCCTTCCGTCACAGCAAGACCACGAGAAACCGGGGGCCTCCGTGTCCGACCACAACCACGACCACGGTGGCCATGGCCACGAGGGCGGCGGCGGTCATTCGGGTCACTCCCATGGGGTGTCCGCGGACGCCGACCGGCGCTGGCTGACGATCGCCCTGGTGCTGATTGCGGTGTTCATGCTCGCCGAGGTCGTGGTCGGCGTGCTGGCCAACTCGCTGGCGCTGATCTCGGACGCCGCGCACATGCTCACCGACGTCGCCTCCATCGTGCTGGCGCTGATCGCGATGCGACTGTCGGCCCGCCCGGCGAAGGGACACTTCACCTACGGCCTCAAGCGCGTGGAGATCCTCTCCGCGCAGGCCAACGGCCTGACTCTGCTGCTGCTTTCGGTCTGGCTGGCCTACGAGGCCATCCACCGCCTCGTCTCCCCACCGGCGGTCAGCGGCGGCCTGGTCCTGGTCACGGCGTTGATCGGGGTGGCGGTCAACCTGGTCGCCACCTGGTGCATCTCCAAGGCCAACCGCACCTCGCTGAATGTCGAGGGCGCCTACCAGCACATCCTCACCGACCTGTTCGGCTTCATCGCCACCGCCGTCGCCGGAGCCGTCGTTCTCACCACCGGCTTCGCCCGCGCGGACGCGATCGCCTCCCTGCTCGTGGTGGTCCTGATGCTCAAAGCCGGCTACGGCCTGGTCCGCGACTCCGGACGGATCTTCCTCGAAGCCGCGCCCGCCGGTCTCGACCCCGACGCACTCGGCGACCGCCTGGCCGCGCAGGACACCGTGGTCGAGGTCCACGACCTGCACGTATGGACGATCACCTCCGGCCAGAGCGCACTGTCCGCCCACGTCCTGGTCGAGCCGGGCGGCGACTGCCACGCCGTGCGCCGCGGCCTGCAGAAACTCCTCCTGGAGGACTACCGCATCGGCCATGCCACGCTGCAGGTCGACCATGTCGGCGAGGACTCCCCGGACCTCCTGCAGATCACCACTCCCGCCACCGACGACGACCGCGACCCGCACTGCGACGACGCCCACGGCCCTGTCCACCGCCCCGGCCCCCACGACCACTGACGCGCCTGCCGACAGCCGCTCGCCGAGGCGCCGACTCTGACACTCGCCTTACCGCCCTCTGGCACACTGACCGGACCCGGCGAAGGAGTGGGCCGTGCCCGCTCGCCGTCGAGGACACGGTGCACGCCCATCAACGGCCCAAGGTCGAGCAGTACGGCGACGTCCTGTTCGGCGTCTTCAAGACGGTCTCCTACGCCGAACACGCCGAACTGACCGCCACCAGCGAGGTCGTGAACACCGGCGAGATCAAGGTCTTCGTGGGCCCCGCCGACCACGTCGTGGACGACCGAGGAGTCTGCTGTGGCGATCGCTCGGGTTTGTGGCTGTAGGTGACCGCTGAGAGCGGGTCTGGCGACGACCTCCCAGTACTACCGTGAACTCATGACGGCACCGCTGGACGTGTTGGTGGTGGGTGCGGGTCCAACGGGGCTTGCGCTCGCCACGCAACTGAGTGTTCATGCGACCCGGTTCCGGATCCTCGACCGCTCCCTGGACCGGGCGCACGAGTCGAGGGCCCTGGCCATCCAGCCCCGCACACTGGAGGCGCTGGCCGGGTTCGGGGTGACGGACGAACTCGTCGACCGTGGCAACCCCACGATGCGGTTGCGGATGCACCTGCCGCGACGCGTGGTGCAGATGCCGCTGTTCGACATCGGGCTGGCCGACACCGCGTACCCCTTCCTGCTGTTCCTCTCGCAGGCCGAGACCGAGGACGTCCTGTCGGAGCACGTCGCCGCGCAGGGCGTGGTGATCGAGCGCGGCACCGAGCTGGTCCAACTGGAGCCCAAGGGCTCGTACGTCTCCTGTCGGCTGCGGCGCAGGGACGGTGAAGAGGAGACGGTGGACGCGCGGTACGTCGTGGGCTGCGACGGCGCCCACAGCACCGTGCGCACCCAAGCGGGTATCGATTTCGCGGGTTCGGCCTATCCACAGGTGTTCCTGCTCGCCGATCTCGAGGTCGACGGGCTGGAGCCAGGATCCGTACACGCGTACATGACCGGGACCGGGATGCTGCTCTTCTTCCCGCTCGGCTCGCCGGCGAGCTGGCGGATGCTCGCGATGCGGCCACCCGGCACCCCGGGCACCGAGGTGAAGCTCTGGCTGCTGCAGGAAATCGTCGACGCATACACCACGGACCGGCTGGTGCTGCGGGACCCCGCCTGGATGACTGACTTCCGGCTCCACAACCGCGGCGCGACCCGATATCGCTCGGGACCCTTCTTCCTGGCCGGGGACGCGGCGCACATCCACAGCCCGGCCGGCGCGCAGGGTATGAACACCGGCATCCAGGACGCGCTGAACCTGGGCTGGAAGCTCGCCGTCGTCTGCCAGGGCGCCGCGCCCGAGGAACTTCTGGAGACCTACGAGGCTGAGCGCGCCCCGGTCGGCCGCAGCGTCCTGCGCTTCACCGACCGCGCCTTCACCATCGTCACCAGTCGCAACCCGGCCCTCCGGCTGGCCCGCACACAACTGGCCCCGCGACTGATTCCGTTGGCGCTGCGCGCGACCGGAATGCGTGGCCGCCTCTTCCGTACCGTCTCCGAACTCGGCATCCACTACCGCCACAGCCCTGCATCGAGCACGGGACCACGCTCGTCCAAGAGAGGTCCCCGGGCCGGGGACCGCCTGCCCGACTTGCCGCGCGGACTCCAGGCAAGGACCGCGGGGCGGGGGTATCACCTGCTCCTGTCCGGACCGCCCGACCTCTGGCCCGATGAACGACTTGCCCCGGTCCTGCGGGGGCGAGCCGACCTGGTCAGCGTGCATCGGCTCAACGAGGAGAGCCCTTGGCCGGACGTCGCACAGGGCCTGGTGCGTCCTGACGGCTACCTCGGCTATGTGGCGCGCGGCACGCATCTGGAAGGGCTGTGCGTCTACCTGGACCGCTGGCTGTGCAGGAGAGGTCGAGGTCGCTGATGCCTGCCACATTCATGCCGTGGAAGAGGGCGGTCGCGTAGGTGTCGACGCGCTTGGAGATCTCCGCGCCGCGGCGGCCCACGAGTTGGGACCGAGCGTAGTACGCCCTGTGCTCGTCCGGGAGCGAGGTGTACATGTGCTCGTCGACCACGACGAGCACCAAGTCGGCGTCACGGGTGAAGGTCTCGCCCTCCTGTTCCTGCGCACTGATCCGCAGGGAGGAGCCCTCGCTCGACCATCTCGGCGCCGAACTTCTCGGCCTGGGCGCGCATGTTCGCCATGAGGTCCGGGCCATCGATGCCCTCGGGGAAGCCGGGGAAGTTCTCGACCTCGGTCGTCGTGGTCAGCGCGCCGCCGACGAAGATGGCGCCGCCGAAGACGAGGGGCCTGAGCTCGGGCGCGGGCGGTGTAGTGGGCAGTGGTGTATCCGGCGGGACCGGAGCCGATGACGACGACCTCGCCTACGCCGTCACTCGTGCACCGTGGTCACGCCTCCTGCTTGGCGTCGATCTCGGCGATCAGGGCCTCGATGCGGGTCTTGATCTCGTCGCGGATCGGGCGGACGGCCTCGACGGCCTTGCCCGCCGGGTCCTCCAGTGCCCAGTCGAGGTACTTCTTGCCGGGGAAGATCGGGCAGGCGTCGCCGCAGCCCATGGTGATGACGTAGTCCGACGCCTGGACGGCCTCGGTGGTGAGGATCTTCGGCTTGGCGTCGGCGATGTCGACGCCGACTTCCTTCATGGCCTCGACCGCGGCCGGGTTGACCTGGTCACCCGGGATGGATCCGGCGGAGCGGACCTCGATCCGGTCGCCCGCGAGGTGGTCGAGGAATCCTGCGGCCATCTGCGAGCGTCCGGCGTTGTGGACGCAGACGAACAGCACGGAGGCGAGCGGGCTGGAGGACATCGGTTCTTCCTTCATGGTGTGGATCGGCTGGTGCGACCGGTGGTGCGGGGCAGGGGGTTCAGCGGCTCGGCAGGGAGTCGAGCAGTTCGGCGATGCGGGCGTCGATCTCGTCGCGGATGATGCGCCCGACGCCGATCGGTGCGCCCTCGGGGTCGGCAACATGCCGGTCCAGGTAGCGACGGCCGGGCACCGCCGGGCAGGCGTCGCCGCAGCCCACGGTGATGACGATGTCGGCGGCCTGGACGACCTCGTCAGTCAGGAGCGCGGTGCCCATCTGCGAGCGTCCCGCGTTGTGGCTGCAGACGAACAGCACCCGGCGCAGCCCGAGGCCGGGTGCTCCCTCGACATGGGCGAGCGCGTCCAGCCGCTCGGCCGCGAGGCGTTCATCGGGCAGGACGGGAGGCGGGGACGCGGTCATGAGAAACCCCTTCGACGGGATGCGGGTCCCAGGGTTCAGTGCAAGATGATATCAGCTTGGAATGATGTGAGAGTATCAGTCCATGATGACATCAGTCGACACTGATCTGATCCGGGTTCTGGCCGACCCGCTCCGGCTCCGGATCGTCACCTTGCTCGCCCAGGAGACCCTCTGCAGCACGCACCTGATCGAGGAGACGGGGGTCAAGCAGACCAACCTCTCCAACCATCTCAAGGTGCTGCGCGAAGCCGGGGTCGTGGAGACCGAGCCGTGCGGCCGGTTCACCTACTACCGGCTCAAGCCCGACGTCATCGCATCCCTCGCCGGCCAGTTCGCCGACCTCGCGGAGACCGCGCGTGTCACCGCCGAGAACAACGTCAAGCGGTCCTGTCCCTGATCACCGGTCCCTGACCCCTGTCGCCCGAGTACCTGTCGCCCGAGTACCCGTCGCCCGAGGCGACCGCACCGAGGAGTCCTGTTGACCGCCACCCACGAGTCCGCCACGGGGTCCGCCATACCCGCCGGCGAGCCGGAGCCCGCCCCGGGGGCCCCACCGCCCCGTACCCCGCTGATCGCCAAGGCCGCCGCCGAACTGGTCGGCACGGCGGCCCTGGTGGCCGTCGTGGTCGGTTCCGGCATTCAGGCCACGGAGCTGACCCACGACGTCGGCCTCCAGCTGCTGGCCAACTCGCTGGCCACCGTCTTCGGGCTCGGCGTCCTGATCACTTTGCTCGGCCCGGTCTCCGGCGCGCACTTCAACCCCGCCGTCACGCTGGCCGAGTGGTGGACGGCACGCGGCGGCGGCGCCGGGGTCACGCTTCGGGAAGCGGTCGTGTATGTCCCCGCGCAGATCGTCGGCGCGATCGCGGGCGCCGTTCTGGCCGACGCGATGTTCGGCGAGCAGTTGGTGAAGTGGTCCACGCACGACCGCTCGGCCGGGCACCTGCTGCTCGGCGAGGGCGTCGCCACCGCCGGGCTGATCCTGCTGATCTTCGGCCTGGCCCGCACCGACCGCCTGCGCTTCGCCCCCGTGGCCGTCGCGTCGTACATCGGCGCCGCCTACTGGTTCACCTCCTCCACCTCCTTCGCCAACCCGGCGGTGACCATCGGCCGCGCCTTCACCGACACCTTCGCGGGCATCGCGCCGGGCTCCGTCGCGGGCTTCATCGGCATGCAACTCGTCGGCGCGGTAGTGGGGCTGGCGCTGGTGGCGCTCATCTTCATGCCCGGCCGAGCGCCCGCCGAGCAGCCCGCCGCATGACACAGCCGACCCAGGTCGTGGTGATCGGCGGCGGTCAGGCCGGACTCACCGCCGGGTACCACCCGCGCCGACTGGGCAGCGAGTCCAGCGGCCGGTGCGCGTCGTGGGCGTGCAGCGGGACGGTGAACTCCTGCGGAGAGGCCGACTTGGGGGCCTGGAGCGCACGGGCGGTCAACAGCGCGACGGGGACCTGGTGGCGGCCCTTCCTGCCCGCGGTGCCCGGGCGCTGGGACTTCGGCGGTACACAGCTGCACACCGTCGAATCGCACAACTGCACACCGTCGAATACAGCACACCCCAGGAGATCGTCGGCCGCCGCGTGATCGTGATCGTGGTCTGGGGCGGCAACTCCGGCGCGCAGATCGCCGCCGACCTCGCCTACGACGCCGATCCGACCTGGGTCACCCAGCGCCCGCCCCGCTTCCTGGCCGACGACATCGACGGCCGTGCTCTGTTCGACGCCGCCACCGCCCACCGCCGCGCTCTCGACGAAGGCGGTACGGACACCGGTGGCGTCGCCTCGCTCGGCGACATCGTCGCCGTCCCGCCCGTACGCACGGCACGCGACCGCGGCCTGCTCAAGGCCACGCCGATGTTCGCCCGGCTCGTCCAGGGCGGCGCCGAATGGACCGGGCCGGCCTCCGCCACACTGATCGGCGTGGGTCGGCCTGCGAGGGACGCGGCCCGCGCGGTCGCGGAGCTTGTCCGCTGATCGATGCCCATGGCCCTGTGGTGACCCGCCCTGGCGACGGCTGTCAGGCGATCTTCAGCAAATGTGCCATGGCTGCCACCACCGACGGCTCCACTCGGTAGTACACCCAGGTGCCGCGCCGCTCGGAGGCCAGCAGCCCGGCCTCCTTCAGTTTCTTCAGGTGGTGGGAGACGGTCGGCTGGGAGACGCCGACGTCGGAGATGTCGCACACGCACGCCTCGCCGCCCTCGTGCGAGGCGACCAGCGAGAACAGCCGCAGTCGCACCGGGTCGCCGAGCGCCTTGAACATCGCCGCGGTCCGCTCCGCCTCCTCGGCACTCAGCGGACGCTCCGTCAGCGGCCGGCAGCATGGCGCCACGGATTCAGCAGCCTCAGGTTCGAGCAGCGGCTGAACCTTCTTATTCGACATGTGTCTATGTTGACACATGTCGAACTAGAGAGCGGCTGCCCCGTCGGCCCGACGCCAACGGCGATGTCGGCGACTCCGCAATCGATCTCCTGATTCGATGAACGTCTATGTTGACGCTTGTCGAATCAGGTGTCACGCTTGCGGCGTAAGACATCGACAAACGTCGAAGCAAAGGGGAATCGTCGTGACTGCGCCTTCTACCGAAGTGCCCGCCACCGACCAGCTGCCCATCGCGGTCATCGGAGCCGGCCCCATCGGCCTGGCCGCCGCCGCCCACCTCGTCGAACGCGGCATCGAGCCTCTGGTCCTGGAAGCCGGGCCGGCCGCCGGTGCCGCGGTGCGTGAGTGGGGTCACGTCCGGCTGTTCTCCACCTGGGGCGAGGTCACTGACCCGGCCGCCGAGAAGCTCCTCGCGCCGACCGGCTGGACCAAGCCCGACGCGGCCACGTACCCCTCAGGCGGCGACTGGGCCGAGCAGTATCTGCAGCCAGTGGCCGACGTCCTGGGCGACCGCGTGCGCTACCGCACCACGGTGACCGGGGTCTCGCGCACCGGACGCGACCGCATCGTCGACGCCGACCGCGAAAGCCGGCCCTTCGTCCTGCACCTCACCACCGCCGATGGCGAGGAGGAGCGCATCTTCGCGCGCGCCGTCATTGACGCCTCCGGCACCTGGACCAAGCCCGGCCCGGCCGGGGCCGACGGTCTGCCCGCCCTCGGGGAAAAGGCCGCCGCTGACCGCGTCACCTACCGCGTCCCCGACCTCAAGGACCCGGCCGTCCGCACGCGTTACGCGGGCAAGCGCACCGCCGTCGTCGGCTCCGGCGCCTCCGCCTTCACCGCGCTGGCCACCCTCGCGGACGTCGCCGAGGACGAGCCGGGCACACACGCGGTGTGGGTGCTGCGGCGTGGCATCAGCGGATCCACGTTCGGCGGCGGCGAAGCCGACCAACTGCCCGCCCGCGGTGCGCTGGGGCTGGCGGCGAAGGCCGCGGTCGACCACGGCTACGCCGACGCGGTCACCGGATTCCGTACCGAGGCCATAGAGCGGGCGGACGACGGACGGCTCATCCTGGTCGGCGACGACGGCCGACGCCTCGACCCGGTCGACGAGGTCATCGTCCTGACCGGCTTCCGCTCCGACCTCGCCTTCCTCTCCGAGATCCGCCTCGGCCTCGACGAGCGCCTCGATGCCCCGACCGCGCTGGCCCCGCTGATCGACCCCAACGTGCACTCCTGCGGCACGGTCTACCCGCACGGCGTCAACGAGCTCTCCCACCCGGAGGAGGGCGTCTACCTGGTCGGCATGAAGTCCTACGGCCGTGCCCCCACGTTCCTCGCCATGACCGGCTACGAGCAGGTCCGTTCCGTCACCGCCGCACTCGCGGGCGACCAGGAGGCCGCCGAACGCGTGGAGTTGAGCCTTCCGGAGACCGGCGTGTGCGGTGGCGCCGGCCTGTTCGACGAGCGCGAGGACGCCCAGCAATCAGGTGGCGGATGCTGCGCCGCCCCCACCACCCTCCAGATCGGCATCGGCGCCCCGGCCACCGTCTCCGGCGGCTGAGCCCGGCGAGAAAGCAGCCCCGCTTCTGGACCGGTTGCGTATTGCCGTGTCGCGGCGGCTTGCCGCACATCTGCCTGTGCCGGCCTCGATGATGCAGTGGCTGGATGAGGAGATGGACACTTTCGCCGACGACGCAGAAGTGCTCGGCGCGCTCTTCGATCAGTTGCTTCACACCCACGCACTGGACACTGGCACTGCAGGTGCGGCGGTGCTTCTCGCGGACGTGGTCATCGACAGGCAGGCCGCTGCCGCGGTCCGTGCCGCTCTGACGGTGACGCTGGCCGAAGCGGCGACGGCCGCGTTGCGTGATGAGGCGCTGGATCCGCAGGGGTTCGTCAGTACCGAGGCTGTGCTGCGGCAGCAGACTGACAGCGAGCGAGCCGTCCGGCAAGCCGTTCGAGGGGATGCTCCTCGCCTGTTTGCGCAATGGGACGAGGAGCCTGAGGTGGCGCAGTTCGCGCTTGCCGTGCTTGCGGCCGCCTGCGCCGGGACTGATGTCATTACACGGATCGCAAGCCTGGCTGCTGTGTGACCGGAGACCCCTCGGGCGGCCACCTTGGCGCTGGCCTGTGCTCTGGCTGCTGACGATGACGAGGCGATCGCGGAAGCCCTTGGCGAGACCGTCAGGCATCCCGACCACAACCCTGACGCCCAGGGAGATCCTGAGGCTCTTGTGCAAAGCCAGGGGCTGAGCCTCCTGATCGATCTCGCACAGCAGGAGATTGGCCCTCTGGTCTTCCCACGGTCGTAGAGACCCGCGCAGCCCAGCGGCCCATGCGCCGGCGCTCACTCCGGCGACTGGGCGCGTCCGGATCGGCGCGGACGACCCGATCCCACTGCATCGCTCCTCGCGCTGCGCGCCGACCACGCGCCGTCGCCCATAGGATCTAATGGGCAGGCGCACGCGGAGTATGACGAATACTGATCACCACCGGTCGACAGCTCCGTCTTGGATTTGCGCGGCCCTCGACCCTGGATGGTTGTACATGACTTCTGCCTCTCCCCATCTCGATCCTGCCCAGCCCGCACAGGACACGGCAGGCTCGCGAGCTGCGCTGCAGCACAGCGATCTCTTTCTCCAGCCGCGCTACACCGTCGACCTGCCGCCGCTGGACGAGGAGGAAGACACCTTCTCCCCGCCGCCCCCGCCCGCACAAAAGCGGCGCGGAGCCCCCCGGGGTCGTTGACCGCAGACAGTCCCCGCATCAGTGAGGCGCAGCTCGCCCCGGTGCAGCCCATCACTGGCCGATAGCTTGTACGTAGATGTCCTGGCCTGCGGCAACGGCTACAGAGGCTCCGCCCCGAGCACCGGGGCGGAGCCTCTGGGCGTTGGCAGGGAAGCGTGTGGCGCCAGCGCCGTGATGTTGGGGACGACGTGGGGACGACGTGGGGTCGTCACCGGCTGTGGTCGGCCGACTGCACCGGTCGCTGCAGAACAGGGTGTCGATCTCGGAAAGGAGGCACGGAACCTCAGAGCTTCCCGCCGATTTCGCATGCCCGGCACGGCGGTCGGCCGCAGGTGCACTGCGTAATGGCGTCGAGGACGTCACGATCGTGGTAGAGGCACTCGTCCTTGCAGGTGTGGCGCGGGATGAATCCCGCCGGGATCTCACCAGGCCACGGCTCGTGACCGTCCCGGCAGCGGGCGAACCGCTCAGGGTCGGCGGAGTGCAGGTCGTGCATGCTCGACCGCGCCTCGTCCTCCAGTTCCCGCACTCGCTCCACCAAGCTCTTCAGCTCGACGGCGATGCTGGAGTACCGGTCGGCGCCGGTCCTTACGTGCGCGGCCCGCAGTGCCATCGCCGCGTTGCCCAAAAACCGGCCGGCATCCTGAAGATCGGTCACGTGATGCAACTGAATGCCGTTCACGCCCCGGACCCATACGGCGTCCATGCTGCTCACTGATCCACCTTCCCGGCGTTCGCCTTGAATATCTTGCGAAACAGTATGCGCGGCGCCGTTGCCTTCGCATAGAAAAAATCTGTCTGTTTAGCAAACTAAGGGTCTCGGCCGCGTCCCGCCAGTAGATTCGGGGTGAGTCGGATCACAGGAGGTATGGGCTCCCAACAGGCAAGACATAGCCGAAGGTCCATTACCCACTCGCGCGGTGGATCTTCGGCTGTATCTTCCAATGGATCTTCTGCTGATTTCTTCTCCGCCGTCTGTTATTGAGCCGGAATTCTCAGGTTGCCGGTCGGCAAGGCGCCGACCAGAGACCTCGCCGTGCTTGGCGGGAACCGCGCCGTTCCGGCTCAATATGCGTTATCCGGCGACCGTGTAGGAGCGCGCCCCCGTGCCGGCAAGCCCACCGCCGTCGACGATCAGGTACTCCGGACGGATGGGGCGCCCGTCGAACCAGCATTCCAGGATCTCCCGGGTGCCGGCGGCGTAGCGGGCCTGCGCCGAGAGGGTCGAACCGGACACGTGCGGCGTCATCGCCTCGTACGGCATGGTGCGCCAGGGATGGTCGGGCGGTGGCGGCTGCGGATACCAGACGTCACCGGCGTAACCGGCCAGTTGGCCGCTGTTGAGGGCCCGCACCACGGCGTCCCGGTCGACGATGAGCGCGCGTGCGGTGTTGACGATGTACGAACCGCGCTTCATGACGCCGATCATGTCGTCGTCGAAGAGGTTCTGCGTCTGCGGATGCAGCGGGGTGTGGATCGACAGCACGTCGACCGAGGAGGCCAGCGAGCGAGCGTCGGGATGCCAGGTCAGCCGTAGTTCCTCTTCGACCTCCTTGTGCAGCCGGTGCACGTCGCTGTAGTGCAGCGTGACGTCGAACGGCGCCAGGCGACGCAGTACCGCCTGGCCGATACGGCCGGAGCCGAGGACGCCGACGTCCATGCCTTCGAGGTCGTAGGCGCGCGAGACGCTGTCGGCGATGTTCCAGCCCTTCTTGGCGGTCACCCAGTCGTGGGCCGGCATGTAGTTGTGCACCAGGGTCAGGATCTGCATGACGGCGTGCTCGGACACGCTGATGCTGTTGCTGTAGGTCACCTCCGCCACCGTCATGCCGTGGGCAATGGCGCTCGGCAGGTCGACGTGGTCCGACCCGATCCCCGCCGTGATCGCGAGTTTGAGCCGGGGAGCGGAGGCGATCCGCTCGGGGGTCAGATAGGCGGGCCAGAAGGGCTGCGAGATCACCACGTCGGCGTCGGGCAGCTCGCGGTCCAGGGCGGAGTCCGGTGCTTCCTTGTCGCTGGTGACGACATAGGTATCGCCTCGGTCCTCCAGGAACCGCCGTAGTCCGAGTTCTCCCGAGACGCAGCCGAGAAGCTGCCCCGGAGTGAAATCTATGGTCTGTGGAGTCGGCGTTGTCTGACCGCCCGGATAGCCGGTGATGACCGGAATCTCGTCGCGGGCGTAGTCGGGAGGATAACCGCCCACGGGGTCGGGATAGAGCACCGCAAGGATCTTTGCCATGGCCGTCCTCCATCGGTGGGGCCTCCGCTCCGGCTGAACCGGTCGGGTACCGATGATCTTGAATTTTAGTTGAGCATGCCTTGGCGCTGCAATCCCCACGGATATGGTGGAGACGGACCAGTGGATAAGGATGCGGATATTAACGGGGCCTGCGCCAGGAGTTGGGCGACAGTGTGTACCGATCCGTGTTCTGTACGGAGGCTTCTGATGCGGGCGGACGAATCCGGGCCCGAGAGAGAATCCCGAGAGCCCACATACATCTCCGATGCCGAGCCCGAGCCGCGTGGCGAGCCCGAGACAGGAGGCGGACCCACGCCGTCACGGGAGCCGTTCCGCTCACGTCTGCGCAAGGGCGTCCTGGCGGCGGTCGCGTTCGGCGGCGTCCTGGGCGGGTCGGCCCGCTACGTACTGGGACTGGCGTTTCCCACGTCGCGGGGGACGTTTCCGTTGACGACGTTCGCCATCAACGTGTCCGGTGCGTTCCTGCTGGCGCTGCTGCTCGTGTATGTGCTCGAGATCTGGCCGCCGACCCGGTACGTGCGACCCTTCGCCGCCGTCGGGTTTCTCGGCGCCTTCACCACATTCTCGACATGGATGGTCGACACCGATCACCTTCTGGGTCACGGCCATTACGCAGTTGCGGCGTTCAACGTCTTCGGCAGTCTGTTCGCCGGACTGGCCGCCACCGCTCTGGGCCTGGCCATCGGCAGGATGGCCCTGGCCCGGCGAGTACGGCTCGCCGCGCGGCACAGCCGCGCCCGCAGGTACGGCTGGTGGGTCCGGTGATCATCCTGCTCGCCGTCGGTGCCGCGGCCGCGGTCGGGGCAGTCGCACGCTACGTGCTCGACCAGTACGTGCAGTACCGAAGCCCGGGCCTGTTCCCGCGCGGCACGTGGCTGATCAACATCACCGGTTCGTTCGTGCTGGGCGTGGTGCAGGGCCTCGGTGCACGGCACGGGCTGCCGGAGCAGGCCGTGGCCATTGTCGGCGTCGGCTTCTGCGGCGCATATACGACGTTCTCCACATTCAGTTACGAGTTGGTGCACCTGTACGAGAAGGGACAGGTCAGAAACTCCTTCCTGTACGGCGCTTCGAGCCTCGCGGTGGGTCTGTTGGCGGCAGCGGCGGGGCTCGCCATCGGGTCGTTCTGAGAAAGGGCGGGCACAGTCGTCGGGGACTTGACAGGTGGATCTACGCGACGTCTCCTTGAAGTTAGGAAACATGCTGTGGTGTACGCCTATCTGGGCACGCCGCACTCGCTCGGGTTGGCCAGCGTCCACCGAAATCCGGAGGCTGCTGATGGCAACCTACGAATATCTATGCAGCCGCTGTGGGTCCTTCGATGTGAAGTTGGAAATCGGGACGGCGCCCAAAGCTTACGGTTGCCCTGTTTGTGCAGGCGCTGCGAGGCGTGTGTATTCCTCGCCCGGTCTCGCGCTGACCCCGAACGCGGTCGCCGCCCTCCATGTCCGGGAGGAGCAGGCGCGTGAGGCCCCGGCAGTAGTCTCCCAAGTGCCGCCACGCAGAAGGGTGCCACGGCACCCGCACCCCGCACTCTCGCGGCTGCCGCGTCTCTGAGGGCGGTGGTCGACAAGGCAGAACGTCTCATGCGGGTTTCGACATCGGAACACGACGTCGTTCCCGCTGCGGTACGCGGAATGCGGAATCACGCGACGCGGGCCGTGAGCCGAGCCGTATGCCCGGCAGCTCATCGGCGGCCAGGGCGCCACGTGATTACGTCCCCCACGCGGACTTAGGAGGTGTGTCCCCGTGGGCAACGTGGGACTGCTCTTTGTCGGTGCTGTGCTGTTCTTGAACGGGCTGTTGCTGCTGGGGAGGGTTGACCCCAGGTCCGCGGCAGTATTCAACCTCTTCGTGGGCGCACTGCAGGTGTTGACGCCGACCTACCTCATCTTCACGGCCGGCGATGACCAACTGAAGATTCTGGCGGCATCCGGAATCTATCTGTTCGGATTCACCTACCTCTATGTAGGTATCGTCCTGCTCGCCGGAATCGACAACATCTGTGTCGGCTACTACTCCCTCTTCGTGGCGATCGTGGCCCTTGGGTATTCGTTCGTCAATTTCCACCTCTTCAAGGATTACCCGTTCGGAGTCATCTGGCTCTACTGGGCCTTCCTGTGGTTCCTGTTCTTCCTGCTGCTCGGGCTCAAGAAGACGGGGTTGTCCGACTATGTGGGCTGGGTGACGGCGATCGAGGGCTGGGTCACGGGTGTCATTCCCGCGGCGCTGCTGCTTTCCGGTTACTGGAAGCACACCACGGAGATCGCCATCGCCCTCGGAGCCTTCGGTGTCGTCGTGTTCGCGGCGCTGTGGCCGCTCACCAGGAAACCGCGGCAGTCGGCCCCGACGGAATCGGCCGGAAGTACAGGCGCAACGTCCTGACCGGATCAAAGATGAGAGGCTGTCATGCCTGAAGTCGTATTCAGTGTGGACCAGAGCAAGTCGATGCGTGACCAGGACGTTCCCGGACACAACAGGTGGCATCCGGACGTCCCCACGGTCGCCATGATGCGGCCGGGATCGGAGTTCCGAATCGAGTGCCGCGACTGGACCGACTGCCAGGTCGGCAACAACGACACCGCCAACGACGTACGCGACATCGACCTGACCATCCCTCACATGCTCAGCGGCCCGATAGGCGTGGAAGGTGCCGAACCCGGCGACCTGCTCGTCGTCGACATCCTCGACCTCGGCCCCGTGCCGCAGCAGACCGGGGACTCGGCAGGACAGGGCTGGGGCTACACCGGCATCTTCGCCAAGGCCAACGGCGGAGGCTTCCTGACCGACTACTTCCCGGACGCCTACAAGGCGGTATGGGACTTCCACGGACAGCAGGCCGTATCCCGCCACCTTCCCGGGATCCGCTTCACCGGAATCACCCACCCCGGGCTGTTCGGAACCGCCCCGTCCACCGAGATGCTCGCCCGCTGGAACGCCCGCGAGCAGGCGCTGATCGACACGGACCCCAACCGGGTCCCGCCCCTCGCCGTACCTCCGGACGGCACCAACGCACTCGCCGGTACGGCCACCGGAGACCTCGCCAAGCGCATCGGCGCGGAAGGCGCACGCACGGTGCCGGCCCGCGAGAACGGAGGCAACCACGACATCAAGAACTTCACCCGGGGATCGAGGGTCTTCTACCCCGTGCACGTCAAGGACGCGAAGCTCTCCGGAGGCGACCTGCACTTCAGCCAGGGCGACGGAGAGATCACCTTCTGCGGCGCCATCGAGATGGGCGGCTTCATAGACTTCCACGTCGACCTGATCAAGGGCGGCATGGAGACCTATGGCATCTCCACCAACCCCGTTTTCATCCCCGGCAACGTCGAGCCGAGGTACACGGAGTTCCTCACCTTCATCGGGATCTCCGTCGACCACGACACGGACACGAACTACTACCTGGACGCGACGCTGGCCTACCGCCGGGCCTGCCTCAACGCCGTCGAGTACTTCAAGAAGTTCGGCTACAGCGGAGAGCAGGCCTACCTGCTGCTCGGCTCCTCCCCCATAGAGGGACGCATCAGCGGCATCGTCGACATCCCCAACGCCTGCTGCTCGCTGTACGTACCCACCGCCATGTTCGACTTCGACGTCCTGCCGACCGCCGCCGGCCCGATGAAGGCCGACCGCGGCGAGTGCGCGCTGTCGACAGCCTGAGCCGGACGAGGAGGTATGTGCCCTCACGCGAGAGCCGACCTGCCGATCGACACATCAGGGGCGTCACCGAAACCTTCGGTGACGCCCCGGCCGCACCCGCCCCACCGGTATGACGCCGCCGCCGACCATGGCCGACTTCAGCTGGTTCCGCCGCCTACGCGCACCGCCGCGCGGGCCGAGCCCACCAGCGCGGCGTCCCCCGCGGGGTCGGCAGGCTTCACCGCACGAGTACGCCGTGCGCCGGCCGTCCAGCCTCCGGTCACGAGACCGGTGGACAGCGCGGGGGCGACTATGTCCCAGGAGCGGGCCATGGAGCCTCCGACGACCAGGGCGGTCGCGCCGAAGTCCAGCAGGCGCGGGCCCAGTACGACGCCCAGTCCGGTGAAGACGTCGTCAAGCACCCGTTGAGCCCGTGCCTCCCCGGCTCTGGCTCGTCCGGCGATGTCGTGTACATCAGCGGCGGGGTCGCCGTAGCGGGCGAGGATCGCCCGGCGTGAGACGGTGTCCTCCAGCGGCCGGTCATCGATCTCGGTGAGGTCCATCCGCCCCTCGAGTGGTACGCCGGGACCGCTGTCGCAGATGCGGCCGTCGGCGAGAAATGCCGAGCCGACACCGGTGCCGAGCGTGATGCCCACGGCGCGGCGGTGCCCGCGGACGGTGCCCGTGGACCATTCGCCGGTCAGGAAGGCGTGGGCGTCGTTGAGGAACACGACGTCGCCGGGACGCTGCCGCAGTCCGTCGAGGAGTGCTGCGCGCAGGTCCATCCCGTACAGGGCGTCGAATTTGCCCACGCCCTTGAAGAGGGCAACTCCCCTCGCGTAGTCGAACGGCCCTGGCACCGCCACGCCCCACCGCGCACCAGGAGGTACCGGTAGGCCGTCGGCGCAGTGTCGGACGACGCCGAGGATGTCTTCGGCATCGCCGTCCGCGTCGAGCGGCTTGCGCGTGCGGCTGGTGACACGTCCGTCGCGCAGGTCGACGAGCGCCGCGGTGACATGGGTGCCGCCGATCTCCAGGACAGGAATCAACGGACGAATGCCTTCACGACACGCACCGGGCCGCCACCGGACGCTCGCAGGGTGTAGCGGCCGACCGCGGCCGGCACGGTGAGTGTCTCCGCGTAGGCGAGTTCGTGCCGGTCTCCGGCCGCCGTGTGCACGGTGACGCCTTCCCCTTCGACCACGTTCAGGATGTGGAACCGGCCCTGTGCGTCGTCGGCGGCCTCGGCCCCGGCGTCGAGCACGAAGCGTCTGACCTCGTAGAACATCTCGGCCAGTTCGCCGATGACCTCCTCCCGCCAGCCGGTACCCTCGCGCAGGGTGCGCGGTTGCTGAACCAGGTCACGGGCGACGGCCGTACCGCGTCGGCCGGTCTCCAGGTTGGCGAACCCGTGCTCGTAGGGCAGGGGGCGCGGGTTGCCGTCGGCGCCGGGCCGCAGCCAGTCGTAGAACCGCAGGCTGTAGAGGTACGGGGTGGCGCTGATCTCCAGCACGAGGTTGCCCGCGCCGCTGGCGTGTGGGGTGCCCGCCGGGATCATGAACAACTGGCCCTGCTCGGCGGGGAAGGCCAGGACGTGGTCCTCGGGGTCCATGGGGACTCCGTCGGTGATGGCCCGCTCCACCTCCTTGCGGAAGACGTCGACGTCGGCGTCCTCGCGCAGGCCGAGGTACACCTTGGTGTCGTCGCTGCCGAGGGTCAGGTAGTACGTCTCGTGCTGGGTGTACGCCCAGCCGAAACGCTCGCGCATGTACGACTCCTTGGGGTGGCAGTGCACGGAGAGGCTGCCGCCGCCGACGGTGTCCAGGTAGTCGAAGCGGATCGGGAAGGACGTACCGAAGCGGGCGTGCACCTCTGCCCCCAGCACGCTCGACGGTTCCAGCACGCACAGGAGTTGGAACGGCACCTCGGCCTGGGACTCCGGTCCGGTGCCGATGAGGATGCCGGCCTCGGGCGCGATCAGTTCGTAACCGAGTGCCGTGTTGCGGGAGTCGGGGTTGAAGCCGAGCTCGCGCTGTGCCCAATGGCCGCCCCAGGGAGTGGAGTTGAAGTACGGGCGGGTGCGGACGGGCTTGCGGGCCAGCGCGGCGTACGTGGCGCGCAGGCCTGCTCCGTCGATCCACGCCGGGTGGTCGGGGCTCTGCATGTCGAGCCAGGCATCGAGGCGGTGTGCGAGCGAGTCGCGGTGCTGGTCGATCATCGGCCAGTCGATGTAGAACAGCCGCCTGAAGTCGGGCCTCTCGTCGGGCAGACCGAGGTTGGTGCCCGCATCACCCGCGCCGACGGCGGCCTCCGCGTAGCGCTTGGGCACATCGGCATACCAGAGCACGTCGTGATCCACGAGGGCGGCGCCGGGCCCGTAGACGAGGAGCAGTCCCTCCGCCGGCGGTGCGGATACCGGGAGGGTCTCGAAGAGGTCGTCGAGAGGGTTGTCGGCGAGCTTGCGGAAGTAGGGGTCGTCGGCGTCCGCCGGTCGTTCGGTACGGCTTCTGACGAGCGCCGGCGGTGCGTAGTGGCTCCGGATGTCGAGCAGGGTGACGGGGGTGCCGCGCTCGGTCAGCTCATGTGCGAGGCGATCGGCGAGGAGGGACCAGTCGACGGACGGGGGCCCCTCGATGGCCACCGCTGCGGAGCCGTAGGGGAGTTGGGAGGTGACGGCCTGCCAACCCGTGTGGAGGGCGGCCTGCGGGGCGGGGGCGTAGCGCGGATCGAGCCGGTACACGCGGTCTCCTTTCGCGGCCAGGGTGCCGCTCATTCCTTGCTCGATCCGGCGAGCATCCCGGACACCAGCGTGCGCTGCGAGAAGACGAAGAGCACCAGCACGGGCAGGATGGCGATGATGACGGCCAGGGCGAGTTCGGGGATGGTGATGTTCAATCCGGCGCCGGCGACGGGGTTGAACGACGGTGTGGAGGTGAGCAGTTGGTTCAGACCCACCTGGACGGGGAACTGCTCGCTGTTCGGCAGCACGAGATAGGGCAGGAAGAAGTTGTTCCAGTTGCCGACGAAGCTGAAGAACGCGACCAGTCCGACGACCGGCTTGGCGAGCGGGAGCGCGATGCGGGAGAAGAGCTGCCACTCCGTGCAGCCGTCGATGCGCGCGGCGGACAGCAGGTCCCTGGGGAGGCTGCTCCCGAAGTAGATGTAGACCAGGTACACGCCGAACGGATAGAAGGAGAAGGGGAGGATCAACGACCAGACGGTGCCGATGAGATGGAAGCGGTTGAGCTCCAGGAAGATCGGCAGCACCAGGGTGGCCTGCGGCATGATCATGGTGACCAGGGTGATCACGAGGAGTGTCTTGCGTCCCCGGAACCTCGTCAGCGCCAGCGCGTAGCCGGCCGGAACACTGACGGCCAGCGTCAGGACGAGTGAACCGCCCGAGTAGATGGCCGAGTTGAGCAGCCACCTCGACATGGCGCCGTCCTGGAAGGCGAACAAGTGCCGCCAGGCCGTGCCGATGTGATGGAACGAACCGAAGGAGAGCGGGTTGTCCCGCACGACTTCGCCTGCGGTCTTCGACGGGGCCAGCAGCAGCCAGATCACCGGCAGCACGAAGAACACAAGGAGAAAGGCCAGGAGGAGGCCGACTACCAGGAAGGGAAGGCTCCTTGACGGGCGGGCGCGTCGCCCCACGGCCGTCAGGAAGGGAGTCGTCTGTGTCATTTCTCGTCCAACTTGAACAGGTTCGAGCGGGCGACCAGAAGCCCGGCGGCGAGGAGACCCACGGCGAGGAGGACGACGGAGATCGCGGCGGCGCCGTTGAAGTCGCCCTGCTGGAAGGCGTAGACGTAGGCGAGTTGGTTCGGCGACCAGGTGGGACTCACCCTGCCGAGGCTGGCGGTCTGGAGGAGTTGGGGCTCCACGAACAGCTGGGTGCCCGTCGCGAAGGCCATGATCGTCATGTAGACGATCCACTGCCGGATCATCGGGATCTGGATGTGCCAGGCGGTGCGCCACGGGCCCGCGCCGTCCATGCGGGCCGCTTCCAGCACCTCGTCGGGGATGTTGTTCAACGCCCCGTACATCACGACCATCCAGCCGCCGGCGCCGGTCCAGAAGGCGATCAGCATGAGGATCAGCGGCAGGTTGCCGGGCGCCAGGACGGCGGCAAACGTCTTGAACCCCATCGCGGTGAGCAGCCTCGACACCGGGCTGACGTCGGGGTCCAGCATGAACAGCCAGACCAGGACGCTCGCCACTCCGGCGAGGGCGCCGGGGATGTAGAAGAGGAAGCGGAAGAGCGCCGAGGTGCCCGGACGTACGCGGCTGCGCAGGACCACGGCGGTCAGCACGACCAGGACGACGAGGGTCACCAGCCACATGACCAGGTAGATCAGCATGTGGGTGAAGGCCGGGGCGAAGCGGTAGTCCTGGACGACCTTCACGAACTGGTTGAGCCCGGTGAACTGGCCCCGGTCGTTGGTGAGCGACAGGTAGAACGCGTACCCGGTGGGGAAGACGCCGAACGCGAGCAGCAGCAGCGCGTACCCGGCGACGAAGAAACAGCCCGCGCGACCGCGGCCCGTGCGCCGCGGCGTGGTGCCGTGGCGTACGGGGGAGACGGCGACGCGCTCGGTCTCCAGCAAGGTCACTGATCGACCACCTTGTAGCCCTGGGTCTTGGCCTCGCCGACGATCTCCTGCTGCCAGGCCGGCAGCGTCTCGGTCAGGCTCTTTCCGGCGGTCAGCGCCGGGAGGACGACGCTGGACCAGGCGGTGGAGTCCGAGAACTTGGTGTTCGACCAGCCGGTCCACACCGCGTTCGCGGCTTGCTCGAACGGCCCGCTCACATCATTGGCGAAGTAGTCCTTGTTCGCCGGGTTCGCCAGCCATGCCTTCGCGGCCTGTGTGTACGCCGGGTAGGTGGGCGCCGTGGCCTGGTTCTCGTCGGAGGTGGTCAGCCAAGTGACCAGATCCGAGGACGCCTTGAGGTTCGCGCTGTGCGAGGACACCATCCACACACCGCCGCCGACGTTGCCCGTGGCGGTCGTGCTCTCTCCCTCCCAGGCGAGCGGGGGTGCCGCGGCGATCTGCTTGGCCGGAGTCTTGAAGCCGGCCTTGAACAGGTACTGGCCGTACCACGAAGGGCCGTACGCCATCAGGACCTTGCTGCCGCTGTCCTTGGCGAAGCCCTGGCTGAAGAAGCCCTGCGTGGCGACGGCCTTGGCGCTGATCAGGTTGTCCAGCAGCGTTGCCATCCCGGGTGCACTTCGGGTCCTGGAGGTCCGTGCGCAGAGTGTCGGGCTTCACCAGGTTGAACGCGGGGCACTGGCCCGACCAGAAGTACGACTCATGGGAGTTGGTGTCGCCGACCGAGCCGACCAGATAGCCCGGGTGCTCCTTGGCGACCTTCTTGCCGAGGGCCTCGTACTCCTGCCATGTCGTGGGGGCCTGGTAACCCCACTTGTCCATAAGGGACTTGTTGTACCAGAGGAGGACCTGCGCGATGTCATTGCGCATGCAGTAGGTGTGGCCGCCGAACTGGCAGGGCGTCAGGGAACCCCTGGCGAATCCGTCCAGGGTGCTCTGCGGTACGAGCTTCTCGTCCAGGGGCGCGGCGAACGGCCGCGCGCCTGGCTTGGTCGCCTCCGACGCCCAGGTCACGTCGGTCGGATTGCCGAACACCACGTCCGGCCAGCCGCTGCCGGTCCGGTCGAACAGCTGCACCTTCGACTGCAGATACGTTGATCCGTCGGCGCCGCCGTCGTACGTGACGATCTTCATCTTCACGTCGGGGTGCGACTTCTGGTAGGCCTGCACCGACGGCAGCCTGGTCGAGTCGGCCCACACCGTGATCTGTGAACCCTCCTTCTGCGTGACCGGCTTGAACGCCGACGTGCCGGAGGAGGAAGGGGTGGTGGTGTCGGCGCTGGCGCAACCGGCCAGGGCGGCCGCGGTGGCCAGGGACAGCGTGATGGCCGCCGCGCGGAGCAGCGAGTGCCGCCGGCCGGTTCTCGGAGATCGGGAAGACTCCATCGTCTTGCCTTGCCTTTCTGTTCTCGCGCCGCTCAGCGCGGTTGCTCGACGAACGGCAGGAGTTGGCTGCCGTAGCCGAAATCGAGGGGAAGGGCGATGCCGGGCCCCACGGGGGCGTGCACCAGGCCCTGGTCGTCCACATGGCGCTCTCGGACGACGTTCACCGAGGTCACCAGGGACTCGTAGTAGGTGGTGTTGGCGATGGCCATGCACAGGTGGTGGTTGGGGATGTCCGAACCGTGCACCTCGGCCCGCAGCCGGTAGGCGTCGGCGAGATGCGCGGTCCGCATGGCGCCGGTGATGCCGCCCCGGAGGGTGGTGCCGGCCCGGACACCGAAGGTGGCGGCACCGGCCCGGATGAAGTCCGCCGCGTTCATGTGCGCCCCGTCGGAGGTCTCCGCCACCAGCAGCGGTACGTCGACGGTCTCGGCGAGCCGCTGGTAGGCCGAGATGCTGAACTCGCGGATCGGCTCCTCGTACCAGAGGTAGTCGGCCTCGGAGAGCGCCCGCCCCAGCCGGATCGCGTCCGGCAGGTCGAAGCCCGCCGAACCGTCGTACATGAGCGGGACGTCCGGACCGACGTGCTCGCGCAGGGCCAGGCACAGTTCCGCGTCACGGCGTGCGTCGCCCCAGGCGTGCAGTTTGATACCGCGATACCCCAGGGCCAGACACTGGTCCGCCACGTCGAGGAACTCCGCGACGCTGGAGAACGTCGAGGTGGAGGCGTAGGCGGGGATGGCGTCCCGGAAGCCGCCGAGCAGACGCCAGACCGGTTCGCCGTAGTAGCGGCCGGCCAGGTCCCACAGGGCGATGTCGATCAACCCCAGGGTGGGGAGCGGGAGTTCGTGGATACGGTCCAGCTCCCACACCCGGTGCCACAGCCATTCCCGCTGGAACGGGTCGGCTCCGACCAGTTCCGCGCGGAAGACCCGGTCCACCAGGTCCCGCAGGACGAGGTGGGCGCCAGGGCGGGCGAACAGCGCGACGCCCTCGGCCCCCTCGTCCGTCCCGATGTGCAGGACCGCGCCGTCGCCCACCGGAGCGCTGCCGCTCAGCCCGTCGCGCCAGCGGAAGGGCGGACTGGCTGCCGGAACATCGATCCGGTGTACTTCGACATGGGTGATCTTCATCCTGGCTTTCGTCTTCTGTAGGGAGATCTGCGGGGAGAAAGGTTTCGGCTCGGAAGCGGAGTACTCGGCAGCGGGGTGCTCAGAAGCCGCCGTACGCCTGGAGCGCGTAGATGCTGCCGCCGTTGCCGCTGGAACCGGTGACGGTCAGACGCAGGTAGCGCGCGGTGACGGGGGTGTCGACGAAGGAGTAGACGGTCGACGACGAGGTGGCGGCGGAGGTGTGGTCCTCGAACAGGGACCAGGTCGTGCCGTCGGTGGAGTACTCCAGGCGGTACTTGTAGCCGCCGGACAACTCGAAGGTGGTCACCACGCTGGAGACGCTGGTGTCCTTGCCCAGGTCGACCCGGATCCAGGACGGATCGGGCAGGCCCGCGCCCTGCGCCCAGCGGGTGGAGGGATTCCCGTCGACCGCCTTCTCCGGCGCGTGGTCCGCGTCGTACGCCGACGAGGCGATGACCGGCTTGTTCAGGGCCAGGTCGTTGTCGGCCGGTGTGGTGACGACGGCCGCCTTGCTCGGGTCGGAAGTGTTCAGCGCCTCGTCGCGCGCCACGACGGTGAAGGAGTACTGCGTGCCGGCGGTCAGACCGGAGACCCGCAGCGTCGTGGCGTCGGTGACACCGATCCGCTTGCCGTCCTGGTGGACGACGTAACTGGTCACGCCGGTGTCATCGGTGGCCGCGGACCAACTGACATCCACCAGGCCGGGCAGCAGCGGCTTGACCGTGGGCTGTCCGGGTGCCGTGGGGGCCGTGTGGTCCGTGACGGTGCTGGGAGTGCCGTAGACCTGGAAGTCGTAGATGCTGCCGCCGTTCCAGCTGGATCCGGTGACGGTCAGCCGCACGAAGCGGCCCGCGACCGGATCGTCCGTGTGGGCGTAGTCGGCCGCCGCCGTGGTGTTCACGGCGGTGCGGTCCGCGAGTGTCTTCCAGCGGACCTCGTCGGGTGACACCTCGATGCGGTACTTGTACCCGCTGGCCTTCTCGAAGGTCGTGATCGCGCCGTTCACGTCGTACGAGGCACCGAGATCGACCTGGATCCAGGACGGGTCCGGCAGGCCCAGGCCCTGGGCCCAGCGCGTGGACAGGTCTCCGTCCACCGCCCTTTCCGGTGTGTTGGCCTCCGAGTACGACGACGCGGTGATGGTCTTCTTGAGGGCGAGGTCCGTGCCCGAGGGCATGGTGACGCGCAGGGTCGGGCCGGCGGCGGACTCGTTGCCGGCGGCGTCACGGGCGGTGATCTTGAAGGCGTACGTCGTCCCGGCCGTCAGACCCGGAAGGCGCACCGAGGTCTTGCCGGTGGCGCTGATGAGCTTGCCGTCGCGGTAGACGGAGTAGCCCGTGACCGCGATGTCGTCGGTGGATGCCGCCCAGGTGAGGTCTGCCACCGTTGGAAAATCGGTGACTGCGGTCGGAGTGCCGGGCCTGCTGGGCGCCTGGTGGTCGGGGACGTCGGGGCCCGGGTCGAGGTGGCGGTAACTCGGCTGGAGGCCTGCGTTGTTGACGACGGAAGCCGGCAGCTGGCCGCAGGAACCCACGGTGGTGTTGCCGCTGATGGTGCTGCCCGTGCTGTTGGCCTGGGCGGAGTAGGCGGGCTGGGTGGTGAAGTTGCCGGTGGCGTCGATGTCCATGCCGTGGTTGAGGAACAGCCACTGGTAGGCGACGTCGCACAGAGCGTTGCCGGTGTTCGTCCAGTACCGGCTGCCTTCGTCGTGGTAGATCGCGCCGTAGGCGGGCGACGGTATGCCGTGGATGTAGTTGCCGGACACCACGCCGCCGGGGTCGGTGCTGAGTGTGTAGATGGCACCGCCGTCGGCCTGCGACTTCATGATGTCGTAGATCTCGTTGTCCGTGACCAAGGTGTCGCGGCTGGTCGTGGGGGTGTCCCAGACCGGTACGCCCAGATTCCCCGGGTAGTTGCTGTTGCCGCCCTGGTCGGTGAGGCCCCAGCCCCAGCCGACGGAGATGCCGGTGTAGGGAAGGTCGTAGACCTTGTTGTGGGTGATCACGGTGTGGTCGGTGTAGCCGGCCAGGATGCCGATGGAGCCGTTGTACTGGTCGGCGACCTTGGTGACCACGTTGTTGTCGACCCTGGTGTCCCTGGTGATGTCCCGGGAGTCGTCGGGGTGGGCGTCGATCACCGCGACCCCGCCGATCTGGATGCCGGTGGCGGCGATCTGGCGGAAGACGTTGCCCGTGATGTCGGAGCCCTGGGTACCGGTGTTCAGGTTGAGTCCGACCGCGCCGAGACGGGTGAAGGTGTTGCCCTCGAAGCCGATGCCGTGGCCGTAGCTGACATTGACGGCGCCGGGCGTCTTCTGCCACTTCAGGCGGGTCGCGTCGAAGTCGGGGTCGTTGCCGACCATCCGGAAGCCGGCCTGACCCTCGATGAGGCCTTCGGAGGAGCTGGGCGCGAGCCAGGTGGAGTAGGAGAAGGTGATGCCTCGGAAGGACACGTTGCTGACCGGGTCGGTCCTGGTGCCGTTGATGTCCACCAGGTCCTGGACGAGCGGCACGGTGACGGTCGCGGTGGACAGGTTCTGGCCGGCCTTGGGCATGTAGTAGATCTCGCCCTCGCCCTTGTCCAGGTACCACTCACCGGGCGTGTCCAGCAGTTCGTGGGCGTTCTCCAGCCAGGTCGGGTTCTGGATCTCCTGGCCCTGCTGGAGATGGGCGTTGTGCCAGCAGGGCTGCTGCACGGTCATCTTGTTGTCGGCGATCGACTGCACGGGGCAGCGCATCAGCTTCCAGCCCCAGGAGCTGACGACCTCCAGGTCCGAGGGACGCTTGTAGGTGTTGAGGCCGGTGTCGGTGAAGGTGTAGCCGGTGGACGTCTTGCTGAAGCCGGAGGGGTTCTTGGCGCTGCGCGCCCGGGTCTCCAATTCGCCGTCCACATAGAGCTGGCGGGTGTCGATGTCGCCCACCTTGGCTTTGTAGACCCGCCCTGCTCCGTCGGCCGGAACCCAGCCGGTGATTTGCTCGCCTCCGCTGATCACCGGCTGTGCGCCGGGGGCGGCCTCATAGACGATCTTGTGTCCGTCGCGGCCGGAGTCCCGGGCGGTCAGGGCGAACGTACGGCTGAGCCGGTAGGTACCGGACATGAGCCGGACATGGATGTCGCCTTTGGCGGTCTGCCTGACGTCGCGCACGTAGTCCCGCGCGTGGTCGAGCGTCCTGAAAGGGTGTGCGGCGCTACCTGAGCCCACGTCCCGGCCGGTCGGAGAGACATGGACATCGACGTCCGGCGGTGGGGGAGCCGCCTGGGCCGGTACGGCAGTCAGCAGGGCTGCCGCTGCGGCCACCGAGAAGGCGGCCGTGAAACTTCTTCGCAGCGGCGCGAAGACGCCCCTGCGCGCAGACGGATGAGACACACGTATCCAATCGCCTGAGGGAGGTTGATACCTGGGAGTCCCGGTCGTCCACCGGGACTTCAGGGCGTCGGGCGGCTCGACCGCTGTGCCGCGGCACATGCGGGGTCGGCCGGTTCACGAGACTGCTGCTTGCGCGGACGGCGGTGGAGCCCCGGTGCTGCCGCTCCGCTAAGGCCCCGGAGGTCCCTCGGGGGCCGCGTGAGCGCCGGGACTGAACAGCCGGTCGCGGATCTTCTTCTCGAACTGGCTCTGTGTGGTGGCGATGTGTTCCACCATCAGCCGCTCGGCGAGATCGGCCGCCCCCGCGGCGACCGCCTCCGCTATGGCCACATGCTGACCTGCGGCGACTTCCAGCGATCCGGGCACGTCACCGTGGAAGAGCAGCACGTCGGACTGGGACGCCAAGCGCCTCACACCGGCGACACTCGACCTCAGGAACACGTTGTGCGAGGCGGCGCCCACCGCGTCGTGGAAGGCCGCGTCAGCCTTGGCGAAGGTGTCCACGTCGTTCATCGTGGCCGCTGTCAGGGTGCTCTCCGCGCTCTCCCGTATGGCCCGGACCTCGATCGGGGTGGCGTGGGAGGCGGCACGGCGTGCCGTCTCCGACTCGATCACCTTGCGGTAGTCCAGGAGCATGCGGACGTCTTCCATGCTGGTCGGCAGGAAGTGCGAGAGTTCGTCGTCCAGTAGCCCGCCGACCGAGGCGGCGACGAAGATGCCGGCGCCTCGCCGCACATTGAGTCGGCCGATGGCGGCCAGGACCTTCACGGCCTCCCGGGTGACGTTGCGGGTTGCTCCCAGGATCTGGGCCAGGCCCTGTTCGGTGGGGAGGCGGTCGCCGGGCCGCAGGTTCTCCTGGGCGATGTAGTTCAGCAGTTGTTCCGCAACCAGTTCGTACCCTGGACGGTAGGGACGTGACGTCGCCTCATCTTCCCTGCCAGGAACCTGTGTTGAGTCGCCCAAGGCGAACCCCCTCTTGCGCCACGGATTAATCTGATTCATTGACGGTGGCCAATATGGCACTGCCGCCTGCGCGTTGGGAAGAGATCAGCCAGACCTCCGGCAGAAGCCCTGCGGAGCTCCCATCAAAACGGACGAAACTATGCACGCCTGTAGTGGTGTTGCGCAGAATGGATCCCATCCTTAAGGTCCTGCCTGCCAGATGAAGCAGATCCTTATGAAGCAGATCCTTCCTCCTGCGGTACGCGATGCCGGGCGACTCCCGCACGCGACGCCCAGGGGACAAGGGCACCACTGACCGGATGTTCGGGGTGCACGACTGATCCGGTACTTGGCTGACCGATGAGCGCTACCTGTACGAAGGAGACATCGTGGAAGTGGGAATCGGCGGCGGCCACCAGCGCCAGACATCCGGGCAGGCCTGACATGGGTACGTTCGACGGACTCAGTGCCCTGGTCACCGGCGGTGCCTCGGGCATCGGCCTGGCCAGCGCCCGGCTGCTCGCCGCCCAGGGAGCGCGCGTCGCCGTGCTCGATCGGGCCGAAGCGGCGCCTGAGGGCTTCGCCGTCCACGTCCGGGCCGACATCGGCGACGATCCCTCGGTCGTGACGGCCGTGGAGCAAGCCGTCTCAGCCCTCGGCGGGCTGGACATCCTGGTCAACAGCGCCGGGATCGGTGCGCAGGGCGGTATCGAGGACAACACCGACGACGAGTGGCACCGGGTTCTGGACATCAACGTCCTCGGGCTTGTGCGTGTCACCCGGGCCGCACTGCCGTCACTGCGCGCATCGGCCCACGCGGCGATCGTCAACATCAGCTCGATCGCTGCGGCAGCCGGCCTGCCGCAGCGGGCGCTGTACTCGGCCAGCAAGGGCGCGGTGCTCTCCCTGACCCGGGCGATGGCCGCCGATCTGCTGCCCGAGAGAATCCGGGTCAACGCCGTCAGTCCCGGCACCGCCGACACACCGTGGGTCAACCGACTCCTCGACCGGGCGGACGACCCGGCGGCGGAGCACGCGGCGCTGGCCGCACGGCAGCCGCACGGCCGTCTGGTCAGTGCTGACGAGGTCGCCGCAGCGGTCGCCTATCTGGCTTCGCCCGGCGCCGCATCGACCACGGGCACCGCCCTGGCCGTGGACGGCGGTATGGACGGGCTGCGGCTGCGGAAGGAGGGCTGATGACAGCACAGCGCTTCGCCACCGTGATTCGACTGCGTCCGGAGAAGGAGGCGGAGTACCGCGCACTCCACTCCGCCGTCTGGCCGGACGTCCTGGCAGCCCTCAGGCGCGCCAACATCGGTAACTACTCCATTTTCCTGCGGGACGGCCTGCTGTTCAGCTACCTCGAGTACACGGGCACCGACTACGCCGCCGACACCGCGGCGATCGCCGCCGACCCGGTCTCGCGCGAGTGGTGGGCGCTGACGGACCCGTGCCAGCGGCCCCTGGACACCGCGGCCGGGGGACAGTGGTGGGCCCCCGCGGAGGAGATCTTCCACCTTGACTGAGAGCTCACGTACGCCGGAGCCGTCCGCGGGCCGCACCCCACGCGCCGGCCGCTGCGAGGAGGGCGCCCCCGCGCCGCGCTCCTCGCAGCGGGTGCGTGCGCCTTTCCCTCGCCAGTCGTTCTCGACGCTCAAGGACCGAACCGTGCGTATCGATGCTCATCACCACCTGTGGGATCTGTCAGTTCGCGATCAGCCGTGGACCGGCGACGTGCCTGCGCTGCGCCGGACCTTCACCGCCGCTGAACTGAGGCCGGCGCTCGAGCGGAACGCGATCGACGCCACCGTCGTCGTACAGACCCTCGCCGTGCCGGGGGAGACACCGGAACTGCTGGCCCTGACGTGTACGGACCCGCATGTACGGGCGGTCGTGGGCTGGACCGACCTGACCGACCCCGGCATCGCCGACCGCCTCACGGAACTGCGGGAGCAACCCGGAGGATCCGCGCTCGTCGGTATCCGGCACGGCATCCAGGACGAGACCGACCCGGAGTGGCCGGCGCGCCCCGAGGTCCGCCGCGGCATCACGTCGGTCGCGGCAGCGGGCCTCGTCTACGACCTTCTCGTCCGCCCCGACCAATTGCCTTCCGCGGTGCGGGCCGTGCGCGAATTGCCCGACGTCCGGTTCGTGCTGGATCACGCCGGCAATCCTGTCGTGAGTCCGGACGGCCTCGTCTCCTGGACCGCGCTGCTGACCGATCTGGCCGAGTGCCCGAATGCGACGGTGAAGCTGTCCGGCCTGGTCACCCGGACCGGCGGGGCCTCGGCTGCGGCTCTGCGCCCCTACGCGGACGTACTGTTCGAGACGATGGGACCGGACCGCCTCATGTACGGTTCGGACTGGCCGGTCTGCCTGCTCGCCGCCGAGTACGACGAGGTGGTGGCCGTCGCCGCATCCCTCACCGACGATCTCAGCGGCGACGAACGGGAAGCGGTCTTCGGGACAACGGCCGCGCGCTGGTACGGAATCCCCGCGTGAAGGCCCGCCCACTCGGTCGTACGAGCGTCCGTGTCAACACGCTGGGATTCGGTGCCGCCCCCCTCGGCAATCTCTACAGCCCGATCGACGACTGCCAGGCACAGGCCACCCTCGAAGCCGCCTGGGACATGGGGGTGCGCTACTACGACACCGCCCCGCACTACGGCCTCGGACTGTCCGAACGGCGGCTCGGCGACGCCCTCGCGCACCGTCCACGGACGGAGTTCACCCTCTCCACCAAGGTCGGCCGACTGCTGGAACCCCACCCGGCACCCACCGGATCCGATCTGACGGCAGGAGGCTTCGCCGTACCCGACACGCTGGTCCGCCGCCCCGACTACTCACGCGACGGCGTACTGCGAAGTCTGGAAGGCAGCCTGAATCGCCTACGACTGGACCATGTGGACATCGTCTACGTCCATGATCCCGACGAGCACCTGGACGCCGCCCTCGACCACGCCCTGCCCACGTTGATGGCGCTGCGCGACCAAGGCGTCATCGGTGCCGTCGGGGTCGGCATGAACACGGTCGCCCCGCTGCTGCGCATCGTCGCAGAGGCGGAGGTCGACGCCGTGATGGTGGCCGGGCGGTGGACCCTTCTCGACCGCACCGCTCGCCCCTTGCTGGACGCGTGCGCCGAACGTGGGGTCGCGGTGGTGGCCGCCGCCCCGTTCAACTCCGGTCTGCTCAGCCGTCCTCACCCCGCGAGTGACGCCACCTTCGACTACGGCCCTGCCTCGGAATCGGCACTGCGTCGTGCTCGGCTCCTTGCCGGGGTGTCCGGTCGACACGGCACCGCACTTCCCCACGCCGCCCTGCGGTTTCCGCTGCGCGACCCCTGCGTGGCCTGCGTGGTCGCGGGTTTCCGTACCCCTGAGGAGGTCGTGTCCGCCGCCCGCTGGGCCGCCACGGATCTGACCGAGGAAGCATGGCTGGACCTCGACACCGCAGCCGCACAGGCGGCAGAAGACCCGCCCTCGTAACCGCGGCTGACACACCATGACCCGCACACATGTGACGCTGCGCATGGAGGCATCGACTCTCTCCGTCGTCGGCGGTCGCCCGCTACGGTGAGGTGCCCGGCTGCGGCTCGATCAAGGTGCCTGACAGCGAGTGCAACCGGGTCTGGCTGGGACAGTGCCCGCATGGCGGCCATCCCCAGGTCGATCTGATGACCCGGGGCGAGACCGGCACCCGGGCCGTGATCGGAGCGGTCTTCGGCCGTCACCGACGCCCTGGCCGCGGCCGAGCGGTGCCGCGAGACATCCATCGACGAGGTTGCTGCGGTACTGGATCTCGCGGAGGCCCTGTCGAAGGGCGCGCATCAGGTGGTCAGCGCCGGGTCGGTGAATGCAGTGTTGGCCTGGCTGCTGCGTCGCAGCAGTGACCAGATGCCCTCGACGGGGTTGAGGTCTGGTGCGTAGGCCGGCAGGAAGTAGCAGGTGATCCAGTCATGGGTTTCGATAAACTCCCGCAGCCGGGCGTCCTTGTGCACGTTCAAGTTGTCCCAGACGAGCACGATCGGCGCGCCGAGCTGTTGGTGGGCTGCAGTCAGCAGGTCGCGGTAATCGGTCCAGGTGAAACTGCGTCTGCCGCCCCGCTTGTGATCGACGTGCCGCTTGGGCCGGTAGATCAGCGGTGAGCGCTCGCCTTCCTTGTAGCAGGCCAGAGCGGCGATGGAGAAGCGGCGCTGGGAGCGTCCTCGAACCCGGATGACGGGTGTGTGTCCGCGCCTGGCCCAAGTACGGACGGTGGGCGGCGTCATCGAGAACCCGGCCTCGTCTTCGAAGCAGAGCCAGCCCCCGAGCGCCGCCACGGCGTTTCCACCTGGGACCAGGTCTCCTTCACCCAGCCGGTGACGGCTTCCTCCTTGCGCTCTACCGCGCGGCGTGCCGGGACCTGGTGGCTGAAGCCATGCCGGTGCAGCGTCCGCGCAATCGCCGACAACGTCATGCTCTTGTGGAACCGGCGCCCGATCAGCGTCTTGATCCGCGCCAGCGTCCAGGTCTGGTCCGGCCAGCCGTGCACGACCGGCCCCTTGGCCAACTCCTGCTCGAGCACCTCAAACAGTGCCTCACTCAGCTTGGGCCTGGACGCCGACCCCTTCGACTCCAAGGCTGACGTCCCGCCCTGCTCCCATACCAGGCGCCATCGTTGCACCGACCGCACGCTGACACGTAACTGCTTGGCGACCAGGGAATTGTCGTCTCCCAGGGCGAATAACTCGGCCGCCTGCATCCGAATATGCTCGCGAAACGTCCGCCGCTCCGCGGTCAGCCCGCCCCCTTGCGGATACCTCATATGACCGGCTTACTGCGACAGCCACCACTTGTCAGCCCCCGCGACATCACGCCGACGAGGTCAGTAACGGGGGCTTCACCTCATTGCCAGTCCAACGGCCCCATCACTCCGGCAAGTTGGAAAACGCTCATGGTGACATCAGGTTCGACACACCAAGAGATGTGCGACACCTCAACATGCGAGCCCACCAGTCCCGAGGCAGGGAACGCCGCACCGAACTTCACGACACCTTCGTCTCCCTGGGCTGCGACCTCATCTGCTGGAGACGCCTCAACAAACACCGATCATGATCGTGTGACGAGCTCTACGCGAGGTAATTCCTCAGAGGTTGTCTCACGTGGCAAGTTTCGCGAGCTTCTTATAGCAGGTCAGGGCGGCGGCCATGGCCAGGCCTCGGCTCTGCCAGTCGTCGCGGACCACGTACGGGATCTTGAGACCACGAGCAGCCCATGGCAGGCTCATGCCGCATGATCGATGAATTCGCGAAAGGCAACCTGCACGAGAGACTGCGGCGGGACCGCGAGGCGCTGCTCTGGAAACTCGACGGCTTGTCCGAATACGACGCCCGCCGACCTTTGACAGCGACCGGGACCAACCTCCTCGGCCTGGTCAAACACGTGGCCACCGTCGAGGCCAGGTACTTCGGCGAGGTCTTCGACCGCCCTTCCCCGGAACCGCTGCCCCGATGGCAGGACTACAACGGCAGCGATCTGTGGGCGACCGAGGACGAGACCCGCCATCAGATCATCGGGTTCTACCGGCGCACGTGGGAACACTCGGACGCGACGATCGACGAGCTTCCCCTCGACGCCCCCGGCCACGTGCCGTGGTGGCCGGAGCCCTATCTCAACACGAACCTGTTCGCCGTCATGGTCCATGTCCTCGGCGAGTCCAACCGGCATGCCGGGCACGCCGATATCCTGCGCGAGGGCCTCGACGGCCGGACCGGGGTGCGCCCCGAACACGAGGAGCAGATCGACGAGGAAGCCCGCGCAGCCTACTGCGCGAAGATCGAGCAGGCCGCCAGGTCGGCCGCACCAATCAAGGCTTAGAGGCAATGCCGTTGCTTTACGGGTCTGGAGGTTGGGGTCGCTTGATGCGGATGGCTTGGGTGCCGGCGTGGGTGGGCTGGGGCCATGTGTAGTGCTCA